>DAIDHM010000144.1 GCA_027459705.1 Ktedonobacteria bacterium | reverse complement strand
CGGCACGCTCGCCGAGGTGGCGACGACCAACGGGGTGACCACGACGACGACGTACTACGACGCCGGGCCGGTGCAAGGGGTGGCGAGCAACGGCGGGGCGGTGAGCTTCCTGGTGCGCGATGGGACGGGCAGCGTGGTGCGCGCGCTGGCAGCGGATGGGTCACCGGCGGGGATGACGCTGTACACGCCCTACGGCGCGAGCCAGTACCAGGCGCCGGGGACGCCGATGCCGACGCACCTGGGCTACCAGGGGCAGTACACCAATCCTAACACGGGGCTCTTGACGGGCAAGGGGACGGGGGCGTATGATCCCTCGGCGGCGCAGAACACGGTGACGGGAGGCGGCATGAGCACCAGCACGACGAGCGGGGCCAGCAGCGCGAGCGCGCCGGTGTATGTGCCGCAGCCGCTGGCGCAGGGGGGCAATCTGCTGGCGGCGCAGACTGGGGCGATCAATGCGACCACGGCGGGCGATCATTTTGGAGCACACATCGAAGGGATGCCATAATGATTGTTATAACATTTGAGAAGTTTTTTTTGTTAATATTATTATTCGCCTATTTTCTCACATTTGCAATTGCCACACTTAAACGTCTTATTACTTCACTGATTATGAAATGGTATTCAAAAATATATCGAGTAATAGTAATTTCAGTAACGTGTTTTTGCATCGCAATTAATTTTGCATCCTTCATAATTTTTAGAAATTTTGCATACTCATATATCGTATTTTATATAAGCTATCTTTCTCTGGTGTTAATAATTGGATTATTTCCGGTGAAAGGGCATTAATTTCCGGCCGAGAGCTTTGCCAGCGGACCGAACCAGGCGATCCAGGGGAGTTACACCTGGGCGTACGACGCGCGTGGCCGACTGAGCGGGTGGAGCGAGACGACCGGAGGGGTGACGTACCCGTACACGTATGGGTATAATGATGCAAATGAGCAGACGACGGTGGGCATGCCAGGCGGCGTGACGGAGACGCGAGTCTATGGCGCCCAGGGGTGGTTGGGGAGCATGACGCTGACGCAAGGAGGGACGACGCGGTATCTGGTGCAGGCGATCAGCTATGCCGACGGTGAGTTGGGGCCGCAAGGGCAGGCGAGCCAGGCGCAGCTGGGGGATAATGGCAGCAGACAAGCCCCAGCCAGGCGGTGAGCAGCACCTCGGCGAATACGGTCTCGGAGCACTACTGCTACGACAGCCAGAACCGGCTGGTGCAGACGGTCTGCACGGCGTCGGGCTGGACGGTGCCAACGACCACGCTGAGCGGGGCGGGCTATGGCAATCAGACGTATAGCTACACTGTCGCCGAGAAGCGCCAGTATTGGGGAATGTATTGAAACGCAGCAGGCCGGGCGAATGAGCACCGAGGACGCGTATGGCTTTCATCCATATGGAGTTTCGAGTTGTACATCCGACCCACGACGTTAGTCATTGCGACGAATCAGAGGGTGACACGGCCATTGCCTGAGGGCATGGTGAAGCGCAAGAAACCACCCTGCGCCAGACGCGTGCAGATGGTCGCGAGTAAGAAATAGACCAACAAGAGACCATACATAGTGAGTTCAGCACGCGCAAACGACCCCAGTGTGAGATGGTGCACACGGGCTCCAAATCGCACGATATCTGGCCCATAAAGCGGACCACCAAACGGCTGCATCGGATCGCCAACCAGGAGCGCCACCAGCAAATCCACACCAAGGCAAGCAGTCGCGAGGATCGCACTCATGCCAAAAAAGCGACGACTCATCCGCTCGCGGCGTGTCGCGATGACCCGCAACACCGACCAGACAGGCGGTAAGAAACGGAGAATCAATAAAACGACCAGGATCAGGGGAAAGATCTGGGCTGGCCAGAATGTGATCGGAACCAGGACGAGCAGTCGCCAGATGAGAAAGATCACGACGCCTTCGCTGATGGCGCGGCGCGTGCTGACTCGTTGCCAGAGGCCGTGTACCGCTTCACCCGTCAGCGCGCGCTGACGGCGCGCGGCACGCTCCGCCTCGCCTTCGGCGGGCGCTGGCACGTCTGGCCGGGTTGGTACCTGCTGGCTCATTGCGAAACCTCATCGACGCGAGATTGCTCGCGCGGAAAAGCTGTATCGAGAAATCTTAAGACGAAAGACAACTTATGGGCCACGCAGGATACTGACATCCCACGTGGCCCACTGGCTCGCTCACGCGATCAATGCCCGCAACCGCACGAGTGCGCGTCGCCTCCGCCATCGGCTGTGCGGAACGAATGGCCGCAGCCGCAAGACGAAACAGCGTTGGGATTGTCGACCGTGAAACCGGCGCCCATCAATCCATCATGATAGTCGATGATGCTGCCTCGAATATATTCAGCACTCATGGGATCCACCAGTACGCGGATGCCGTCATGCTCGATGATGAGGTCGTCATCTTCGACTTCAGTCAACGCCATCTGGTACTGCAGCCCAGAACAGCCACCACCAGCGACAAAAACGCGCAAGGCGAGCGCTGGATCATTCTCGGCGTCTAATAACTCGCGCACCTTGATGGCGGCGACTTCCGTCATCGCAACGACGGGAGTTGTCTCGACCTGCTGGTCGAAATTCGTGATGATGTCAGCCATTGTACCTGTTCCTCCGCATAGGGTGCGCACTACGACGACGCAGATGTCGCCGCATATCTCTGTAATTGTATTATACGTGCTGTCCAGGATCTACGCAAGATGCCCACTCCCAAAATACAAGCGACATTGCTATCATTTCTGAAATATTGGCAGCCACGATGCCTTCCTCAATGGGCACGCCATGCAGCTGCGGGGCACGAAAGCATTTGACGAGCATGGTCCGAATGTGGATAAATCCTGTGGATAACCGTCACATTGTGGACAGAACTGCCCAATTGCCCCTTCAGAATTCTGAGGGAAGCATCTTCCAATCGGTCGATGGCTGGGGCACGCGCCGTCGTGAGAGAAAGTGGCGCCAGAAAAAGATCATCCCTAACGCCAATGTTGCGAGCGAGGCGATCAAGACCACCGCCGAGCAAGCCTGCCAGAGCAACATGACCTGCCCATGAGCTTGATCGAGCCATTGTAGTACCTGAGGATCCGGTGGGTAGGCCGTAAAAGCCGCTGTATCCCAGCTGTGCCAGGCGCGATCCCAGGCAGGTAGCGCGCCCAGGAGGGCGACCGTTGCCAGAGTTAGGCCTATCGATCCCAACTGAATGGCCCACCACGAGCGGCTACGCCAGTTGGCGAAATAGCGGCGCCAGTGTCCCAGGCGTCGATGGCACCGCGACGACATCCAGACTCCGGGAGCCAGCAAGACCACCAAACCAGTAAACCAGCCGGGCAAACCGGCCACTAAGCCAGGGATGACCAGGCTGGGGGGCGCGACCACCAACAGCATCTGGACCCTCTGTGGCACAATCAGCGAGATCATATGGAACATTTCTCAGAACTCAATTCAGCGTTGGCGGCCACGCCGGACCGCAGGAACTTTGGCTGATTCCGGCGGCGCTAATAACCAGGCATCGGGCTCCACGCGGAAGGTCGCCATTCGGCGTGACAAACGCGACAAACCTAATAATAATGCCGTTGCGCCGCTGAGAAATACCGCGCCTGCCGCAAACTGCAGGGAGAGAAAGTAGAATCCTTGTACCTGATTCAGCCATTCCAGCCCCACACGATCCGCTCCCACCGCTGTCACGGCCGCAACATACCAGGTATTCCACTGATCTTGCAACGCTGGCACAATCCCGATCAACGCGAAAAGGCCCCCGGCAGTGATTACGGTGCCACACCAGAACAACCAGAAACCAACAGTACGCCATTGTGCGAAAAAATATTTCCAGTGTCCTCGTCGGCGCTGCCAGCTCATCACCGTGAAGACTATGGGGCCTAACAGTGCGACGATTCCCATGATCCATCCAAGCGGCGCATCCCCCAGGGAGGGAATCGTCAACACTGGCGGATGAGCAGCCATGCTATCCAGCAGACAGGTGATCAACATCAGGTAACTGCTCCATGCTCCAGTTGATCGCGCCGGTGCGCGGCATCGAGGCATAGGGTAGCAAGGATACCACCAACTTGTCAACACTATCGGCGAACGGACATGGGTTCGTCAGCCTATTTCTCAGATATCCACCACGATATCCGACCAGATGACGGATTCACGAAAGGCGCCAGCGCGGCTTCCACCGGGCAAGAGTTCACGCGCCGCGGCGCTCAAGAGCGCGCGGCGTTCGGCCAGGCCGAGATCCGGCGCGTTCCATACAGGATCGGGTATAACCCAGGGAGCGATCGCCAGCATCTTGCCGGTGAGGGGTTTTCCACTAACGGTGTGGATAAATCCCGAGTTACCCACGAAGTTATCCACAGGCCGGGGGATATCTGGTCCCGCCATCGTGATCGTCGACTGCCCATCGAAGACGATATCGAAGAACATACCCGTCTGCATGGCGCAGAGATTCGCGCGTATATGCGGATACTCTGGCTGCACACTGCCCAGCACAGAACCCAGCCATTCCTGAGGCTGCCAATCGCAGGTGCGCGAGGGATCGGCCCAGAGTTGATCATTGGCATCAGGCTGCACAACGATCGCGGCACCAGCCTGGTCGAGATGACGCAAGTAGGCGGGGGTAAAAGCATCCAGGCTGATAGCGACGCCGATAGGCCCAGCTGGCGTCGTGATCACCGGTACCTCAGCCAGACGACCAGCAGTGAGATGCAGCATACGTTGTTCGTTTGTCGTAAGAAACACTTTTTCCACGCGGCGCAACTCCCCATCAGGTGTTGCGACCAGCGCGATGTTATACACCGCTGGCGCGATGGGGAGATACACCACGGCCGCGCCCGGTTGACCATAGCGGCGGATTAAACGCTGATCGACGCTGCGTGAGACGCGCGGAGCCGCCGTGCCCGCGACAATCGTTGCGTTATTGGCGCGGGCAAGACGCGGCAAGGTCTCAGCCAACGGCTGGTAGAGAGCGTCTGTTCGCGCCAACAACAATGCCTGGACCATGGTGACACCCGGAAATCGTCGACGCATTGCCAATACCTGGCGGAGATCCGCCAGCGCCAGTAGCGACAGGGCACGTTGCGCGGTTCGCTGGCGCCGGGCCAGCACGCCGCGCTGCCCCATCAAACCGCCAGGTAAACCCAGCAACTCGCTCAAGACAATCACGTTGGGTTGGTCGCGCGCCAGGTGCGGGACGGCCAGGCCAACGATGCGTTCGATTTCGTGCGTGGCGCTCGCGAGATCACTCCACGCATCCATCGCCAGACGGTTGCCAACAACGATGCCCCGTATGACACTCATCACTGCCTTCTTGAAATTTTATTGACACGTTCGCATTACAAGGATATGATCAGCAGAGATTCTGGGGGTAATGCCACTGTGACCACCCCAGTTACCCCTTTCTCCCTGAGGAGCGATCGGCATGATCACCTATGAAGACGTCGTGCGTATCTTCTTGCGTAGCGCGGAACACGCGGATATCACGACCCACCATGATACCTGGTTGAACCCAGAGACCCTTGAACGCGAATTTGAGAGCATATGTCATCTGGGGCCATGCGAAGAAGCGGAGAGCAAGCCGATCTGTACTGTCTCGTTCAGTTGGAGTCCTCTAGATACTGCCCTGGCGCTAGAAGGGCCTCAAGGGGTCTGTGAGTTCTTTCATGAGCCCAATGAGACGTGTCCTCACCTCCACACAGAGGATGTGCCACCATTGGCCCTTGACCTGGCGTATGCGATCGATTTGCATCTGACACCGATCGATGAACTGCAGGTGCAAACTTTAGTACGCTCATTACGTTTCCGCGTCTCTGAAACTTCGAGCCGAGCCATTGAGACCCGGCCCAATATCTCGATCGTGCAAGGCGAGGCAGGCCTTGAAGCCGAGAGCTTAATGCTCCAACAGCATGTCGAATTACCCCTGTGGAATCCTGAGAGTCTCACTTCATTCCGCGAGATGATTGATCGCCAGCGCGGCCCCCAGCGTCATGGTCGGGGACGCGCACGCCGCTTCGACGATGATGACGACGCCGGTGCTTCGCAGGAGGAATGGATGCCACCTCTGTTGGATGAAGTGGTGGCGGATATTCAGCGCGTGCTGGGAGCGCTGGATAATTTTTCTCTCGCCCCTTTCAAGCGCAATAGCTGATTCGAACGCATCTATCCACATCCCCGTACCACTAGTGATGACGGATCATATCTTTTAAATAATGAGATATGATCCGTTGTCGTCGTATTAGGGGTGTCGATAGTGTGGAGAACCAGCGCCAGAGTAGATGCCATCTACTGCGGTGCGAGGTCAAACTCTGTGGACAGCGCGTGTATGATCGAGCTGACCCTGTGGAAGCCTGTGGATAGCCTTTCTTACCAACAAGAGTTATCCCCAGACGCAGGCAGTCATCCCCATTGTATCCCCGAGTTATCCCGCATCTTCCACATTGTGCCTGGAGGATATGTTTCCGCGTTCCTTTCGCCCGAGGATGGTACGGAGCATTTCGCTGTTTCAGTCTCTCTTTCAAGGGAGGATGTCCACTTATCCACAAGTCGAGTGGACAGATGGTGGACATTCGGTCTTGTGTTTCTCCAGTTTTCTTGGCCTCATACAGGGTCGCGCGTTGCCTATTGTTTCCACAGGTTACCCACCATTGTGGATAACTTGTGGGTTGTGGTAGCGATGCTGATACCCAACCGTCTATCGAACCAATTGATCGTCGGTTGAGCAATGGCACCAGCGCCTTCCCCGTGATCCATCCGAGTCTTCTGCTTCATGAGTTGAGTTCTGCTAAGAAGGGGCCATATGCGCAAATCCTATGGGGAGAAACCAGCGCTGGCAACGCGCTGAATCGCCTTCGCTATCCACAAGTCACCCACAAATGTGGAAAATATATTCTACTTAATTCAGAGAAGCGAAGTGGGTGGCCACGTGTTCAGTCATCTCTCGGTGGTCACAAGGTGCACTACCTGGTGGGTTTCCGCGCTGTGTCGCGCCGCGGCGATGATCTCCAGCCCGCGCAGCGAATCGCGCGGATCGACTGGCGGTGGCGTGCCATGAAGCAGCGAGTCGCGGAAACCCGCGTAGAACTGCTGATAGGTTCCAGGGAGGGTAGGCACAGTGTGGATCAGCGGTACATCACCTGACCCGGCAACGATCAATTTCCCGGGTGCGCGGGAGTCATTGATCCCCCAGTCGGCATCGCCCGGATGTCCGCCTGCGCGTAATTGCCGCTCTTGTGGATCCAGTTCGTTGATAGCGTAACTGCCGCGTTCTCCCTGGATGAGGAATCGCGGACCGGGGATGGCGGCGATGCTGCTCATCCAAAGATGGACGATTGGCCCGGTTTTTGGGGGCCCATATGCCATTGCCACGAAAGCGTTGTCGTCAACCTGTGCGCCAGGACGTGTCGTGTGCACCTCGGCAAAGACCGAATGTGGCATCCCGAAAAGGAGCAACACTTGATCGATCAGATGGCTTCCCAGTCCAAAGAGGATGCCGTTTCCTGTGTCAACTCCTCTCTCCTCCTGCCAGCTATCCGTACGCGGCGTTGCTCGAAAGACTTCGAAGCGCGAGATGAAGCGCGCCACCGGACCCAAAGCTCCGGACGCTATCACCTGGCACACGGTCAGAAAATCACCATCCCAACGACGATTTTGAAAGGTGGTGAGCGGTGTTCCGGTTGCGGTGCTGGTCGCGATCATCTCGGTGGCCTGGGCGACAGAGGTCGCCAGCGGTTTATCCACCACGACTCCTATGCCAGCCTTGAGGAGCGTGATGGCTAGCGGCGCATGCAAACGGTTGGGTGTGGCGATGATGGCGAAATCAAACTGGTCGCGCTGAATCTCACTGACATCCCGCAGGATGCGTGCGTCAGGAAAGTCGCGGCGGGCCTCTGCCTGGCGCAAGGGATCATTGGTCAGAATCCCTGCGATAGTGATGCCGGGAGTTGTGGCAAGCAACGGCGCATGGAAGACACGTCCTGCTAGCCCATAACCCAGGAGCGCCACCCGCAATGAATGCTCATTTGGATGTTGTTGCATCGTTGCTTTCATTCCTCGCGCGATCGTCCCTCTGTCCACAGGTTATCCACAAATGTGGAAAATATGTTCCATAAGAAGGCGGATGATCAGACGCTGGCTCGACCATCCGCCAGGAATTTAGAGCGTGACCACCTGGTGCGATGTGGCGCTCTGTTGCGCTGCGGCGATCACGCGCAGCACGCGCAGCGAATCGCGCGGATCGACCGGGGGTGGTGTGCCATGCAGCAAGGTGTCGCGGAAGCCCGCGTAGAATTGCTGATAGGTTCCCGGCAACGTCGGCATCTCACGGGTGACCGGTTCGTCATCCGCTCCGGCAATGACCAATTTCCCGGGAGCGCGGTGAGGATTGACCCCGTAGCCAGAGTCGCCGGGGCGCAAGCCAGCTTTAAGCTGCGGTTCCTGTGGATCCAGCTCGTCGATCGCGTAACTGCCACGAGCTCCCTGGACCAGAAAGCGTGGACCGGGGATAGCGGCGATAGCGCTCATCCAGAGATGGGCGATTGGCCCTGTGCCGTCTGGACCGAAATGCAAGGACACAAAGGTATCGTCGTCGACCAACGCCTCGGGACGGGTGATGCGGACTTCGGCATAGACGGAGTGCGGGGCGCCAAAGAGTTGAATAGCCTGATCGATCAGATGGCTTCCGAGGTCAAAGAGGAGGCCGCCACCTTCAGCTGGATCAGGCAGTTCGCGCCAAGATCCGACTTTGGGGGTCGCGCGAAAGCGCTCGAAGCGCGAGACGAAACGCGCTATCGACCCCAGTTCACCGGCGGCAATGACCTGGCGTACGGTCATGAAATCACCATCCCAGCGACGATTCTGAAAGACAGAGAGCGGCATGCCCGTCGCTTCGCTCGTCGCGATCATCGCCTCTGCTTCCGCCACCGACGATGCCAGGGGTTTATCTACCACCACCGGGATGCCCGCGCGTAGCAGGGACTCCGCCAGTGAGGCATGGAAGCGATTCGTTGTGGCGATCACGGCGAAGTCATACTGGTCGCGTTGAATTTCACTCACATGCTGCAGGATGTGCGCATCGGGAAAGTCATGGCGAGCCTGCGCCTGGCGTTCGGCATTGTTCGTCATGATGCCAGTGATAGTGACACCGGGCGTGCTGGCCAGGAGCGGGGCGTGAAAGACAACCCCTGCCAACCCATACCCAAGCAGCGCTACGCGTAGTGGCTGTCCCGCAGTTCGCTGTTGCATCGTCTTCGCTACCTCCGCTTGTGCTAGTACCTTTATCCACAGGCAATCCACAAATGTGGAAAACACGTTCTAACACAATCTTAACATTGCTCATGAAACCTTAACATATTGCGGGAAAATGCTCTTCTTTTCCCACAGAGCGCAGCGACTCTGGTGGTGATGGATACGAACCGCGGCACTATATGGCTGCAAGCATCGCCAGACACCACCAACCTAACGCAGAGCTCATACGTTTTAGCGCCTATCTGGTGTTTCGTCAAATCCAGAACCCTGGCCTGTGACAAGAGCTACGGGCCAGGGCGCGATCTTTACTCAGCGCTTTTAGTATGATCTGGGTGGTTGACTTAACTGTTTTTCTTTATTGCTCTGGTTGATCACGATGAATGCTATGATGGTGGCTGGGATCCAGCCTAACACGACGAGTTGCAACAAAATGAGCGCGATGCCCATCCAGATTTTGCCTTTGAGCATGACAGCAATTCCAGGCAAGAAGAGCGCCAGAATGTAATCCATGTATCCCCCTCAAGCACGAAATAATGGCCTCAAGCGAAGTATATACGAGATGGATTGCATGGTGCAACCTAATGAAAACTCAAGACGAGGGAGCGTATCACCAGGCCCCAGCCATCGACCAGTACAAACAAGAGCAATTTGAATGGCAGTGAAACGACAGTGGGTGAGAGCATCATCATGCCGACGGACATCAATGAGGTTGAGACCACCAGATCGATGACCATGAAGGGCAGTAAGATCAAGAATCCCATCTGGAACGCCGTTTTGATCTCACTCAGGATGAACGCCGGGATCAGGACAAATGTGGGCACATCAGCCTGAGTCTTTGGCAACGGCATCTTCGCGAGCGAAACAAAGAGCGAGAGGTCTTTCTCACGCGTCTGATGGAACATAAAGTCACGGAGGGGCGTCTGGGCGCGGTCCAGTGCGACCGATTGGCTGATGGTGCCGTTCATGTACGGAGTCAGTGCGGTATCATTGATCTGCTGCCACGTTGGGGCCATGACAAAGATCGTCAGGAAGAGCGCCATCCCAATGATGACCTGGTTGGGGGGCACCTGTTGACCACCCAGACCAGATCGCAGGAATGAGAGGACGATCATGATGCGCGTGAAGCCCGTCAGCATCATGATGATCGAGGGTGCCAGGCTCAGGACGGTGATCAGCCCCAATAATTCCAGCGAGGTGCTGGCCGTACTGGCATTGCTGGTGGCCGCACTCGCACCTGGCGCCGTGGGAGGCTGAGGAGCCTGGGGCGGTACGGGGGTCGCTGCGGCGTTCGCGCTGTTGTTGACAGAGATGCTCACTCCTGGCGCGCCACCCTGGCCCGTATTACCCGCGCTGACATCCATCGAGCAGCCCGCCAACGCCAGAGCGAGGATGACGATGCCGCACGTTGTGAGCAGCGGACGCCACTTTCCACGTCGTTGCCTCTCTATTCGCTCAGGTTGCATTCCCCGCGCTCGCCGCATGCCCTTCACCTCCGTGCGAAATCTTTGTCATGGCTTCACTCTACTCGCAGGCCACGATAAACCGCAGGGGCGGCGGTCCTGAAGATCGTGGGACGGGAGGGTGGGGATTGACACTTCACAGGCACAGGGGGTCTTGCAAGCGGGTCGCTGCAGGTTAAGGCATAGGTGTGGTGGACAACCTCGCAGTGGTGCCGAGGTGCCGATATTGTGCAGATCGACACCTCTGCGGGGTTGTCCACCACGCTGCTCAGCGTGTGGCAAGCTAAATGGCAAGCCAGGATCGCTGGCGTGACGTGCGCTAGATAAGGATGGTCAGTGTCACACTTCCATCATTGCCGACTCAGCCACTTTCATATCGGCCTCCATCGGCCGGGGCAGCCCGCTGGCCAATGGTTCGATATAGCGGCGGATTGCCAGGGCGGCGGCGGCGCCTTCACCAACCGCGGATGCAGCTTGCTTTGTGGATCCCTGCCGACAATCGCCACAGGCGAAGACACCTGGCTGGGAGGTCATCAAGCCGGCGTCGGTCATGATGAAACCCTGTTCATCCATCTTCACCTGATCGCGGACCATCTGGGTGTTTGGCGTCAAGCCGATGAAGACGAAAACACCCGCCGGATGTGTCTCGTGTTGATCGCCGGTTGTCGAGTTGGCCAGAATGACCGATTTCAGCTTACTCTCGCCCTTGAACTCGACTGGACTGGTGTTCGTCATGATGGTCACGGCAGGGTGGCTCTCAAGTTTCTCGGCGACAATTTTGCTGGCGGTGATCCCACCGCGGGCGACGATCGTGACGTGGCTGGCGAATTTGGTCAGAAAGAGGCTTTCTTCCAGGGCGCTATTGCCGCCGCCGACGACCAGAACTTCTTGCCCGCGATAGAATGGCCCATCACAGGTGGCACAGAAATGGACACCCGCGCCGATGAAATCTTCCTCGCCGGGAATGCCCAAACGTCGATAGGTTGAGCCAACGGCCAGTAAGACGGCGAAGGAGCGATATTCTTTGCCATCAGCCGTGCGGACCATCCGGTAGCCGCCATCTTCGCCGATGCCCACAACATCCTGGGCCGCCAGGATCTCGACGCCGAAGCGTTCCGCCTGAAGGCGCATCCGATTGGCGAATTCCGCGCCGGAAATGCCTTCGGGAAATCCGGGAAAGTTATCCAGCCGTTCGGTGATGCCGGCCTGTCCACCGATGCCTCCCCGCTCGATCACGAGCGTCGAGAGCCCTTCGCGTGCGGCATACAGCGCCGCCGTCAGGCCGGATGGTCCGCTACCGACGATGATCAGGTCATAAAAGCTATTCTGCGCCTCCATTTTGAGGCCTAGTTTGGTCGCCAGTTCGGCGTTGGAAGGTTCGACGAGAATCGAACCATCATCGAAGACGATCGTTGGGATGATATGCTTGCCGTTGTTGGCCTGTTCGACGAATTTCAATCCTTCCGGATTCGCGTCGACATCGACGAAATTATAATGGACGCGTTGCTCGCCGAAGAATTGCTTGGCGCGCTTGCAATCGCTGCACCAGGTGGCGCCGTAGAGGGTAATGTTGGTATGGGACATTGTTTGACCTTCCTTATTGTTCGTGGTTGGCTGTCGTATCGTTCAGCGCCGGATCGACAACGTGATAACGATGATCCAGCAGGTTAGCGATATACGCCGTCCAACCGGTCTGATGGCTGGCACCCAATCCGGCGCCTGTATCGCCATGGAAATACTCGAAGAACAGCAGGCGATCGCGCCAGAAGGCGTCATCCTGCAGGTTGCCAAAGACCGGCTTGTGCCTATTGCCATCGCGCAAGAAGATGGCAGTGAGGCGTTGGGTGAGTGCATCTGCGACGCCGCGCAACGTCCTCATTTGACCCGATCCTGTAGGGCATTCTACCAGAAAATCATCTCCGTATACTTTCAGTCAAAACTACCTCACTCTGGAATGTCGCCATCAGATAGGAAAAACCACAAGATGAGATGGTTCTTCCCCCTCAGGCTCTGGTGAGCGATGTCGCATTTCGTGGACATACATCCGCACACCCCAGAGCGAGGCAATCGCTCCGAGGACCAGTGCCGGCACGCCCAAAATGATCAGCGATCCGGCGGTACCAATGTGGCGAAAATTGTCGGCTAATCGGCCGACGAGTGTTGGTGAACCTACATCGCCAGCGAGGTGGGCTAGGGTCATGACGATTGCCGCAGCTGTAGCTCGGAGTGTGGTGGGAACGACATCCTGGATGATCGCATTAAGAGGCCCGTTGAACAGATTTATAAAGATCGTCGCAATCATCGCGAAGATGAGCATCACTATCAGATTCCCTGCTAACAATGCCAGTAAGAAGAATGGGGCCGCCCCCATAAAACTGATCGCCACTGCCAGCATGCGCCCCCCTGCAAAGCGTTTGCTGAGGAAGTCCGCTACAACACCCCCCAGGACTGTTCCCAAGGCACCGCCAGGAA
>DAIDHM010000140.1 GCA_027459705.1 Ktedonobacteria bacterium | reverse complement strand
GTGCGCGTGCGCGTGGATGGCGAGATCGTGACCTGGTACTTTTTCAATACCGATCGCAATCGCCGCGCCGTGGAGCGTTTACTGCAAGGGGATCTTTCGCCCCAACGCTTGTTGGATCTGGAGGGATATACATCAGGGTCGCCCGCGATCATCGTGGCAATGGAACGGCCAACGATCTTTACGCTGTATGAGCAGAATATCGGATTGCTTGTGCCGTTGGTAGCGGAGCAATTAACTGATGCCGCCGACCATTATCCACCTGAGTGGATCGAAGCCGCGTTTCGTGAGGCTGTCGAACAAAACAAACGCAGTTGGAGCTATATTCGCGCGATACTCAAACGATGGGAACAGGACGGAAAGGAGGGACGGACTTTTGAAACAGGACAACGAACATCCCGGGCGCGGTGAGAGCAGTGCCGCGAAACCGCAACGCCAGGCAACACAACCGCCACCGATGCCGCCTTTGCCAGGTGAGTCCGATACCTTGAAGAAAGCGCGTGACTTGATCATACGAGGGCCACAGTCGACCGCAACACGGTCAGGCGCGACGCCGACGCAACGGCCGACGCAAACGGTTATGACGCCCACCCAACCGTCGACACGACAGCCCACGCCTCCTGCCCAACCCATGCCGCGCGCTGTCCAGGGCCAGCCATCTCCGAATAAAGCGTTGCCACGACGGAGTGGCCGACTCTATCAACGGCCAGATGGGTCGCTCGTTCCCGATCGACGGACTCCTCGCCCTACAATGCTACACGGCACAACCGCGCCACCTCCGGTTGCCTCCATGCGCGGGGGAACCGCTGAAGTGATCCTGGAATTGCCGACGCACTATGCGGTGAAAGAAACTGCCCAGCAAGAAGATGCTGCCCTGGTCGCCGACAAGTCGAATGACCATGCTCCTGCTACAGCGGCGCAAGCGCCAACGCCGCAGGTTTGCCAGATTTGTGGGGGCGCGGGGTTCCTGCGCGTCGATGTCCCGCTGGGGCACCCATCGTTCGGAAAAACCATCGTCTGCGCATGTCGGAAGCGCGAGTTAGAGCGTCGTCGGCGCGAAGAACTCTGGCGCATCTCGCGGCTTGAGGCGTTTTCTGAGATGACTTTCGAAGCATTCAATCACGCCTGGCCAGGCACGCAAGAGGCTTATGAAGTCGCCCGCGTCTATGCCGAAGAAATGATCCCGCCCTGGCTGCTGTTCAGCGGCAAGTGCGGTTGTGGTAAGACGCACCTGGCGGCGGCAATCGCAAATGCGCGGTTCGTGCAGGGTGACCTGGTCCTTTTTACGGTCGTACCGCAGTTGTTGGATCATCTGCGCGCGACTTTTGCTCCCAATAGCGAGTCGACCTATGACACCCTGTTCGAGAAAGTGCGTGAGGCGGGTCTGCTCATTCTGGACGACCTCGGTGCGGAATACTCCACACCGTGGGCCCAGGAGAAGCTATTCCAGATCATCAATCATCGATACATGCACAGCTTACCAACCGTGATTACCACCAATCAACCCTTAGGGATGATGGATGATCGCATTCGGTCGCGCTTGAGCGATATTCGTCTCGTGCGCCATGTCGCCATCACCGCCGATGATTTTCGCCCGCGCAATGCCACGACCAGGGGACGGTGGGATACACCACGTTGGTAATCCAGCAATCAGGCATATGAATTGCGTCCGACGCTGTTGAAATATCGGGCTGTAGATGGTGAGGATCCAACCGGAGCAGGAGGTCATGGTGCTCGAAAATCCACCCCGCGAGGGGTATAAGAGTAAGAGTTCGATGCCCCACGAACGTGAAGTGTGGCGGCGGCTTTGCCGTGCCATGCGGTCGCGTACGTCACCTGCTCTTTACCGGACCTGCTTTGTTGGCACCACCGCAGTGAGCCTCTCTGACGGTACGTTGACCGTGACGGCTCCCACCACGACGGCGCGCGATGTGCTGCGCCATCGCTTCGCTCCCGTCCTGGAAGAGGTTGCCATAGAATTAGTACGACGACGATTAGGAATCCGCTTCATGACGGCCAGCGAGGTTGGTGGCACAGCCGGTCGACTCGAGCGCACCTCGTCTGGAGTGTTGTCAGCAAATAATCGACCTGATTTTTCGGCCCCCACTACCCTCAACCCACGTTACACGTTTGATTCCTTTATCTGTGTAGAATCTAACCGCTTGGCCTTCACCGCCGCCAAGCAAGTGGTGACAGCGCCTGGTGCATCCTATAATCCGTTATTTCTCTACGGGAATGTCGGTCTGGGCAAGACTCACCTGCTCGTCGCGATTGGGCATCAGGCGATCAACCAAGGGCTGCGTGCTGCCTTTATGACGGCAGAGCACTTTGCCGGTGAGATGGTCCGCGCGATTCAACTGCACGCTATGGACGCGTTCCGTGCCGCTTATCAAGCTCTCGATATATTACTGGTCGATGATATTCAGTTCATTAGTGGCCGTGAAAGTACGGAAGAAGCGTTTTTTCACATTTTCAATGAACTCCATATGGCGGGAAAACAGATCGTGCTAACAAGTGATCGGCCGCCGCGCGCGATCCCTATTCTCCATGAACGCTTGCGTACGCGCTTCGAGTGGGGTCTTATGGCGGATATCCATGCTCCCGATTATGCGCACCGACTGGCGATCTTGATGGCGAAGGCGGCCACAGCACCGTTCACGATTCCCTCGAATGTGCTAGAATACATCGCGCGACCAGATGGCATGAATATTCGCACGTTAGAAGGCGCGTTACACCGCATCATCAGCACCGCAACGTGTCTTGGAACCACACCAACGATCTCGTTGGCGGCATCCACACTCCGCGACTATTTAGGAGATGCCTATCGAGTGGAGATCGACCCGAACGTCGTGGTCGAACTCGTAGCGCAGCACTTTCATCTCGATGTCGAAGGGCTGACGGGGAAGGGGCGGAATCGCGCTCTGACGTGGCCACGGCAGGTGGCGATGTACGTTCTTCGCGAGGAGACGCCGGCTTCCCTTGCTCAGATTGGTACGGCACTGGGGGGGCGTGATCATACGACGATCATGCATGGTTGTGAACAGGTCGTGGAAGCCTTACGCCATGATGACGCCATACGGCACGAGATCGCCCAGCTTCGCGTCGCCGTTCGAACGGCAATGACTCAATAGCGATGCGCCTTGGCACCACTACCTCCCAGCACTTCTGTGCTTTATCCTCACACAGCAACGAGAAGGACGATCTGTGATGATGATTCCATCCCTCCCCCATCCCATCGCGGCTGCCAATGCCGGTGCGCGTGGGCCGTTGTGCCTCACCGACGCACTGCTCGCTGGCTGGGCGCCAGGACGTGTCAACTTGATTGGTGAACATACCGACTATAACGAGGGGTTTGTTCTTCCCATGGCCATCGAACGCGTCGTGGCCATGGTGGGGCAACGTCATCAACCTGATGATCGGACAATCACCCTTTACTCCGTCCACCACGACGAGATCGCTGCCTTCGCCCTGGACCAGGTGCCAGACGCCAGCCAACCTGGTGATACGCCGCTGTGGGCGCGATATGTCGCCGGAGTCGTCGGCGAACTGCGCGATCACGGGTTGCCGATCGGAGGTTTCAGCGCCGCCATCGCCGGAGATGTGCCGCTGGGCGCTGGTATGAGTTCGTCGGCGGCGCTGATTGTTGCGGCGTTGACGTGGATCAGGGCTGCCTTTGACGCCAGTGAGGAAGCCCCTCTGGCGCTGGCGCGCATCGGGCAGGCTGCCGAGACGCGTGGTTCAGGCGTGCGCGTTGGCATTCTCGACCAGGCCGCATCGATTCTTGGTCAGCGTGATCACGCGACACTGATCGATTGCCGCGATCTGACATATCGCCCCATACCACTTCAACTACCTGAGATCGGCTTGCTGATCTGTGAGACCGGGGTCGAACGCTCACTCACCACTTCGGCTTACAATCAACGGGTCGCTGAATGTGGGATCGCCAGTGACGCATTCGCCGCGTCATTGCGGGCGGAGGGGAACGGGCGAATGGTGCGATCATTGCGGGATATTGATTGGCACACCTTTCTGCGGCTGGCGGGTTCGGTCCCTGGGCTGGCGCGTCAACGTGCCAGGCATGTCATCAGCGAGAATGCACGAACTCTGGCAGCAGTCGCGGCACTTGAGAGAGGCGATTCCACCGCGTTTGGCGGATATATCCTGGAGTCACATGCCAGTCTGCGCGATGATTATGCCGTCAGTTGCCCAGAGTTGGACGCCGTGGTGGCCATCGCCACCAGCGTACCTGGCGTATTGGGGGCACGTTTGGTCGGTGCGGGCTTCGGGGGTAGCGCATTGATTGTGGCGCATAATGCGGCGCTTGAACCGCTCATGGAACGCTTGCGAATTGAATATCCACTTCGTACCGGCCTTACTCCAGTCATGCACGTCGTTACTCCAGCCGCTGGACCGGGCGTGGAAGAGCTACCAGGCTAATGTGCCTGTTTTAGGAATTGTGACTGGATTGCCCTATTCGACGTTTGCTATACTGTAAAGGGACTAACAATGATGTTTTCCATATGATGGGTATTCTTGGACAGGATGTTTCCAGCAGCACTGAAAGAAGGATATGGCACAATGCGATCCCAACCTTTACGTGCTAGTAGACTGGTTTGCACGGTTGGTATGTTGCTACTCGGATGGTTGATGAGCGCCTGCGGTTCACCTCCCCCGGTGCATTCCGTGGTCGCCAGTTCAACCGGCGCTACAGTGTACACCACTTCCACTGATGGATCCGCCTACGCGCTGGACGCCACGACCGGTGCGATTCGCTGGACGTATCAGACTGGCGGCGCGATCTATACCTCGCCCACTGTGACGGATGGTATGGTGATATTTGGGTCGCTCAATGGTCGCATCTACGCGTTGGAAGCTGCGACAGGCATCCTCATCTGGAGCTATAATACGACCAGCCCGGCTGATGCCTCGCCGATTGTCGTCAACGATATCGTCTATGCGGGTACCGATAGTGGTGATTTTTTCGCATTCGACGAAAAAACTGGTAAACTTCGCTGGATGACGCATTTGGATGGTGCGATTTATGGTGGGGCGGCGGCGTCGCCAGGTACTATTTATGTCGGCACGCATAGCGGTACGCTCTATGCGCTCGATGCGGTGACCGGCAAGATAGTCTGGCAGACTTTCAGCATACACGCCATCCTGGCTGCACCGGCCTTTGATGGGCATTTCATCTATCGGGCGACTGCCGATGGCACGGTGACCGCGCTCGAGCCCGTACACGGTAGCGTCGTCTGGAGTTATAAAACCCGTGGACCCATTGAAGCAACCCCTACCATCGCGAATGGGATAGTTTACATAGCTGGGGATGACCATACGGTCTATGCGCTGTTTGCCGAGACCGGGACCTTGCTGTGGCAGTTCAAACTGGATGATGCCGCGTTGGGTTCAGCCCCCGTTGTGGATGGCAACCTGGTATTAGTCGGAACCTACAGTGGATCGCTCTATGCCCTTGATAGTCAAACTGGGAAGCGCGTCTGGCGCTTCAAAGCTCGAACGGGCATCAGCGCTTCGGCTGCGATCTTCAATAATGTCATCTTTGTGGGTTCAAACGACCACAATCTCTATGCTATTAATGCCTCCAATGGCCAGGAGTTGTGGCAACAAACGACAGGCGACAGCATTCAGACGACACCGGCGGTGGGAGGTCCATAAGCGCGGGGTTACCGGCGTGGGGGGGTGGGTTGATGGACCCCTACAACCTCAATCAGGCGTAGATGGATGAGGTTGCGTAACGATTTTAACGCCATCACGCTCCCCATGCCGACGGAACTGATCAGATCATTGACGATTGGATGATGCTCAACGAGCGCCAGGAGGCGGCGCTCCATTGGTTTAAGCGACATTCCTGGCAGTTGATCCGTAAATCCCCGCACACAGCGGACGTAGCTCTGCGGGGTGATGGTGGTCAATAGGTCATGCGCTTCATCATCCGAGCTCATCGCTTCGATGAGCAATGGCCCAATTTCCTGCGTGATACTGCGGATCCCCAGAAACATTCCACGTAAGAAAGTGAAGCGCGCGGTGTTCCAGCGAAACAGCTCGCAGAACGCATCGATACCAGTCAGAGAGCCAACCATCGCATGAACTACTTCGCCTTTCTCCACGGCGATGAGGCCAGTATGCGGACCGACTCGGATGAGCAGGACACCATTATGTCCCCCCAATTCGATTAACTTGAGGACAGCATCGAAGCTGAACTCGGCGAATGTGCCATCCAGCGCGGGGAGGCCACGATCTGCCAGTGCATCGCTCAGCCCGCTGTGGCGAGCGAAGAGCAGGCAGTGTTCATGAATCACTTCGGCCAGTGCGAGAAAATCTTGTGGTGAACCAACATGCATAGTGCCAGGTGGTGCTGTAAAGAGCGGGGTATCTACGGCGGCATGCGGCCCACCACTATAGCAGATGGTTGGTACCGCAAGCTGGGGACCTTGGGTGAGAGTGTGCCAGAGCGGCCGATCTCTTCCCTCATGATCGCGTGTCATGGCTTCAACATTGACCGCCACCATTGAGGCGCCCGCCAGTGCGCTCGGAAATGATGGCGCATCACAGATGCGCGCTTCGCACCCCAATTGTCGCAAATGGGTACGTAAGACGTTGGCAACGAAGGCATTCGGCTCGACGACGACGACAAAGAATATGCTCACAACCACCTCGGAATGACGATGGTCGCCCCTTGATTTTGGTGCCCCTGAATGACCAATGGCCAGTTAAGCCAGGGTATAGCGCACATTCTATGCCGACCCATTGCGGCAGAAGAGGACCTTGAGGTAGCCACTCTCTGACATAGCCATGAGTGTGGGATGATCCAAGCCATGGGTGAAGATCTCTGCGCTCTGCAAAGCACGGCCATGCTGCACCGCCGCTTCAACAATCGCCGACTGAAAATCGGCCAGAGTGACACTCCCAGAGCACGAACACGTAACGAGCAGCCCACCAGGTGCCAGGACGCGCAATCCGAGTCCATTCAAACGACGATAGGCGCGGAGCGCCTGCGGTCGCTGGTGCTGGGTCTTTGAAAATGCCGGCGGATCCAGCACGACGATGTCATATTGCGTGCCGGCATTCGCTTGCTCTTCGAGGTAGGCGAAAGCATCGCCCACCGCAAAGACATGGGCATCAGGATCAAAGCCATTGATGGCAAACTGTTCGCGCGCCTGGGCAATAATGGGAGCAGACTGGTCGATGCTCGTCACCTGCTCGGCTCCAGCTAAGAGCGCGGCAATGCCAAAACCACCGGTGTAACTGAATGCATTAAGGACGCGTTTGCCCGGGGCATATTTTCTCAGGGCCGCCCGCTTATCACGCTGATCGAGGAAAAAGCCCGTTTTCTGGCCATTCATGACATCCACCATGAAGCGCATGCCCTGTTCATGTACTTCGACCAACGGTGAGGCCTGTCCCCAGGCGATCCGAGCCCGCTCACGCGGCAAGCCTTCGCGCGCGCGCACGCTGACGTCATTGCGCATGACAATTCCCTGAGGCCGTGCGACATTGACCAGCGCCATGATGAGTTCCGTCTGCAGACGATCCATCCCAGCGGTCGAGATCTGCACCACCAACGTCTCCGCATAGCGATCGACGATCACCCCGGGCAAAAAATCCCCTTCGGCGTTGATGAGCCGATAGCAATCTGTTTCAGTCCCTATAATGGGAGAACGCAAAGCCAGCGCAGCACGGATGCGCCGCGCGAAAAAAGCCGCGTCTATGGCTTCTTCAGGATCATGGGTCAGGATGCGGATGGCAATATCCGTATCGGGATGATAGTAGCCTCGGCCCAAAAAGTGATCGTCCACATCATAGACATCGACGATGGATCCGGCTGTGAGGGAAGGCACTGGCGCCTGTAACGCCCCGGAGAATATCCATGGATGACCGCGTACGACCGCTTCCTCACGGTGGGCTTTCAGGGATAGACTGGGTGGATTCATGATGGCTTCCGTTCGCCTACGTGCTGGGCCTGAACGATCAGGGCCAGTGAGGCTATGAGCGTGAGAATCGCGAGGAAAGAGAACAATCCGAGGTGGGTCAAGTACCAGAAGGTCCAGGAGATTAACGCGCCGCTCATGAACAATGCCGCCCGACGCGTGGACTCCAGATCCCCAAGATACGTCGCCAGTAATCGCCAACTCGATCGCGACTGGGGGAGTAAGACCCAGGTTATCAATCCTCCTGCGAGCAAGAGGACGACGATCGGATGCCACTCTACCGCGAGCAAGAAGAGATCATAGGCAAACAAGACATAGGGGATGGATGACAAGATTGCTTCCACCCACGTGATAGCGCGATCAGTTTGCGGCGGTGAGTCGGTAGCTGGCTTCTTCATCCTGTCTCTCTGTTACTGGATATGTGCCTTTCCCACCGCATCCTATCACATGACCCGGATTGCTGGAGGATTATGGTGCAATGGTCACATTGGACCCGCCGCCCGATGAGAAGATCGCTACCGAGACCTGTTGTTGCAGTGTGAGGGAGCAGGTCGCCAGATCCGCGCAGGTGAGGGTGCGATCGGCGCGTGGCACCAGGACGAAGGGGATGAGTTGTGTTGTGGCGTGCTGGCCATCGTGCAAGGTCACCGTCACCCACCCAAAGAGCACACCATCGCCTTGATTATGCATCTGCAACGCCCCACCCACACTGAGGTGGGAACAAGCGGATTGTTGCCCAGCGCAGGTCATGCGCAAGCGCGGCGGGGACCAGGGGGGATAGATGGCAGCGACGATCACGAGGATCAAAGCGAGCACACCGAGTCGCACACTCCAACGCGTGCGGCCAGCAAATCGAGTAAAGGTAACGGGGTCTAAGCGGATCTCTTCGCCATTGCGGCGCATTGCCTCAACCGCGGCGCGCAGGTGGATCAGCAGGGAGCGCGTCTCATCAAGCCGTTCGCGCGTCACTCGCTCTTGCCGTTCAGCATTGAGGATCACCTGGCGTAATCGTAACGCAGATTGACGGCCACGCCCGCGCATCGCGGGATGGATGCCCGTCCAGGCGGCCAGGAGATCCGTAGCTGCGGCCGTCCGTCGGGCGAAGCGCGCGCGCTCGGTGTCTAAGGCGTCGAAATGCGCTTCGATCTCCAGGGCATGGCGGAGCGCGCGTTGTACCTGACGAGCCTTTTGTTGGCCGGGTGCATTGCGCGCCAATATTTGACCTTGCTGTGCAAATTGCCTGGCAGCCAACGCCACTCTCTCATTTTGGCGCCGCAACAGAGCATAGGCCGACTTCGATCGACGCACTTCCCGTGCAGCGCGACGCAGGTAGCGCGGGGTGATCTCCGTCGCCATCAGATTATTGAGTCGGAGTGGGTCGACCAGGCGAGTGGCGTTGGCCAATGACCGCTCGGGCTCCGGTGGTGCGGACTTAAGGAATTCCGCATCCAGCGCATCGGTCATGGTTGGAGCGCTGAAGTCATCAGTTTGTTCAGCAGCAGACATAGCGGATGTCCATCTCTACGCGAAAGATCCCCGTGCGGCACGCCCGCGTGCCACACCGGAGGATGCCCAGAGGCGCCGTGAGATATGATACCAGTATGCGGGCAATGACGCAAGTCGCCAGTGCGCCAAATCAGACGCATTTGGCCCTATCTGGGAGGTGAGACAATGTCGTCGAATGTTCTGCCGCGCAAAGTACGCGTGGTCGAAGTCGGCCCACGCGACGGATTACAGAATGAATCAGAGATTATCGCCACCGCGGCGAAAATCCAGTTTATCGAATTACTGAACCAGGCGGGGTTCGCGACCATTGAAGTGACCTCCTTCGTCAGCCCCCGCGCAATTCCGCAACTCGCGGATGCCGCGCAAGTCTATAGCGCGGTCACACGTCGTCCAGGTACTACCTATCCTGTCCTGGTCCCGAATCGCCAGGGTATGGAGCGAGCGCTGGCGGCAGGCGTACGCGCGATCGCCGTCTTCACGGCCGCTTCAGAGGCTTTCACCCAGGCAAATATTCACATGACTATAGCTGAATCGATTGCCGCCTTTACTCCGGTCATGGAGATGGCGCGCGCTGAAGGGGTGTCGGTGCGAGGGTACATCTCGACGGCTTTTGGTTGCCCATACCAGGGAGTTGTCGCGCCGGAATCCGTGGTTGACGTCGCCCAACAGCTCCTGGATCTCGGTGTGGATGAACTCTCCATTGGTGATACCATCGGTGTCGCGACACCGAATCAGGTGATGGACCTCGTACCACGACTGGCCTCCATCGCCGATCTTGATCGCCTCGCGCTCCATTTCCACGATACGCGCGGTACGGCGCTTGCCAATGTGCTGGCTGGTTTAGAGCAAGGTATTACCATCTTTGACAGTGCCGCGGGTGGCGCGGGCGGTTGCCCTTACGCGCCTGGGGCTGCCGGTAATCTTGCCACTGAGGATCTGCTGTACATGTTGCACGGCATGGGGATCGCGACGGGGATCGACCTGGATGCCGTGGTGGCGGCAAGTCGCTATCTGGCTCCCCACTTAAGCCGACCGCTCACCAGCAAATATCTCCGTGCCGTTTCCGCCACGCACTAGGGTGGATCTTGATGCGATTGCCCGCTCCGCGCTACGGTTCCAAGGAGAACGTAGGTGTTTGAGCGCACTCGATCCATGACCATCGAGTGCTGTTTGGAGGATAGGGTACCATGGCACAACAACCGACTTCGCAGAGCGTTTCGATGCAAGGTAAGACTGTAGTAGTCACCGGCGCGACCCGTGGCATTGGGTTTGAGACTACCCGTGGCCTGGCGGCTTTGGGCGCTCGTGTTGTCATGATCAGCCGCGACGCGCGACGCACGGAAGAACAGGCGGCGGTGATCCGCACGGCGACAGGAAACACCGCCGTGGAAACATTGCAGGCCGACCTGAGCGTACAGGCGGATGTGCGGCGAGTAGCGGGTGAGATTCTGGATCGATGTCCGCGCATCGATGTCCTGGTCAATAATGCTGGAGCGGTCTTTTCTTCGCGGAAAGAAACGGTTGATGGACTCGAGATGACCTTCGCGCTCAACCATATGAACTATTTCCTGCTCACCAACCTCTTACTCGATCGGCTGAAGGCAAGTGCACCAGCGCGCATCGTTAATGTGGCATCCGCTGCCCATACAATGGGGAAGATCAAATTTGATGACCTCCAGCATGCCCGTTCCTACAGCGGGTTCAGCGCTTATGGGGATTCCAAATTGATGAACATTCTCTTTACCTACGAGTTATCCCGTCGGCTCAGCGGAACGGGAGTGACCGCCAACTGCCTGCATCCCGGCTTCGTCGCTTCCGGTTTTGGCAAGAATGATTCGCCGCTGATGAAAGCAGGCATCGCCTTGATGCGACCATTTCAAATCAGCGCCGTGAAGGGGGCCCAAACCTCCATCTATCTGGCTTCTTCGCCTGATGTCGAAGGCGTGACCGGCAAATATTTCTCTAACCGCCGTGCGGTTGATTCAAACAAAGCCAGCTACGATATCGCAACCGCCCAACGTCTCTGGGAAGAGACCGCGCGTATCGTGGGACTTCCAGCGGAGAGCGGCGCGGCAGTCGGCTGAACCGAGCCAACTTGCGTGCATGATCAAACACGACCAGCATAGGGCAAGACCTCTCACAGAGCGTAGAGCGATTGGCCTATGCTGGCCGTTTTCCATCGTCAGACGTACCACGTGTTGCCCCGCTACGCACTACACCTTATCCATCACACGGCGACATCCCAATGGTACTCCTAGAGGGCATGGGACCTTGTGGCCGGGTCTGTTCACAAGACATAAACCAATATGGTACTATCTCATCAACCTAGCTTGTGTTTTGGGAGTGCGCCATGAACTATGTCCCCAAAAAGCCGCGCAAGGCACGGCGGCCACATTATCGCGTTGCTCCAGCCTATCGTGCATCCGGTGCCGACCCCGCGGCAGAGACACGTGCGGACATCCCGCGGATCCCTGCGGCGACTATGGGGGCGACAGAATCAAGTGAAGATGATATTGCGACGAATGCGCAAATACCCGTTCCTCCGCTGGCAGAACCAACACATACAGATACCCTGGTAAGTCCATTTGCCGAGATCGATGACTTTAGCTCTGCCGCTCCACCGGCCTATCTCGTCGGCCCCGCGGACCTTGAGCCGCGAGCGAGCGACAGGGTCATTGATGCGCCGACGATTGTACTCACCGTCGAGCAGATCGCTCAGTTGAGCGCCGCTCAGCCAGATGCACCTGGGCTTATTCCCCCTGACGCATGGGCGGAGGATACGCAGGAGCGCCCGACGCCAACCGCGCGCGATCTCCCGGATAATCCCTACGCCAGCGAGGCTGACGCGCCGACGATCGTGCTGGATATTCATACACTGATGGCTACCCCACCCATTCCCAGCGCTCCGCCACGCCCACCACAGCCTGACGTAAGCTACCATCCTGAACCACGACGACCTACGCACCCACCCTCACCCGTATCACCGAATTCGCGACCGAAACCCGCGCTTCCCGCGACCTCACCACTCAAGGATCGCGCGTCGTCTGGTACGTCATGGCCGCGCGTGCCCCAGCCCTTCAATCCGAGTAGCGTTCAGCATGGGCAACATGTCGCGGATCCTGCGGGTGATTTTGCGCGATTGCGCGAACAACGACTCTCCCATCGGCTGCCGACTCCCGATAATGAGCCCCATGTCACGGCATTCACCACCCATCTCCGCGACTTCTGGCGATCCATCAAACCGGGTCTCGATCGTGTCCTGGGGCGATCGCACCGTGCTGGTGTGCGCGGCGTTCGTTCTACGACGTCACAGACTTCAGCACAGATGCCCGCTATCTCGCTTAAATCACTTGACGAAGACGCGCCATCCGCTCCATCGCGACGATCCTCGACCGCGCGAGAGCTTGGTTCAGAGGCACACGATGCCGCTTTGCCAGCGCTCGTCAAGCTGCATTCACGGGCGGAGCGCGCTGCCCAACGGTTGATAGATCGTATCGATGCGAGTATGGGTGCGGCGCCCCCAATGCAACATGTCTTGATCGGACCAGGCCGCATGGTCGTGACTTTTGCTCCCGGAGTCACCATTCGTAATGCGCAATATGTCATCTCAATGGTGAGCGCGCGACCATTACGGCGCATTATTGGCTATAACGCGTATCTCGTGCTCGTCCCACCCGGGCGTGAATCGCGCTATGCCGACCGCTTCAGAAGCTACCACGAAGTGATCGGGGTCCATTTTGGGCCACCACGCTCCACATCGCCATCAGCAAGCAGTGTTGGCGCACACTGAGGTTGCATGGCAGGTGAGTGGTGCTGGCGCACAATGACCACTGCCATTTTTCAGAGACCTCGACAGATCGGTGCGACAATTTCTCAGGTACACTGATGAGTGGGCCGTACCACACAACATGGGTGGTGCCCTACTTGAGTTGCCGCGGGAGGTCACATGGCCAAGATCAATTCGGAGATCGAGTTTGTCGACATCACCACGATGGATGCAGATTGCCAGCTGCTCATTCAGCAGGCCGACGCAAATGGCGCCCCGAATTCCAACCTGATCCGCATTCTTGGGCATCGCCCAGATATTCTCAAGGGCTTCTTTGCTCTCTGGAATGCCTGTGTCGATGGTGGCACGTTGGACAAACAATTGAAAGAATTGGTACGCATCAAAATCGCGGCCATGTATGGTTGTGGATATTGAGGGAACGTACGATCTGCCTCGGCGAGGCAGGCTGGATTAACTGAAGACCGCATTCAACAGATGCTGGTGGACTATGAGACCGACGCATTCAGCGCGCAAGAGCAAGCTGCGTTGCGCTACGCCGAACAGGTCACTCGCGATGAGAAACAGGTGTCGGCAGAGTATTATACGCAATTACGCCAGTACCTGAGCGAAGGGGAGATTGTTGAGATCGGCGTGTTAATCGCAGTTTGCAATGGATTCGACAAGTTGATCGATACCTGGAAGCTCAGTCCCGAGGTCTGTGAACTGCGCATCGAACTGGATTGAGATCCTCGAGTGGAGACCGTGCATCCAGCATGGACGCACGGTCTCCACGCGGTCAGCGTCATAGGCAGTCACACGAGGCCGGCACGGTGGTGAAACACTCGATCTCCTCATGCTATACTATGCTCGCGGAGAGGAGGGACGGCCATGCCAACCGTCGCAATCTTGGGGTCTGGCGCCTGGGGAACCACACTTGCGGTCTTGCTGACCAACAAAGGCCTACCGGTCACACTATGGGAACATGATGCGCGACGGGCGCGCGAGATGCGGACTACGCGTGAAAATCGCGATTTATTACCTGGTGTCGCGCTCCCGACTGAGCTGATGATTACAGCGGAACTGGCTGTCGCCCTCGCGTCAGCGGAGATCGTCATCTTCGTTGTCCCTTCCCAACACATGCGCCTAAATGCTCGCGCCGCCGCGCCGTTTATCGCATCGAATGCTCTGGTCATCACGGCCAGCAAAGGCTTCGAGCAACACACCCTGGCGCGCATGACACAGGTGCTCTCAGATGAATTGCCCGCAGGACCACGCGATCGCCTGGCCGTCCTCTCTGGTCCGAATCTGGCTCGCGAAATCGTCGAAGGAAAACCGGCCGCGAGTGTTATCGCGTCCACCCATCCGTTGACCGCCCAGTTGGCGCAAACCTGTCTGACGACCGCCAATCTCCGTGTCTATACCTCATCGGATGTTATCGGAACGGAGTTGGGAGGCGCGCTGAAGAATATTATCGCCATCGCAATCGGCGCCTCGGATGGCCTGGGGTTCGGCGATAATGCCAAAGCGTCGCTGATGACCCGTGGTCTGGCGGAGATCGTGCGCCTGGCGATTGCCGAAGGGGGGCAGCCTCTGACTCTGGCCGGGTTGGCGGGGCTGGGCGACTTGATCGCCACCTGTTCCAGTCGACTCAGCCGCAATTACTCGTTGGGCTATGAACTCACCACGACGGGCAAACCTTTGGCGGAATTGTTAGCCGGGCGGCATAGCGTAACAGAGGGCGTCTTGACGGCAGATTCGGCTCTCCGTATCGCGGCAAAACATGCGATTGAGATGCCAATCACGCGCATCCTCGCGCGGCTCTTCGAGGGCGAAGACGCGCGGACACTGGTGGCGGCATTGATGCAACGCGATCCGCGTCCAGAACAGGATCGGCTCCCCCAATGAACGAATTAGCAGACCTGGCCACCAATGTGGCGAGGGTACGCGCGCGCATCGCCGCCGCCTGTGCCCGGGTTGAGCGTCACCCCACGGAAGTGACATTGATAGCAGTCACGAAGACGATCCCGCCTGAACGGATCGCGGAGGTAGCACGGCTTGGAGTGCGCGTGGTGGGCGAGAACCGCGTCCAGGAGGCGCGCGCGAAGTTCGCCGCGGTCGAACCCGGGCTGCGGTGGGAGATGATCGGTCCGTTGCAACGCAATAAAGTACGCGCCGCACTCGAGATATTCGACCGCATTCAGACCATCGAGAGCCACGAGATCGCCCTCGCAATCGAGCGTGTCGCGGCAGAACGTGAAATGGTTGTGCCTGTGCTGCTTCAGGTCAACATCGGCAACGAAGAGCAAAAACACGGGGTCGCGCTCGTGGATGCGCCGCGGCTTGCGGAAGAGATTGCCGCGTTGCCGCATGTGCGTGGTGAGGGGCTGATGGCCGTTGCCCCACAGGTCGCCACGCCAGAAGCGGCACGCCCCTACTTCGCGGCGCTCAGGGCATTGCGCGATCGTCTGCGTACGATGGTTGGTCCCGACTGGCAGGATCTCTCGATGGGTATGACCGATGATTTCGAGGTGGCGATTCAGGAAGGCGCGACGCATGTGCGCGTCGGTCGTGCGATCTTCGGCGAACGCCCGCCAGCAACGGTGAGGTAGGGTGCCAATAGTTCAGAGTGAGTTGATCAAAAAGCTGGCAAATAAGCAGCAAGCTGAACAATGGTTGTCAAAGCAATGTAGGCATCATATACTTCATTTGAGATGCCGTAAAGTGAGTGAGGGAGACGAAGCGATGGCCATCCGCAAAATCATAACCCTGGATGATCGACGACACGGGCACATCTTACGCGAAAAAGCCAAGAAAGTGACGCGCTATGATGCCTTCCTGGAGAAGTTGGTCGCGGATATGTGGGAGACCATGCGAGATGCGCCGGGCGTTGGCCTCGCCGCGCCACAGGTAGCCATCCCGTTGCGGGTCCTTGTCGCGGAATATGAAGGCCAGAAGGCTGTCCTCGTCAATCCAGAGATCCTCAAAAAGTCCGAAGAGGAAGAACGCGGCGAGGAAGGGTGCCTGAGCATTCCCGGCTATATTGGCGAGAATATTCGTCGCGCCCTCAAGATTGTTGTGAAAGGGCGCAATGAGAAAGGCGAACCGGTAAAGGTCACCGCTGAAGGCTGGTACGCGCGTATTTTACAGCATGAGATCGACCATCTTGATGGCATTCTCTATATCGATCGCCTGGACAATCCAAAAGACCTCAAAGAAGTGAGCGAAGACGAAGAAGGCGAACCATTAGTGTCGTCGGCTGCCTCCCAGACGACTGCATAAGTAGCGTGTAAACAAGTTTCTCCCAGGTAATTCTGCCAGATGGAGCAGACGCAGCCTCCTCGTGTTCATCGTCCCGGTATCACCTAGCAGACAGTGAGAGGCGATACCGGGACGATGTCAAACACCACCGTGTTCGCTATTGCCGCTCAATTTTTCACTGAGGATGCGGAAGAAGTGATTCTGCGATCGCCGACGCAGGAAACGCGTGGTATGCGGACTCCGCGTGATCGTGACGCTCGCACCAGAGGGTAGGTCCATGGTGATCTGCCCATCGGCGGAGATGATCGCCGCGCCGGTGGCCTCGGTCAATTCCAGACGCACGGTCGCGTCCGGCTCCAACACGAGCGGACGGTCAACGGCGAGGTGCGGCGCGATCGCCGTGAGGACACTGCCACGCACGGTAGGGTGGAGAATTGGTCCGCCAGCCGCAAGATTATATGCCGTGGAACCAGTAGCGGTCGCGACGATGACCCCGTCAGCGGTAAAGCTCGAATAAAATTCGTTGTTGATCCAGACACGTAACCGGATGATGCGTGGTTGATCGCCGCGTACCACCACGATATCGTTGAGGGCCGGTATCGGCGAACCATCAGTCACGCCACTGATGCTCGCGTTGAGCATCATGCGTTCGTCCACCCAACATTCACCCCGCAGATAATATGGCAGTTGCGCGGCGACTTCGTCCGGCTGCAATTCCGTCAGAAACCCGACATGACCAAAATTGACCCCCAGGATCGGCGTCCCGTGCCGCGCGCATTGGCGAGCGGTCGCGAGGATCGTCCCATCGCCACCGAGGACGATGATCAAGCTCTCTGCCTCATGCATCTCGGGGCTCTGCCACGTCGTGGCAGACTCTGCTCGCGCAGCCACACCAAGGCGCTCAATATCGCGGATCAGTGTCTGGGCAAGCTCAGCAGCTTGCGGATGATGGTCGCGGTAGACGATTTCGACGTGCTGGATGGCCATCTGCCACTCTCCGTCCACGGTAGTGAGGACTACGTACAACTCTTCACCATGATAGCATATGGAGCGAGATCTGATTGACGCCCAGCAATCGCACAGGGTATGATTGCCGTGGAGGTGTCTGGGGCCGGGTGGCCTTCGCCGTCTTCAAAACGGTTGGGCGGGCGCTGCGCGCGTTCGCCGATGGGTTCGACTCCCATACGCCTCTGCCCTACATCTGCTTGGCTTAGAAGCTGATATGTGTATTGATCGCAATTATTGCTATCGCAAACTCTCAGATGGCTGAAAGTGGATTATCCGCTCTCGCAGCACATTTCCGCATCCTCAATAAGTTATTACAAATAACTCGGCAAACTCTTGATAAATATAAAAAGATATGTTACAATCGCTAGCACGAAGCACTGTTGGCCAGCTATTCAACACGTCTGCGAATTTTACTCATTCAGTGAAATGACGAATGTGAGCCGCATTAGGCATTGACACGTGTGGGATCTGGTCGAACATACTTCGCATCATGGTTCGCGTCGTGCGGTGATTCGTTTGTGTACGGTTTGTTTTGTTTCAATGGAGGGCTCCATGCCGTTTTTTTTGTGCAACACCCCACCTCTTCAAACGCTGGCGCGTCTTTCTGGCTGGTGGCATTTTGGCGATAGCGCTGTTCATACCTCAGCTTGCTCTTCCACAGGCAGTCGCCTTTGCCGCGACCAATCCGGCTCCTTCACCCATGCCCATCTCGACGTTGAATGATTTCTCGACCGCTCCAATTCAGTTGACAGACACCCAGCAAGCATTCAACAAAGAGAAACAGCAGTTGGCCAATGAGTATGTCGCTATGGTACATGGTGCTGAGACGATGCGCGTGTACGAGCAACATATGACGAATTTCATGCTGGCTCATCACATGGGAAATACTGCCATTCTCTCGAAGGTCTTGGCTCAAGGCAATCAGCGAAAAGCCGCCTATGTTAGTCAAAGTATGTTGAAGAATGGCATGTCACCCTCTTGTATCTCAATTACAAGCAAAGGCGTCCAAGCGACATGCCAGAACCCAACCTATGCCGCACAGTTTCCTGAGGAACAATCCAACTGGTGTGGAAACGCGTCAGCCGCGACCATCTTAGTTGAGGATAGTTTTGCATGGCCAGGAACAAACATGCATGGCAGTGATACGCTGTCATACGATCCATACATCACTTCACAACCTTACGCCTATGCGTACCAAGACGAACACCTCCTGGCCGGTCCGAACTATTTCAACAATCCATCGAATCAGGGTGCCGATCCAGGCCCTATGACGACGGTACTGAACATGTTCATCGGCGGCAAAGGGGGGTGGTACAACGAAGAAACGAATTTCGGTAACTTTCAAAACGATATCGTCGCTGATATCGGCACAGGATGGGATCTGAACGACGGTATCTCGTTATATGTGGATGCCAGTGCTTCTCGAATCTTTCACTATCCAGCAGGTGTGACAATCGCCCACTGGCTCCCCATTACCTACGACACCAACGGCGGGACGACGACTTATTACGCGGACCCAGTCTACAACTCACCAGACTACTCCTCGGCTTCCGGTTGGAATCCGAACGGACCCTACGCGTCGATCTCGACCAGCACGCTGATGAGTTATTCCTTTGTTTTCATCTGGTAATACCCCGCGGTTGTGCTCTTGCCTGTGAAAGGAGCGTACAGCTCGCCACGCCGTGTGGCGAGCTGTACGGATACACATGAAAACTCGCCTCACCGTCCTGGCGCTTGTCATCGTCCTGGTGGGCTGCTCGCAATCGTCCACCCCCCATCCTATTGGGGTCACCGCGCCAGCCCCCATGTATCTCCCTACCTATACCCCGGCTCCCAGCGCGACGCCCGCGCTCCCCCCGCTCTCGATGTCGCAAGCCTGGGGGAATGTATCCATCAGGCAATTCTCGCTGCAATTTGGCAATCAAACATTTCTTTACTCAGCTCAACAACCATCCGGTGGTCTAACCACTGACGACCAAGTTTGCGGCAAGATTGGCACTTTCACGAGTCCGAAGACTCCTATTCCTGCTGGTCCTATACAACAGTCGCTGGCTCTCATGAGTTTACGTACCGGCCAGATAACCATACTCCGCGCCTTACCCTCCAATTATCAAATGGTTGGTTGCTCGTTTACGGACCCGTGGATTATTTGGGCACAGGGCTATGGCATCACCTTTGAGACGCTCACCTCAAACTGGCAGATCTACGCGCTCAACATGCAGACCGGTGAACTGCGCTTGCTGGACGATGGCAAGATGCCCAATGGCCAGCCACCGAAAAATCCCCAGTTTTCGTTTCCTTCAGCGAGCAACGGGCAGGTAGCGTACATGAGCTTCCTGGATAACAATGGTGGCGCGGGTGCCATCGTCGACAACTTGCAGACTCAGGTCAAAACCGGGCTGGGCTTGCACTCTTCCAACCCCATTCTTGCCTGGCCATGGCTGTGTTGGGGCGACCCCTCCATCCCAGGTCTCGTCTTCAAGAATCTGCAAACCCAACAGCAGGTGACGCTGAAAGTGACCCCATGGGAAGTGGAGATGAACGACGGCGAGGTGCTTGTGACCCCCTCCGATGGGAACACCGTATGGTACTACCCTGCGATTGTTCCTGATATGACCAAGACCGGGATCTTGTTGGATCAGTCGACATCGCAGAATGATCGTGTGGGTGGAATCGGACTCAATGATCGCCTGGTGGAATGGTTAGGCGTGGATCCTTACCGGCTACTGGTCTTCGATCGCAAGCTACAACGCGATGTGCTGATCTCTAATAACGACTCCGTGTATATCCCGTCAGATCCAGGTGTGGTAGGGCATTATCTCACCTGGGCGGCAGCCGATCCACATCATTCCAATCAGTTCATTTTAAATGTCATCGATACCAACACGCTGCCATAATGGGAGCGAAGGAATCATCAAGTTGTGTTGTAGCGTGCACACATCGCCATCGCACAAGAGGTGCTTCGTGGGGACATCTCTATCGACCCCGACCGCCAGGGAAGGTTATTGCGGCCATGGGGGGACAAAAATCGTGCCAACGGTTTGGGATATCCAATTACCACCAGCAGATCTGCCTGCCTGGCGGCATAAGTGACCGGCTACTCCATGAAATCTATATGTTGCACGCATTTCGAAGCATGCGGGATGTCGCGGGGGTGTCGCAACAACGGGATGAGGCTCTTGCTTTCTTCCCCATAGTGCCGCAACGCGATGCCCGTTTCGATGCGATAATGAGGATCGCAAACCGTCACCGACCTTGCCACGCATGCGTTGGGGAGCACACAAAGTCCAGCAGGCTATCTCCTGGAGATATGACACTGCTACTTTGGCAGAGAAACAGCCAGTTTCAAGGATTCTACCGTTTTCTACGAGGTCGATGTATCATGGCCACAGCTTCAGGAATCCCACTACGGCGACGCCTGTCGCGCAGCGGCAAACGGATCTTCGCGCGGATCCATATCGCGCTCTATCGACTCACGCGTGGCATGGTGGGGCATCGCCTCGGCCCAGCGCGCATACTCTTGTTGACCACGATTGGCTTTAAATCGGGCCAGCAACGCACGACCCCCATCTCCTATTTTGCCGATGGCGAAGCCTACATCCTTGTCGCATCGAACTACGGTGCCGCAACAGATCCGATCTGGCTGCGCAATCTCCGCCGGCATCCCCGGACCACGATACAGGTGAAGGCGCGCATCATGACCATTGATGCTGAAGAAGCTGGCGGCACTGAGCGCGAGCGATTGGCAACCATTGCCATGCGACTCAATCCTACCTTTCAACGCTATCAGCAACAGACTGCGCGCGCCATTCCGCTGGTCGTTCTTCGCCCATTGGTCGATAGGGCTACAGGTGAAAAACCAGGCTAACCATCACGTCCAACACAGCGAAGTGAGCCTGCAATTTCCGCTTGAGCGAAGCATACATCTGTTCTGCGGTATAGCAGAACCCAACCAGGTACGTATACCCACCAGGCGTCCTGGGGCAGATCAAAAGCGGAGTCTTCCCCAGGACGCCTGGTGTTCTTGCATGATTTCGCGCTGACAGATTCTCTGGCCGGATCTGGTTGGGACGACGAGAAGAGGCAATTAGCTATTCGTCACTCCGACCGGAATTGTGGTATCGACTGGATTTTTGTCGATCGGCCTGGCAGGTTGCACGGCGGCATCTGCCGCCATACGGGTCAGGCGAGTCAGACCTTGTGGCCCCATTGTGGCGGCCGCCGCGAAGACGCCGCCCATCATCGCTCCCTCGATACCCAGCATACAGGCATCCGCTCCAGTCAGTAGTAATCCTTTGACCGGGGTGTTCGCCGCCCCGATATGGGCTCGCAGACGATGGGGTGAGACGGGCATCCCATAGATAGCTCCTCCCGCGTTCCCGGTAAATTCTTCAACGGTCAAGGGGGTCGCCACTTCTTGATACACGATGAGATTGCGTAAGCCTGGCAAGATCGCTTCCACGCGTGAGATCATGCCCTCCGCCAATTCCGCTTTGTACGCCTCATACTCCGCGCCGCGTCGCTTCCAGGTCGTCGCGCGCCATTTGGCGAAGTCCGCATAGCGTACAGGCATCAGGACCTCCATCGTATGCGCCGTGGCCCTGGGGTCTTTGAGCGACGGGAAGGAGACGTATAACGTTGACTTCTCCACTGTATCTACGAGCGCGTCATGATCGTACCCGGGAAATATCCAAAGATTCGCGCCATTGCTACCCAGCGTAGCCGGGGATTCACGTAGACCGAGATAGAGCGAAACCATGGACCAGGGTGCTTCTTCTGCCTGGGCTCGCGCAGCTAAAGTCCCACGATGGTGCGCGGGTAGCAATGAACCATAAGTGATCGCTGCTCCAGCATCTGAGATGACGAGAGGCGCGCGAAATTCATGTGGGATAACTTTCTTGCCCTGATGTTGTTCCGCACGGACCCCGACCGCCCGTCCATCCTCGACAAGGATTTCCGTCACGGTATGGTCAACCAGGCACGCCCCACCCGCACGTGTGATGATTGGTACAATCGCCGCTGCCAGAGCTTCGCCACCGCCAACGGGGTACCATGCCCCATGGAAATAGCTCGCCACCACCATCGCGTGGTAGCCAAACGCACTGGCAGACGGCGTGAGTCCATAGTCGCCCCATTGGGAAGTCAGAAGCGCCTTTAATCGTGCATCATGGAAAGTCTGGTCCAGATAGGCCTGTGTCGTCAGCGCGCCCAGCGTGCGCATGTTGATGGTCGCCAGCCGCAGTGGCACACGTATATACCCTGGCGCACCCCAACTCCACACCTCCATTCCCAACCAGCGAGCGATTCGCCGTATATCTCGGAAGTAGCGGGCGATCCCCGCGCGTTCCGCAGGAAAACGCTCGGTCAGTTCTGCCATATATTGGTTGACATCTGAGGGCACTTCAAAGGTCATCTCGGGATAGATGAACCGGTCGAAGCGGTCTGGTAAGGGTTGCCAATCTACCCCATGGCCGGTCACCAGATCCATCATCTGCCGACTGGACCGTCCAGCCCCCATATTGCCCACGTAATGGATACCCACATCCCAGGTGAAGCCTTTACGCGAGAAAACATGTGTGAAGCCACCGAAAGTGAAATGTCGCTCCAGGACCAGCACACGTTTCCCTTGCACTTGCGCCAGCAGGCTGGCGGTGGTTAATCCCCCCATGCCTGATCCGATGACAATCGCGTCGTAGGTCTCCATACTTTACTCCAATCTTTCACTGAACACTGTTAAGTATTGATGAAAAAGTCACGCAGTTGATGGTTTCTACGCCCTGTTAACTTGCAAACCTATAAAGCCTCGGTGGCTTTCGCTCGCGCGGTGGGTTACGTCAGACCTCGCCAGATCAGCATCAGCGCATCCTGCTCTACTTCTGCGACGCGTTCTGGGGTGACTATCAGTGGCATACTGATCGCCAGACTGACGATGCCATGCATGATTGCCCAGAGCAGCAAGCTGATCGCATCAACATCACCAGGTCGCAGTGATCCCGATGCGATCGCATACGCCACCGTATCGCGCAGCACGCGGAAGCTCGCGATGCGTGGCTCTGTCTCTGCGGCACGCGCCTGCTGCAGAAAATCACCGCGCATCACGAACATCACCTGGTAATGCAGAGGATGGGTCAGCCCGAACCGGACGTAGGCCCGACCCAGCGCCTCCAATTTCGCCAGCGGGTCGGTGATGGGGTCCGTCGCCTGACGGAGCGCGGTGCCAAATTGATCGAAGGCATCGTCCAGCAATGCGAAGATCAGCGAATCTTTGTCGGCGAAATATAAATAGATCGTCGTCGGTGAATAGCCGATCCGTTCCGCTACTTGTCGTAGTGAGAAACCCTCATAGCCGCGTTCCACAAAAAGATCGCTGGCAGCCTGGAGGATGGCGTGCCGCAATTCTTGCTTTTCGCTCTCACGCCGTTGTCGGCTAGCCTGGCTGAGGCGCTGAACGCGAGTTGGCTTACTGGCGGCATTCATATTTACTCCTCTACTAAAGATAACAGTGTTATTTTAACATCGAATCGCTCGCATGTCAAGGCGAAAGCCGATCCTGTACTGCCAATATTGTCAAAAATGCTGAAGGTTCTCCGCACCGCCTTCTATCCCACTATGATCCGCCGCGAGCAACCAAAAGAGGTGTGTTATAACATAAGTGTTCAGTATGGTTCTGCATAGAGGAGGAGTATGGATGCAAGCAGTGAGTTATCGCGTCTTCATGAGCCACAGTCATTGCGATAATACGTGGTGTGATGCCTTTGCGTCCGAGCTAACCAGGCAAGGAATGAATGTCTGGTATGACCGTCAAGGACTCTATATCGGGGCGCAATGGGTGAAGGAAATTGAAACTGAACTGCGGCAACGTGAAATCTTCCTTCTGATCATCTCCCCCGACTCGATGGCGTCGCCGTGGGTCCAGGAAGAAATTTCTATGGCACTGGTGCAGCGGAAGCGTATCATCGGCGTCATTCACCGACCAACGGAGATCCAGGGATTCATCGCCAATTATCAGATGTTTCCGGTAGTTGGGATGGAGGCGCTGCCCGCTGCGTATACGATTGTGCAAGCTATCCGTGCTATTCCACCACAAGTGATGGCTGCTCCCACGCCATTACCTCACTCAGCGCCTGCTGGCACTCAGCCTCCTTTATCACCGCCACCAATGCACGCGCAACAACAGCAACGATACGATATCTGCATGATCGTTTTTGTCGAGGGTAAACAGTGGGAGTCTGCTTACTGGGAAGCGGTGTTGGAAGGGACGAATCAATCAATTCATAAACAACGCGTTGGTCTCCGCGAGAATTTTCAGGTTGGGTATTCAGGCGGCATGGCTCCGCAGCAATCACCAACCCTGGAACAATTGCGGCTATGGCTTTACCAACAAGGATGGGAAGAATTGCCAGACCGTGGTCCTGCCCCTTACAATCATCGATTCAGGCGACGCGCGCCGTAAAATGCGCCATTCACCATGCCATGGTGGCGTGTATTGGTACACATAATGTATTCAGACGGAGTGGGGTCTGCCTGCAATACACCAGGCGTCGGTTCTGTCTGCGCCTCTGTCAGGTGGAACTCATGCGCCGCGCGGCATGGCCGCCGTTGTCTGGCGCGCACAGTAGGCATTGAGGGCTTCGACCGCGGCGAGGTACTCACGGCAACAGGCATCACAGACGGCGGTCTCGGCACCAGCGCGTTCAGCGGCAATCAGCGCAAACCAGGCAGCAGCGACGGCGCGTTCAAGATCTGCTTGATCTTCCATAATGAACACCTCCTGAGGAGAGAATGCGCCAACGGTCGGAGAGATCCGCTGGCGCCTGGTATGGTTTGGCCGTTAACCCGCGCGCCGTGCTTCGCTGTAGGCGCGACTCAATTCTGAGAGCATCGTACGGGCATCGCTAAACGTCAGGAGCGCGAAATCAGGTTCTGTGCGGTGTAACGCCGCACAGAGCTTTCGAATGCTGGCGACCTGTCGCTCATTGGCAAGCGTCTCGCTACCCGTATTCACGATTGGCTGGGAAGGTGCGATATTGGTGTATTCTGGTGCCGGTTGCTCGGCGATCGACATGGCGGGTTGCGGCTCCGTCGCGGGTGCCACGGGCGCCGGGCGAGGAGGCGCAGGCATAGGCGCCGAACGAGCAGACGGCGCAACGGGGCGCGGCGCACTGTTGGCGGCCATGCTGGGCCGCTGATCCAGAGGCGCATCAACGACACGTGGCCCTTCATCGAAATCAAGCGCATCACCCGTCGCGTAGCCGAGCAACGCTAAAGAGCGTCCTAGCGCCTTCGTATAGGATTTCTCATCATAATCAATGAAATCACTGCGACTCTCACTGCCTGTGCTCTCCACCATGTTGCCCAGTACATCGGTGACGCGTACATGGTGGCGCGACCAACCTTGTTCACGGTCGATCATATGACCGACGATCTCAATCTGGTACGGCTGGCGCGCGGCCCCCGAAGCGATCATCTCGCGTTGATCTCGCAAGAACCAGCGCAGACGCGCGTGGACTGGCAGATAGTTGTGACCACGCAGCTTGATGAGCTGATCCGCGGGTTTAAACTCGTTGTCGTTCACCCAGGAGGGGGGGTATTCTTTGTTCACGGTTGCCATCGACATCGTGGTACTCCTCTCGTTGCGCAATTTATAGTAATTTTGTTCTATTACATCCCCACAATTCTACATGCCGTGTCGTGGCCTGTCAATTCGTAGGATGTCGTCTACAGAAGAACATTCTTTCGTGCCGTGACTCGAGCGGAAGTTATCAGGTCACCTAGAAAAACTCGTCCAGCAATCGATAAAAAGCTAAGCGCGCCTCAGCAGGTGCTGACGGGCCATAGGCCCGAAAGAATGGCGCGACCCATGCCTCACCCAGGTTATACGCGATGGACCGTGCGGCCAGCGCGAGATCTTGCGCGCGGTCGGCAATGCCCGCGCGGCCCCAGTCGATGAAGCCTGTCACGGCGAACGTCGTGACATCGATCAAGACGTTCGGCAAGCAATAGTCTCCATGGGTGAAGACCAGATCGGCGGTGGTCGGTCGCGTTGCCGCAATGTTTTGCATGAGTTCATCCCACGAGAGCCCCTGATGATCGGCATCGAGATCAACGGGATCCCACCAGCCCGCCGCCCTATAGGCGCGCGCGCGGGCCAGTTTGACCTCGTCGCGCTCATCGAAAGGGCAGGTGGCGATGGGAAGGGCGTGGATGGTGTGCAGACCCGCCGCCAGCGCGCGCACTACCGCGTCGGGCCGCTGGAGAGCCTGCTTAGCGCAGCTCATCATCCCAGGAACAGTGCTCAGCAGGAGGGCATGTTTGCCTTGATCTTCGACATACCCCATCACCTGCGGCACGGGGAGCTTCCCCGCCAGCCAGCGCAGTCGTTCCACTTCGGAGCGCAGCTCACTTGCCATTGGCTCACCCTCAGCAAGTTTGAGATAGACGGCCTCCCCAGCTGGCAACGCCCCTTGCCAGACCGCTGTACCCGACATACCGATCGCGACGGGCAACCAGCGTGCCCCCGCGACAAGATTCCAGAACGCGGGAGGTATCCAGGGCTGATCAGATGCCACGTTTTCCACCCCAGAGAATGCGATGCACCTGCGGCAGGACGCGCAGATCATACGCGTGCCACGCGGCGGCACCCTCGCCCATTGCTACCTGCTCGGTCAGCCAGCGTAACGCCGCGGCATAGTCTTCCACACTGGCGTGCTCCAGTCCTTCCGGCTGAAGGATTACAGGGACCCGGTCCACCGCAATCGCTGGGATACGCATCAGCAATTCCCGCGTCAATTCCAGATCGCGCGGATTGGCGATCACGAATTTCAGTAATAATCGCCCGTGGAGCGTCCCCTCGCGGCGCGCGTCGAGATAGTGCCGCAAGATAGCGGGGCGCTCGACCATCCCACTGCTCCCGAGTTTGGGACTGATTGACCAGGAATCGATCAGCGGGGCGAGGTTAGGCCGAAAGATCGTGCCATTGCTTTGGATATCGAGATAGTGCCCATTGGCTTTAAGTCGCCGCACGAGGTCCAGGAAGAGCGTCGGGGGAGCCACCAGTGGTTCCCCCCCGGTCAAGCAGACGGCTGAATTGCCCTGGCTCGCCGCCCATTCGGCCAATTCAGCAGGAGTCCGCTCCACATAGGTATCGCTCCAATGTTGAACGGCATATTTTGTGTCGCACCAGGCACAGTAATAATTACACCCAAAGAGACGGATGAAACTAAAAGGGCGACCAATATCCAGCCCCTCACCCTGGATGGAGGTGAAGCATTCGCTGACACGCAGGAGTGTATTGCGCGTCGGTTGATACACGCTGGCATCGGTACTGGTCACATTCCGCATGGATCTTTCTCTACAGTTCTTTCCGCGTCGCGCCAGGTGCAATCAATGCGTCGCGTTCGCGTAGGGGATAGGATCGGAGATACCGGCCTCGGCGAAGCCCTTGAGGCGCAAGAGACAGCTATCGCAGGTGCCACAGGCAATCTCGCCGCCTTCATAGCAGCTCCAGGTCATGGCATACGGGACGTGCAGTTCCAGCCCTTTGCGAATGATATCAGCTTTCGTCATCTGAATGAGCGGTGCATGGATCCGCAATCGGCGTCCATCCTGGGTTCCCGCCTTGGTTGCCAGATTGGCGGTCTGAATGAACGCATCCAGAAATTCCTGGCGGCAATCAGGATAGCCGCTATAGTCCTGCTGATTGATCCCCAGAAAAATATCATCCGCCCCAATGACCTCCGCGTAGGCGGTAGCGAAGCTGAGGAATATCAGATTGCGGCCTGGCACATACGTGACTGGAATGTCGTGGCCCATCTCAGTGATGGCGCGCCCATGTGGCACAGCGATGGCATCGGTGAGGGCACTGCCGCCGAAAGCACGCAGATCGAAGCGCACGACGCGATGATCTCTGCCTCCCAGTGCCTGCGAGACAGCCGCGCTCGCGTCCAGTTCGCGGCGATGGCGTTGTCCGTAATCGAAAGCCAGGGTCGCCAGCTCGAAGCCCTGGTGCAGCGCTATCGCGGCGGTGGTCGCGGAATCGAGGCCGCCAGAGAGCAGAACTACAGCGCGGCGTGGTTCAGACATGGGGGGAAACCTCACAGTCGGGCAAGATATGACTCGTGACAGCTTAGTGTACCACGTGGCGCGGCAGATGTCAGCGGTCGGTAATGCGCGTGGATTGCCAGGCTAGCCAGCGTGGCCAGGTATGCATGATGCCTGCGGCCAGGTCGATTTCACCAGCCACCTGACGCGCCTGACGGTGGCAACGTTCCGTCAATGCCGCCTGATCGTGAGCGCCCAGAAGCATCAACGCCGTCACTTCGCCATCGCTGAAATTCAGCCGGGCAAAGCCGGCCGCCGTTAAGGTCGCGCCAAAGACCCAGTAGCGTTCACGATCGAGAAAGAGATCCCTATCTGGAGTGTGATGTAGAGCATCATAGGTGAAGAGCGGCAAGAGATCTTCATCGAGCAATGCTGATGGCTGATCTCCGGAAGGGATGACCAGGCCAATTTCCTCAGCGAGCTCGCGATACATCGCCGGAATCGGATCCTGGGTTCCACAGTGGCCGGTCACCGCCAGATCAATCGCGCCGGGGGAACTGTCTTTCGCAAAGCTACGGCGCTGGGTAATCAGCCAGCCCTGGGGTGCGAAGAGGACGAGGTGCACAGCAGCATGGCGCAACCCTAGCAGGTGAAACCACCAGCGTGGCGCATCCAGGGGAGGATCATCCGCGACATCGCGGATCAAACGAAATCGTTCCGCCGCCAGCGACACTCCCAGCCGCTCGGCAAAATATGCCTGGTCCGCTCTCAGCGCGTGCCAGCGAGCCGACGTCACTGTATCGCCAGCGCCTAATTCATCACGCAGATCCTGTACGCGCTGCCGATCCGCGGCTATCAGATCCCGCTCCACCGCAGGCATCTCCTCGCTGAGCAGGCTGATGAGTTGTTGGCTCAGGCATGCCCATCAGATTGTTGTGTGTTTCAATATCTGCGGGTCGTCTCTCCGACCAGCCAGTGCATATGGGACTGCAACGAGATTCCGCTTTCCGCTCAGAAGTTAAAGGGAAGCTTGCTGAAGAGTCGATATTGCGTCACGCGTAGAGGTGATCATTGCTCGCTGACTCCAGAAACAGCGCGTGGTACACCTCCACCGCGGGCAAACACGTAAAATGTACCATCACCACAGGGTGGCAGGGCAGCAGTGTAGCGGAGAAGGAGCTATGCGGCAATCAGAAAGGCAGATCCCACATCGCATACCAGCGCTCGTATTCGCGCTCCATCGGCAGATCTTTCCCCAGGACCGTCGCCAGGCGCAATTCATCCGGATTGTTACGATTGCGGCTATGGCTGTCGGGACGGGGTACGAAAGGATAGAACATCCCGCGTTTATAGTTATAGATGAAATAGACCGGCTTGCTATTCACGTCGTTGAAGCGGAAGACTGCGGAAAGGAGTTGTTCGCCATACCCTTCATCGATCAATTGCTGACTGACCATATGAATGATAGTGACGAGTTCTTGAAAATCAGTGCTATCAAAGATCATCCATTTATAGCCCAGCGTATCCTCGAATGGTCGGACGGTCATCGGCGTATCTTTGGCTGCGACCTTCAGCAGGTCTTCGAGTTCCTGCTGAATCTGACGGAAAGGCGTGGATGCGATACCCCGGAAGCAGATACCCGAAGTATTGGCGGACTGCATCTCTTCCTCAGTGCGTAGCGTATCTTCCGCGGTCGAAATCGCGAAGAGACGCTCATTCTTCGCTGGAGAAACTGGCTTAGTGCGACCGAAGAGCGCGTCAAAAAAGCCCACGTGCGGTTCCTTTCACCTCACCCTGGAGGAGAATTGCGCCACCGACAGTCAAGGAGAAACTCCCTGACTGTCGGTCCAATCCGCGTTTTGTCTCGCTATGGATCAATGGGTGCGCGGTGCCGCTTCCATCTGCGCCTGCATCGCCATCAACTTCTCGATGCGGTGCTGGGTCGAAGGATGCGTCGAGAACAACTCACCCAGGTCATCACCATTCACGGCCAGCGGCGCAATCATCAACGCACTGGCAGGTTGCGCGTCGCGCAAGTCTTTATTGGGAATGCGTCCACCGGATATCGAATCGCTGATCTTCATCAGCGCCGAAGCCAGGTTGCCTGGCGAGCCGGTCAAGAGCGCGGAACCTCGGTCAGCGGCATACTCACGATACCGTGAGAGCGTGCGGGTCATGATGAAACTGACCACCGAAACAATCGCCGTTACCAAGAAAATGATCAGGAAAGCGCCAGCGCCATTGTCATTGCGGCCGCGTCGGCCACCATAGCCGCCCCCGAACCCACCAAACAGACCTGTCCAATAGAGCGACCGCAAGATCAACTGCACCATCATCGCGAAGAAAGTCGCGATCGTCATAATCAGGATATCGCGGTTCAGGATATGGGTCATCTCGTGGGCCAGCACAGCTTCCATCTCCGCGTTGTTGAGCCGGTTCATAATACCGGTCGTCACACAGATCACGGCGTTGCGCTCATTGCGACCTGTCGCAAACGCATTGGGGACGGAGGTGTCGGCAATATAGATCTTCGGCATCGGCAGATTAGCTTGCTGTGCCAGGCGCTCCACCATCGCATACAGATCAGGTGCTTGTTGTGGCGACACTTCACGCGCGTTCATGGAAAACAGCGCGATCTTATCAGCATAGAACAACTGCAGGCCCGCGAGGACCAACGCGATTAACACGAAGATGATAAAACTGTGGGTGACCGATCCCAGCACCAGGATGAAGGCGGCATACAATGCTAAGAGAAAGACCATCGTCATGATCATGCGAATGGTCAGGCCCGTATCCGGGCGATACCACGTTGGACGACGCATCAGATTGCCCTCCTTTCGGGGGCGCAACTGAGAGTTCAATGCAACCTGGCGCATAACCCATTGCTGGATTGTACGCAGTTTTGAGCTCTCAGCACAGCACGACTACTTTTTTTGGTCGTGCTCTTTCGTTTTCTGTTGTTTGTAGTATGAGTGGGGACGGGGTTTGTGTTCCTCTTCATACGCATACGGCGCATCGTCGTCATCGCGCTCCACACGCGTGCCATGCGCGGTCTCGAGCAACTCTTGCAGGTCATTATAGATTGCATAGTTGTCGAGCGACTCGCGCTGACGCAGCAAATGACGCACCATCATCGCCATCGGCACACTCGTGGAACTATCACGTTCGGTTGATGCTCGTGCGATAAATTTATCTACCAGATCGATAGAATCTTCACTCGCGCCGTTATGTTCGAGCCGATCGCGGATGACCAGCAGTTGTTCGTAAGCGTTCACAACGCGCTCCTTTTTCCACCGGGTCACGTATGGGTTCGCACGTCACCCTCTCTGAATTATACATCAGCGTTGCCGTTGGTGTCAGGAATAGCGAGGGCAATCGTGACGCATATCACAGCGTACTCTCATCTCGTTGGCTCGTCACTCGCGTAGAATGACGATGTTCAACACACCTCGCCGACCCTCTCTGCTATGTAGAACGAACTTCCTGCCCAATTGGCGCGCTTTGCACAGTTCTTAGCCGCACATCGCCAGGTTTATCAGTTCCATACCTGTCAGATTCTAGCTTGCAGTGGCTAGAGGTTCTCCCAAGCCAGAGTTCCTGGGCGACATGCCCTATGTGCAAAAGTGAGGCCAGGAGTTGCTATTAGCTGTGTGCCACTTGTGTATTTATCATGATTATCCTCTGCATTCGTTCATCAGTGCGGTCTGGAACGCCAAAAGGGATATAGGCAACATGCTGTATGATGGGGAAGGAAGTTGTAGAAAAGGTGGTCATGTATGACAGTGTTAGATGGGCGCGCAATAGCGGTATTCTGTGCATCTCGCGAAGGGTCACCAGCAGATCGTGCACTTGGTCAGGCTACAGGTATAGCTATCGCCAACAGTGGCGCGCGATTGATTTATGGCGCAGGGCAACGTGGCCTGATGGGCGCGGTTCGCGAGGGAGCATTGTCCGCGGGTGGTCATGTCATCGGGGTCTTGCCAGAATTCATGCATGCCTGGGGTTGGGGGAGTCCGACTGTGACCGAAACGATCATTACCACATCCATGCATGATCGCAAGGCCTGGATGGAGCTAAACGCTGATGCGTTCATCGTCCTGCCAGGCGGATTGGGCACCCTGGATGAATTGATCACCGTCATGACAACCCGCCAACTCCATCAGCATGCCAAGCCAATCGTGTTGCTGGATCCCAATGACTATTACGCGCCTTTCCTACATTTGCTGACGCATATGATCGAGCATGATTTTATTCATCCAGAGGCCACGCCAATGCCGTGGCAAAGCACCTCACCCGGCGACGCGCTCGAGCGGATCGCCGCCGACCTCGCGGAACATGCCAGCGTGTAAAAGGAACCGCCCTGCTCGCACGCAGTGCCAGTAGCATCCGCATATCTCAGATATGCGGTAATACATCATCCTGGAAGCGTCGCAGGGTCTGCAGGTTTGTCGTGCGCAAGAGAATATGGCTTACCCCCAGCGCGGAGAATTGGCCAATCTGTGCGATAGCCTCCGCTGGTGTTGGCCCAAAGGTGAAAAAGTTACGCGGCGTCGCTTGCATGGGATCATCAGGCAGATCAATCGCAGTGTAATAGGTCAGAGCGATCTCCTGCGGATCTCGCCCAATTGCTTGGCAATGTCTCCGTAGGACCTCCACTTTATGTGCATAGGCTTCAGGTGTAATGAAGTTACCATTCCAGGCATCGGCGGTCCTTGCAACGACGCGCAACGTCAATTGTTCACCGCCACCACCGATATGAATCGGAATCATGGGGTCTGGTCGCGGACTACAATAGGCTTTTTCAATGGAGTATTGTTTCCCATGGTACGTTGCCGGTGCGTCTGTCCAGAGTGCGCGACAGATTTCGATGGTATCCGCCAGTTGTTCCACCCGCACCTTCGGCTCAGGATAGGCATATCCATAGGCGCGGTACTCATCCTCTTTCCAACCGGCACCAAGGCCAAGGATGCAGCGTCCACCGGTAAGATACTGCAGTGTAGCCGCCATCTTCGCGGTCAATGCCGGATTGCGATAACTCTGACCCAGAACAATGTGACCAACTCGCATGCGGGGATAGAGTGCCGCGAAGTACGTCAAGGCTGTCCAAGCTTCCAGGACAGCGCGATCATCCCATTGGAAATGATCCTCCATCCATATGGTCGTGAAGCGATCGGCCAACATGTCGAGTGATGCACGGTTATATGCCATAAGATCAGGCAGGGTCATCTCTGCCAAGGGTACGGGCTGGATAACCCAGCCAAAGTCCAGTGACATGCGAAGCGTCTCCCGTTTCCACAATGAGCGATGTTGGGGGGCACGAATACGTTGCCAGGGACGAGCGCAAGATAGAGGCACTCCCCCTCTGCAAGTATCGCATATGACCATAGCGAGGAGTCGACTTTCATCGATCTCCTCGCCTGCGAGATATATTTCGACCTACTCAGTCCAACTAGCCTTGTTGCTTCATGCGCGTCATCACTTCTTCGCGCGCGCGACCATAAGCTTCGCGGCCCTGGTCGAGCGCTTCCTGATAGCGTTTGCGCATCTCGTCGCTCTGAGCATTTAGCTTGCCGCGTGTCTCTTCGCCCGATTGGGGCGCGAACAGAATCGCTAGCAAAATGCCCACAGCGATTCCAAACAGAATGCCCAGGATGAAACCCAGCGAGGACCCGCCTCGCTTCCCATCTTTCGCCATGTCGTTGCTCCTCCACTCCTACCCAACCACGTGTCTTACCAACAGGGTTGTCTCGCAAGCCTGCTAACTGATCAAGTTCAGGAGTTGATCAAGATCGAACGGTTTCTGTAATACGCGGGTGCCTTCATACATCCGCGGAGTTTCTGCGATCATCCGCTGAGCCTTCTCGGCATCGATGAGCGATGCGGTAAAAACCACGACCGGAATCCCCGCGGTTTCAGGATCGCTCTTCAGTTCACTGAGCACCGCAATGCCAGAGACGTCGCCTAAACGCAGATCCAAAATGATGAGATCTGGTGAATTGAGGCGGACATATTCTAGAACGCCACGGCCGGTATCCAGGACGGAAACCTTATGGTGATCATCTTCCAAAATAGTACGCATCAACCGAGTCAGATCTTCTGTATCATCAACAAGAAGTATGTGTTTAGCGATCACCGCACCTCCGCATCTTAAATGGATCACTCAGCGCTCTTCGCCAACGAGATGGCTACCTGCGGGACAAGCCATTTGCATCTCCATGATCAGTGTAACATGAGGACAGCCAGCCTACTAGTGACTGAGGGCACACTAGCCATCCGACCGTTTACTCGCATGTAGAATGCCAGGTGGGTGAAATCGCCCAGATACAACACATAAACGCATCGATGAAGGATCTGTTACAATACCAAGAGGCGATCATGATCCTCCAACTCCATGATACGCATGTCCCCCTACAGCCTACCAAGAGAGGTAACTAAATGGCTAATATCGTCCACGGTGTCGATCTTGATCAGGTCGATGAAGCCTTGCATGAGTGCTATGATCCCGAGATTCCCGTCAACATCGTCGACCTCGGCCTGGTCTATGGGGTCCAGGTCAAGGATGGGGGCGAAGTCAGGGTGACTATGACGCTCACTGCCATCGGCTGTCCTGCCGCGCCAGAAGTGATGGAAGATGTCGCCCTAAAGGTACGGTCCGTTCCTGGGGTCAGTGAATGCCTGGTTGAATTGACGTTTGATCCACCTTGGACGCCGGACAAGATGAGTGAGGACGCGCGATGGGAGCTGGGCATCGCCTGAAGGTGATGCGCTGTTCGGGTCATTCCTGGTGCTCATCCCACCATCGGCCATGATCCACCAATGAATCTTGAGCGATTTCTTTCTGGGACAGCGCTCGAAAGAAGTCGCTCAAGAGGCGATCGAGGTGCGGCAGGGTGGCGCGAGCACCCTGAAGCACTTCATCATGGTTGACGGAAGTCGCCTCCTCAGGCGTGGCCGCGTTCGTAATACAACTGATGCCAAGCACTTTCATCCCCAGGTGGCGCGCGGCAATAACCTCTGGCACGGTAGACATGCCCACCGCATCAGCCCCCAGGAAACGCAATGCGCGCAATTCGGCAGGCGTCTCATACGTGGGTCCCGCCACCATGATGTACACCCCTTCATGTAATTTGACATGCGCTTGCTTGGCAATGTTCCGCAACCATTCGATCATCTCGGCATCATATGCGGCGCCCATCGGAACGAAACGTGGCCCAACCGCTTCATCATTTGGCCCTATCAAGGGATTCTGTCCACCCAGCGTCGGCAACCCGATATGATCGCGCATTACCATGAGGTCGCCTTGATGGAACGCGGGGTTCAGTCCACCGGCAGCGTTCGTGACAATCAACGTCTCTACGCCAAGCGCGTGCAGCGTTCGCACCGGCAGCGCGAGAAGCTCTGGCGAGTGGCCTTCATAGAGATGAAAGCGCCCCCTGAGCAATGCGACCGGCACATCATGCAGGGTGCCAATATCGAGTTGACCGCTATGCCCTGCGACGGTCGTGGGTGGAAAATGGGGGATGTCCTGATAAGCGATAGTTTGCGCGACCTCTACCATTGGTAACAGATCATTGAGGCCGGACCCCAGAATGATCCCGACCTTGGGCCATGGCATCGGCGAGCCAGCATACATCGCTGTCTGACGTATCCACCGCGCTGCTTGATGGGCAGCATCTGACGGTAACCGCCGCGCTTCAAACCTCTGCATCATGTGCTCCCTTCCTATTGGCGCTCATCCTGTAATTCGCTGGCAACGGACAAATTCAATTACTTGCTTGCTTCTTTGTGAAACAGCTTGTGTGCCAAAGTGTAACAGATTTTTTGTCAAGTGACAAGAAGGCCTGATAGCACGCGAGTGATTTCACACATGAGACGAGGACTGAACAGACAGATATGGCACAGCTGATGCCAATCATTGCCTGATCGTTTATCAGTGCTGTTTATCGGACATTGGCGATGCATGGCCACGTGTTTTCACTGATGGTCGTGAACTCGGGACCCAGTTGTCAGAGCACGTGCCGCGACAACCAGATGCGATTGGAATAATACAGAAGAATGCGCGCGGCATATGGCGCCGCGCGCATACGCTTTTTCCTACGCGTTGCGATCCAGACTCAAGATTGCCATGAAGGCTTCCTGGGGAATCTCGACCGATCCCACCTGCTTCATGCGTTTTTTGCCTTCCTTTTGCTTGTTCAATAGCTTCATCTTGCGGGTGATGTCGCCAGCGTAGCACTTGGCGAGGACATTCTTGCGCATTGCCCGGACTGTCTCGCGCGCCACCACTTTGGATCCAATGGCCGCTTGAATCGGCACCTCGAAGAGCTGGCGAGGAATCAATTCTTTCAGCCGTTCCGCCAGGGCCCGTCCTTGGCTGTAGGCTTTGTCACGGTGGGTAATAAGCGAGAGCGCGTCAACTGGATCGCCATTGACGAGGATATCCAACTTGACCAGATCCGCTACCTGATATTCTGCAAAGGTGTAGTCCAGCGAGGCATAGCCCTGAGTGCGCGACTTCAGTTGATCATAGAAATCGATGATCAACTCTGCCAGTGGAATGCGGTAGGTAAGGTGCACACGGTCTTGCTCGATATGTTTCATATCCTGAAATATCCCGCGTCGTGCCATCACGAGCTCCATGATGGTGCCAATATAGCGGCTCGGGGTGAAGATACTGATATCCATCACCGGCTCTTCGATGCGCGAGATCTCGGTCGGCGGGGGCAGATCCGCTGGATTGTCGACGTGTACCTGGTTACCATCGGTCCGTGTAATGATATATTCCACGTTTGGCGCTGTCGCCAACAGATTCAGATCATATTCTCGTTCCAGTCGTTCCTGGATGATCTCCATATGCAGCAATCCGAGAAAACCGCATCGAAAACCAAAACCAAGCGCGATTGAACTTTCAGGTTGATAGACAAGCGCCGCGTCGTTGAGTTGCAATCTATCAAGCGCATCGCGCAGCAATGGATAATCTTCGCCTTCCACCGGATACAATCCAGCGAAGACCATCGGCTTTACAGGCCGATACCCGGGCAAGGCCTGTTCAGCGGGCGTCGCCGCAAGCGTAATGGTATCGCCAACCCGGCAATCCTTCACGTTTTTCAGCCCGGTCGCAATGTAGCCAACTTCCCCGGTCTGCAGCTGGGGGACAGCGATCAATTGTGGACTGAAATAGCCAACTTCCAGCACTTCAGCGGTTGAACCGGTCGCCAGCATCAGAATGCGTTGGCCCTGCGCCACCGCACCATCCATCAGCCGAACATAGGCGATAACCCCTTTATACGCGTCATACTTCGAATCGAAAACGAGCGCGCGAGTGGGGTGTGTCTCCGTGCCACGGGGAGGTGGAATCTGCCGCACTATCGCTTCCAGGATCTCATGCGTACCAATGCCCTCTTTGGCGGAAGCCAGGATGGCATCATCGGCGGGCAGACCGATAATCGTCTCGATCTCTTCTTTCACTTTATCCGGCTGGGCGCTCGGGAGATCGATCTTATTGATGACTGGAATGATCGCGAGATCCGCCTCGACCGCCAGGTAGAGATTTGCCAGGGTCTGCGCCTCTACCCCTTGCGCCGCATCGATCACCAACAGCGCCCCTTCGCAAGCTGCCAGGCTGCGCGAGACTTCATAATTAAAGTCGACATGACCGGGAGTGTCGATGAGATTCAACTCATATTCTTGGCCATCATCGGCAGTGTAGTGCATGCGCACCGCTTGCGCTTTGATGGTAATGCCCTTTTCGCGTTCCAGATCCATCTGATCGAGTACTTGCGCGGTCATTTCACGTTTCGTCAGGGTACCGGTAAATTCAAGCAGCCTATCGGCCAGTGTCGATTTGCCATGATCGACATGCGCGATGATGCTAAAATTTCGGATGTGTGTTTGATCCATAGCCCATCCCAGTTTAATCTCTGCCTCAATTGTACGCGATCTCCGCCAACATCGCCAGCGAGCATACGCAGTGCTACCATAGGTCAGGGCAAATGGAACGCGAATCGTAAGATCCAGAGAATACCCATGCCACCGATAAGGGTGAGAAGGATATTCCGGCTTCGCCAGGCGATCCCAATGGCGATGATCCCTGCGATCAGGCGGGCGTTATCTGGCGAGAGATCCAGTGCTCCGTTGTGATAGACCAGATCCGGAACCACGATCGCGGTGAGGACAGCGACCGGGACATAGCGCAAGGCGTCTTCCACCTGGGAAGGCAGCTGCAAGCGCCCTGCCAGAGCAATGAACGAGAGACGGATGCCGTAGGTCATCAAGCCGATCAAACTTATGGTGATCCAGAGATTCATTCTGCTTTCCTCATCCGCTGTATACCGACTCCGGCGACGATCCCCAGCGCTGTCGCCACCAGTAATCCCAGATGCAACGGCAACTGATATGCCGCGACCGCTCCAACGCCCGCAACGAGCGCCGCGATGATGCTGGCGCGATCTTTGAGGACCGGGATGACAAAGGCGATAAACGTCAATGAGAGCGTGAAATCCAACGACCATGCGGCGGGTATCTTCGCGCCCAAAAAGACGCCCGCCGCGGTACTCAACTGCCAGGTCATCCAGAGCGCCAATCCCGCTCCAAGGAAGTACCAATGGCGATGCGTGGCATCACCGGGTGTCCGATAATGCAAAATCGTCACGGCATAGGCCTCGTCTGTCAACAGGTACGCCAACACGACCTTCCAGCGGCGCGGCAGGTGTCGTGTGTAGGGCGCCAGCGACGCGCTATAGAGGATGTGGCGGAGGTTAATGATGACGCCAGTGACTACAATGATCGCCACGGGTACGGTGGCGTTGATTAATTGGGCAACGACAAATTGGGATGATCCCGCGAAGATGATGCCTGACATCGCCTGGGCGAACACTGCGCTGATCCGCTGACTCAGGGCGGAAACGCCGTAGATCAAACCGAAGGGGATAGTGCCAACGAGGATCGGCAACTCGGCGCGAACCCCGCTCCAAAATTCACCTGTACGCGTGTTCATAGGCATAGTATAACTGATTCATACGTCATCTAGAAGTCCTGGCAAGCTTCAGATTCTTTGGCATTCGTGTAATCGCCGGACTGGATCTTCATCCTGCTACATCGTAGTCACGACTGAGATGGACTGGGGAATGCGGGTTTTGAATAAGCATCTCTGCTTGAAAGGATCCAGGATCCTGTGGCAAGGCCAGACAATTACCCTGGTGCTCATCGAAAATGCCGCAAGCAGTAACACCCACAGTGACGCACGCGCATCGCGGGGGATGTTGCTGCTTGCGAACGGACTACACTCGACGATCTACCAAGCTAGCCATTGCTGCCCAACAGACCCTGGAGCAATTGCAGGATGGAGTTGATCAAATTGCCAGGGACAGGATAAGGAACATTGTTACCAGCCACACTGATGTCGAATTCATCGACCTGATATGTGCCACCGGAAACCGCCACCAGTTTCGCCTCTGCGGGCACATTCTGGAAATTACTGAAGTCAATGCTGAACTGTAGTGCAGCTCCAGCCGCCGCTACCGTCACGGACTGAGGATGGCAAGCCGAGATTGCCCCCGTAATACCGACGGACTGCTGCATGGCACTCTCGAAATCCGCGACAGCGCCATAGGATTGCTGCAAGGCGGTCGACTCCATAGCAAAAGCCGCGGGAAGTTGGTTCAGCCGCAGATCAGTGCAATAGGTCGTAAAAGTTGCCAGCGGCAACAATTGCGCGTCGGGAAGTTGGGTGAACCGCCAGGTGGTGCCGCTCTGCGCCAGAGCGAATGTCGCCGTCTGGGCTGTCTTGCTGCCCGAGCGCGTCAAGCTCGCGGTGACGGTTGCCGATTTGCCATCCTTCGCGAGCACACTGCTGCTTGCGGCACAGGCGGAAACTTTGCCGCCGATGGTATCGAGCGCTTGCGCGGCACTGACATAGTCTGCCTGGGCCAACAGTTTCTGGGTATCTGCGCTAAAGAGGGAATAGGCCTGGGAATATTGTTGGGTTGTCAGATCGGTGCAATAGCTCTTCACTGTGTCGTTGGCGGTGGCCGGAGTGAAGACGCCACCGCGCATGAACGCATAGGCGATACCTCCGCTCACCAGGATCAATGCGACGACCGCGCCAATGATGGCGAACATGCGACCCCGCGAAGAATTTCCTGGTGGTGGAGACGCATTGGGGGGGAGGCCAAAGGATGGGGGCGGCATCACTGCTCCTGGCATCCCTGTCATCGCGCTCGTGTCATCATTAGGATCGGCTGGATAGGGGTAGTAAGAGCCGGTATCATTCTGCATGATGGATACGATTCCTCCGCGGAAAAAAGGCGGCGATTCGCCATGTGGCGGCGCCTGGGAGTACTCTCATGCTAAGCGTACCGCTCAACGCCGCCATTCTGCAGTGACCCCTTTCACGAACGAAATGTCTCGTATTTCACATGCTTAGCGCGGGGGATCCGATGTGGCTAACGGCGATTCTGGGGGTGGGATATGATCCGCATTCGCGAGATGCGTGTCGATCGCGCGCTCATAGAGTTCAACATAACGAATGGCCGAAGCACCCCAGGAATGATCTGCGCGCATGGCGCGGGCCATCAACTCGCGCCAATGTTCGGTGAATTGATAGGTTTGGATCGCGCGTGCCACAGCACCATACAGCGGCCATGGGTCATACGGGAAGAAGGTAAACCCGGTGCCCGTCTCCTGGCGCGGATCGTACTCCATCACCGTATCGGCCAGCCCCCCTGTAGCTCGCACAATCGGGATGGCACCGTAGCGCATGGCGATCATCTGATTCAGTCCGCATGGTTCAACCCGAGATGGCATCAAATACATATCCGCGCCAGCGTAGATCGGTTGCAGCCAATCCAGACTGAAGCTAAAGTGCGTTGCGGCCTGGTGTGGATATTTTGCCGCCAACCCCTGAAAGATTTCATGGTAATACGAGTCGCCAGTGCCGACGATAATCACCTGCGCCCCGAGATCCATAATCTGGTCGAAGACAGCGGCCAAAAGGTCGCACCCTTTCTGGCGGACGAGGCGGGAGATCATACCAATCACTGGTCGCTGGGGATCTGGTTCGAGACCTGCTTTTTCCTGAAGGGCGATTTTATTTGCCTGGCGCGCATCCAAATGATCAGCATCAAAATTCTGCGTGATATAGGGATCACTGGCAGGATTGTAGGTATCATCGTCAATGCCATTCAAGACCCCGTAGAGGTGGTCGGCACGGTATCGCAACAACGTATCGAGCCCTTCACCATACTCAGTCGTCAGAATCTCGCGCGCGTAGGTCTCGCTCACCGTCGTCACGATATCCGCGTAAGCCACACCGCGCCCCATCAAATCCACGACATTGCCAGCCTCGGGCATTATGGGGAAGACGAATTGTTGATCGGCGATCCCTGCGACTTCCAGGATACGGTTGCCAAATATCCCCTGATAGGCGAGGTTGTGTACGGTGAAGACCGTCGCGGTAGAAGCGAAGAATGGATCATCCCGATAGATGGTATGCATCCAGTTTGGTACGATGGCTGTATGCCACTCATGGGCATGGATCACATCCGGTTGCCAATCAATGGCCCGGCAGAATTCCAACGCGGCCCGGCAGAAGAGGATAAAGCGATCGCCATCATCGGTGTAGCCATAAATATTCTCGCGACGAAAAAAATGTTCCTCATCGACAAAATAAATTGGCACATTGCTGACCGTCGTCTCACGAATGGTCACCGTCTGTATCTCATGGCGAAAAGGCACTTCCAAAGATTCGAGCGCGAGGGTCAAACCAAACTGATCCGATCGAATGGAACGATAACATGGCATCGTCACGCGTACATCATGCCCAAGGCGACGGAGCGCCTTCGGCAACGCACCCACGACATCCGCCGGGCCACCAACCTTGACAAATGGCACCATTTCGGATGAAAGCATGAGAATCTTGAGTGGCGCACCCATGGACTCCATCCCTCCTCTGTATTGAGCATCTGCCCCAAGTATAGCACTCCGAGCGAATGCGTGTAGGTTCGCTCTTCAGAAATGGCAAGAACGGGACCAACCCCACCAAGGGGTTGACCCCGCTCTTGTTGCCTGTTGAGCGGCCTATTCTTCAGGGACACTTGTCGTTGGTATGGTCAAGGCGGTATCCAGTCGCAGTCGCTCCGGAGGATCACTCCCGAAGATGACATACACCAGTGACCCAAACGCCATCAGGATGGCGAAAGCGACGACCAATTCGTACATAGTAGAACCGCTGGCGAAGAGGACGATGATGCCACCCCCGCCCACCAGTACCGAGAAAGCCATGAGAATGAGCCAGGTTAATCCGCGCTGAGCACGGCTGCCGAAGGCGCCCCAGACGCTCGCGAGAATGCCCAGCACCTCCACGGCCAGACCTCCCCAGAAGGCGGGATTGGCCATATTGGTCGAATCACCCAGATTAAAGTGAATGGACGACCCAATCATCAGCGTGGCACCAATCAAAACAAGCCAGAGGGTCACTTTGCGTATCTGTCCCAGTGGCCGACGCCAGATGAGAAAGGCAAACTGGAGCGCCGCCAGGCCACCGGCAATCAACAGCACCCAATAGGCGTCGTGGATCGAATTGGCGCCCTGGACGATGACCAGGTTCCCTTCAGTCTCGGTGAAATTGGGGTAAGAGAAGAAGGCGAAGGCCGCAATGTAGATAAAGAGGGTCGTCCCCATCACCAACCACTGCCCAATACACCCCAGACTGGCATTCATATACTGGGCCGGGACGAATTCTCGCTGCGTCGAGACCATCCAGACAAAGCCCAGAATCGCGACCCCAATCGCCAGCATCAGCGCCATGGGGATCGAGCGCGGCCAAACCGTGCTCGCGCTGTTTCCCGTATGTGTCGCAACCACTGCCAGGGCGGCGAAGATATACCCAAAGAGTGATCCCAGGCGCACGAATGCGGTTTTCTTGGTCCACAGATAGCCAGCGATGAGCATGAACGTGAAGAACATGCCCGCGACGATCGCGGCAATGATATAACCCACGTACGAGGTGAACGTACAACTGGCCGGGATCTGGGTCTTCGATGAGCACTGGACGAAGTACGCATTGCCCAGGTTGACGTTCCACATCCAGGTGACGACTGGAAAAAGAACCAAGAAGATCGCCAACAACGGCACGGCGACATTGCCGATCAACATCACCGAATGCAGGTACAGCGAAGGCAAAAAGCGTTCGCGGTTCCGTTTCTCCGTCATGACCGGCAACAGCCAGACCTGGGTCGCGAAGAGCACCAGTGCCAAAGCCCCGCCCAGGATGATGTTGTAGACCAGCCCATTGGCGTACGTCTTCGTCGTGATGTCCGGCGAGAAGGTATACATCGTTATGTAGGCGAGCAAGATAGCGGCGGCGATACCAATGCAGAATTGCATAATGCCGCTACGTAGCGCGCCGGTGAGCCGTCCCGACACCTGAAGAGGCTGCAGGGCGGCGAAGCCAAAGATGCCACCGCCAGTGAAAAGGAGAACGAAGCCTACCGCGCCGATATCAATGCTCTGGGGTTGAAACCAGATCGGATTAAAGAGATAGGTCTGGTTGGGATTTGGCCAGTTGATGATCTGCGGCGGTTTGCCCTGGATCACTGTCTGGTCTGGCAGATAATGATGACCGGTCACGAATGTGAAGATCATCAAGCCAGCGCCAGCCACCAGCAATACCAACCCCAACAGCGCAAAGAGCGGGACGAACAGTCGCGTCAGTGGTTTGGGATCGTACAGAAACACCGCGGTGATGCCGATGAGACCAAGTCCCAACGCCAGCAATCCCAACGTCAGCAGCACCTGAGAGAACAGTCCCAAAGTTGCCTGTGTCGAGGCTAGCTGAAAGAAACCAGGAATCTGGCCAAGGTAGATCGCGGAGAGGAAGAAGAAGCCCGTGGCCAGCACGATGGCCCGCGCCCACGACATCTCTCCGGGTTCGCGCGCGACAGTCTGTTGCATGGTCATACTTCCTCTGCTTATGGTTCAACAAGAATCTCAGCCACCATCGCGGGGTGGAATGAGCAGTAATAACTCACGACAGTCTCTTTCGTGACCGTTGGCATCGTCACCGCCACCGTCGTCGTCCCATCGTTCACGATTGGGATGGCGAAATAGTTGGTATTGCTGCCTGGCGTGCCACTATAGACCGAGTGAGCAAGGCCGCTCTCATTCTGCCACTGGACCACGGTGCCCGATTTCACCTTGATGACGCGGGTTGGGGCGCCATTCGGTACGGGATATAAGAAATTCCAGGATACGCCATTGGTGCTATTCGGATCCTTGACGATCGGGATCGTCACCGTCTTCAGCGCGGTCAGATCGATCGGCGCATCAGCGGGACCATTGGCGGCAGCTTTCTGGGCGAGGTAGGTTTTCTGGGTCGCTGGGTCGAGTTGAGCAAAGATCAAGTCAAAGCCGTTGGTAGTAGTGGGCACATTGTTCTTGACCTGCAATACCGGATCCCACGATTCGACGAAAGCGGTCATCGCGGCGATATCGTCCGCGTTGAATGGTCCACCATTCTGATCGCTCCAGGCGGGCATCAAATATTGCGACGGGTCCGCATTGTCGGGTATGCCACCGGTGATGATGGCAGCGATGTTGAGCTTCTCCAAAGCTTTGTTGCCCTGCAACTTTGGTCCGGAGAGGCCCTGTCCCAGCAAACCATGGCAGGTCGAACAATACGTCACGTACTTGCCCGCAGCATAGCTGAGTTGCTTATCGTACTGCACTTTGGCAGCATCAGCGTTGGTTTTGGACGCGCTCAAGAAGAAAAAGGGCAGCAATAACGCCACCAGCACGACAAAAAACAACGCCATATTGCCAGTTCGCTGGACCGTATTCATCCGCGAGTAAAACAAGTAGATGAACGCGGCCGTCGCCAAAGCAACGACAGCCATGCCAAAGGCAATCTGCCCGCTATTGCCGCTGCCCTGGGTCGCGATGTAATACACCACCATCAATACGGCGATGCCAAGCGCGGCGATCAGCGACCACCGGGCGACTGGGTGAACGTTGGATCCCATATTCCAGTCCACTTTCTGTCGAAATTCGTTAATCGCAGATCTTCTGAATGGTAAGTTCAGAGAGCAGGCGGTTTGTGTCGCTGGGGTGCTGCACCTTGTCATAGACCTTGGAGGTGTCTACGATAACAGAACCACTGCTGACATCAATCTTGAAACGATCGTTACTGCGCGGGGCCGGGCCACTGAGATATTCGCCATCGACATTGTAATGCGATCCATGACATGGGCATTTGAAGCTTCGGCAATCCGTACGGAAGGCGAACTTACAGCCCAGATGGACACAACGCTGATAGATGGCTAACCAGTAGGAACCGTCTTTTGCGTCTTTGACGATGTATTCATAGTCCAGAGTATTCGTCAGATCGGTGCCACTGAGCAGCCACGGCGTATTAGGGTCCAGGTGCACGATATACGATTTGGCTTCGCCTTCGTAGAAGACCCCTTTGCCATTCTCAATATCGAAATTCTGGGGCAAGGCCGCCGGATATTGATCCAGCTTCTTCAGCGTCACTTTGCCGCCGAATCCACCCGTGATTTGCGGATAGATGAAGATGAGTCCCCCGCCGACCGCTTCGAGGCCGACGAGACCAGCCGTAATGCCGACTGCGCGTCGCAGGAGTTGACGCCGACTGATACCCTGGCGTGACAACTCCGCTGATTCCGCGCCGCCGCCTGAAAGTATCTCATACTCTTGGGGAGTACGAGGAGTAGGTTCTTTCGCCATCTCATTGACCTTCTTCGCGGGCAAGGGGCTATACCTCACCCAGGGTGACGGGCATCCAGCGGCCCGCGTGGAGGAGTTCCGGCCTCACTCCAGATGCAGACTACGGGCAATCCCAGCCCGGTTTTTCGGATACGTCGCCTGGCATCCGCTCGGTCCCATCCAGCGCCTCGCGGCGTGATGGGCGGCGTGATAGCCATGCGCGCACAACCAAATCACGAATGTGCTTCCTGCTCATCCACCGCGTCAAAGATTGAAAAACTCTCCCTGCCAGGGCCAGAACCACAGCCAGCCGCTGCCGCGGAAGAAGGAACCGACAACCGTGATGACCGCGAAGAACGCGACAAACATCGTAAACAGCGCGATTGAAAGCTTGCGGTCATCATACGAACGGCTCGGATTGCGATCAATATACGGGAGTGCGGCCATGCCTAAGAGCACAAAGCTCGGCAACAGCACACCCGCCAGCGTCGGCGGGAAGTAGTGCAGCAACTCCTGCAACCCGAGGAAGTACCAGGGAGCTTTAGCCACTGGCGGCGGCGGAAAATTTTGATTGAAGCGAACTTCCAGCGGCGCCGCGATAAAGAGGCTGAGCAAGGTCAGCATCACCGTCATCAAGACCGCCGAGAGGAATTCCCGTACCAGCAGGTGCGGCCAGACAAAGACGGAGTCTTCGAGCTGGCGCTCCACACGTGTCACGGATTCCTGTTTGACGACGGCGAGTGTGCGGTAGCGTTTCTGCGCCGATGTTGGTGGAACGGTTGTCGTCATCGCAGATCCTTTCCCATAAAGGCGGGCTGAATGCCCCAACCCCAATGATGGTGGCCCGGCTCACTCGCCGGGCCGAAGCACTCACGAATGGCTCGCGGTCTCAGCGAGCTTGGCGACAACCTCGCGCCGACTCGGTGGCGGCGGCCCCGCTTCGCCACCATCCTTGCGGATGCGCCAGAAATGCACCGCCATCATAATGGCGGCAACGAGAGGGAAGAAGAGGACATGCAACGTATAAAAACGGATGAGGGTGGCCTGGGTTGGATATTGATCCAGTCCCCCAATCAGCACACGGTGCACAGCATCGCCGACCACGGGCGCGTAGTTCGCCATGTTCGTCCCGACCTGGATGGCCAACACCCCGATCTGGTCCCACGGCAGCAAATATCCCGAGAAGCTTAAGAGCAAGGTCAGCAGGAAGAGCACCGTACCAATGACCCAGTTGAATTCGCGCGGCGCTTTATATGCGCCATGATAGAAGACCCGAATCATATGAAGCGAGACCGAAATGACCATCAAATGCGCGGCCCAACGATGCATATTACGCACGATCTCACCAAAAGCAACCGTGCTTGCCAGCGCTTGAATATTCCCATACGCTTGTTGGTCCGCCGGAATGTAATAAAACATCAGGAAGACGCCTGTGATGGTCAGCACCAGGAACAGGAAAAAGGATATCCCACCCAGGCAATAGGTATACGTAATGCGCATGGCCTGGCGGCTGACTTTGACGGGGTGCAGGTGCAAGAAGACGTTCCCCATCATAATCAGCGATTGGTTGAGTGGCGTGTCGGGGTAGCCATGGCGAAAAACCGATCGCCAGATTGGCGTATTCTTCATCGCCTGCCCCGCCTGGTCAAGCAGGCCCCGCTTCGACGTAGTGCTCAACGTTGCTCCTCCGGGATAAGTGTCGTCAGCACTGACTGCTTGACGGCTGTTCTGGTCACATGCGCGCCAGGAAGACGATGCATTGAGAACATGCGAGAGTATCAGATCTTCAGTGTATGTCGTCAAGTGTCGTTGCATGGTCAGGCAGAAGCAGCAATCTCTGTCAGGACTTCTATGATTGGCGTCAGGGCAGGACTTCTTGGAGGCGTCTGAGAGAGAGCGCGTGACTGCCGCTACCATGTTCATGGCTCCACATGATTCAGTATACTCCTTCCATCCCCACCCAGGTCAAATCCCCTACACCATTGGGGCCTCCTGGTACAGATCTTTCAGACCACAGTCGACCTATCGGCCACCTCACCAGCAATCAACAGACTCGCTCGTCCGCCTCTTCGCGGACTGATCAGTATCGAATTGGGAGGACTTTTCGTCCCACTTATTTTTTTATAGAAAATCGAGGATGCCTTATGCTCGCCGTCATGCGCAGTACGCCGCGTCGGATCATCGGTGCCGTCTGCCTCCTGGTAGCTTTGCTTGCTGCCATCGCCTGGCCACATATTCTCCAGCATGGCACGCCTTCACGTCCGCCACCAAAGGTCACTTTCAAGATATATCCCATTCCTGGCAGCGCGAATTCCCCGGCCCATCCGTATGGGTTAGCCTTCGCGGCGGATGGCGGCATCTGGTTCACGAATTCAGGCGGCAATTCCATCGGCCATATCGACCCACAGGGCGTCCTCTCCACTTATCCGGTTCCGACACCCGCGAGCAGCCCGATGGGGATCGTCATCGGTGCCGATGGCGCGATCTGGTTCACCGAACAACTCGGCAACAACATTGGCCGACTGGGTCTGGATGGCACCTTCACCACCTTTCCCCTCCCTGAGGTGGAATGCCTCCCCACCGATCTGACTCTGGGGCCCGATGGCGCGATCTGGTTCACTGAACTGGAGTGCGGCAAGATCGGCCGCATCTCGCCACAAGGAACCATCCAGGAGTTTACCCCTACCGGCCTCCTGCCACGGCCGTTGGGAATCGTCGCGCAAGATGGCGCACTCTGGGTTGCCGAGCAAAATCAAAACGCGATACTCCGCATTTCTCCAAACGGTGCGTCGCACCTGTATCCGATTCCCACCCGCCAGGGAGCACCCGGCTACCTGGCCACCGGCCCTGACCATACGCTATGGTTTACGGAACAAAACGGCGACCGGTTGGGACGACTGGATACGGTGACCGGCATCATCACGGAGTATCCCGTCCCAACCTATGGCACTTCACCATTGGGCATCGCGCTCGATACCCAGGGCCGCGTCTGGTTCACCGAGCTCATTCGCGGTCAGATCGGCGTATTGCTGCCGGGTGGCCATGTGGCGGAGTATCCGCTGTCTTCGCCAAATGACGCCCCCAGCTTGATGCACCGCGCTCCTGACGGCCAGATCTGGTTCACTGAGCAATACGGCGAAGCGTTAATCCAGATCGTGGCTTGACGCTCCGCGATGCCCGTTCGGGTATTAACTCAGTGGCATCTCAATGAAGTCGGTGAAGGCCGCGGTATCGACGCTTGAGCCGCTGGAATAGGCAAACAGACCAGCGGAAACCGTCTGAATATTCGCCGTGACTCCCAGGGGCGACGGGACTACTGTTTGCCAATGCTGGCCACCATCTGCGCTGACATAGCCAAAATAATGGCCTTGCAGCCGCACGAGCTCCAGGGTATAGGCAGTGCCGGGTGGATAGATATCGGCGGAGAGATTGGACTGTACCTGCCCGTTGACCACCGCTGTCAACTCAAAGCGATACTCGTTGGCGTTCTGCAGTTTGATGTAATCGAGCTTAACGTAATTGTTGCTATCCTGGTATGCGACGATGCCCGCTTGACCATAGACCGTCCGCGGACTGAAGGTCAGGGTGGTCGTCAGGTCAACATCGTTGGATGCCGAGAGAGGCTCTGCCAGCAGGTTGCGGGCATCCAGCGCGCTCTCCCCTGAAGCGTCGATCTGCAGGGTTTGGTTGATTAGCCGCCAGTGCTTGGTATCGGGATGTAGCCACTGCCACTGGTGGGGGTCGAGGGTGCTGGCATTGAAGAGATCGACCGTCGGCACCTGCGGTAAACCGAAGGTATAGATGTGCCCATCCATGGTCGCCACGTAGATCTCCCCGTTCACGATGATCGGCGCGGCATAGACCAGGAACGAGAGCGGATGTGTATACAGGATAGCGCCCGTCCTGGCATCGAGAACTGCCAGCGACCCAATATAGTTGTCGTTGGGATAGGTCGCGTTATACTGCGGTTGACCCAGGCCGAAGGCAATAATGCCGTTGGCTCCTGTTGGCGCGGTGAGCGGATACCCCATCGCGTGCGTGAAATACTGCGTCCAGATGACTTTACCGGTCGAAGGATCGATACAGTACGCTCCGCCAGGATAGACCGTCCCATTGGCGTCCTTGATGCGCGTGGTCCCGACATACAAATCCTTGCCATCGAAAGCATATTCGCCAACATCGGCCTGATCATATTCAGGCGCTTGTCCATCGGTCTGCCCTAACTCGATGCGCCAATCGGGCACCAGTCCGGTAGGGGTAATCTGCACCCCATAGAGGCGCGTGGCTTTGCTATGGCAGACAATGCCCTGGCTGCCGCCAATATTGGGCACCAGCATGCAAGATGCCCCAAAAGCGTCGTTTTCCCCCTGGTCGGGGCGTGGCACCTGATAGACACTATGTGTGACGTCCTGTTTATATTGCAGTGTATTCCAGTCCAGCTCGACGATTGCATCGCTCTCTGGGCCCGAGCTGAGGCTGCCGGTGGCATAGAGCACCGCTTGATCTGCGGGATCGATGACCGGGCGATTCCAGATTGTGACGCCGCCAGCGTTGACTTTCTCAGTCCAGTGGGTTGCCAGGATCTGCCCAGATGTCTGATCCAGCGCCATCAGATGGCCAGGGATGAGCGGACAGTCGCCATAAGAGCCAATGCCAATATAAACCTTACCGTTGCCGATGGCCGGTGAACTCCAGAGAAACTCGTCCTGAAGATCCGTCGCGGGATAGCCATCGTGCGCTGGCACCACTGCCGTGACCTGCGTCGCCCAGTTGACTTTGCCCGTATCGGCATTCACGGCATAGACCTTGCCATCAGCGCCACCGACATAGAGGACGCCATTCACCACCGTCGCTTTGGAGGTGACGCCAGCCAGTGGTGGATTGCAGCCTTTATTCGGTTTCGGCACCACGATACCCATGAAGACTTTCCAGATGACCGTGTGGTGAAGCAGGTCGATACTATAGTAGTAGCCATCCCAACTCCCGTAATCCAACCGATTCCCGATGATCAGTGGGGTGGAGGCGATGCCATCCTTGACCAACGCGTCCTGACCGGTATTATACGTGCTCACCAGACGCAACTGGCTCACATCGGCCGGACTGAGGATAGTTTCCTGAGGATTGTAGTTCCACCCCTGTTGATTATAGAGAAAGCCTGGCCAATTCGTGAGCGCCGCTGGCGGGGGTGTTTTGACTGTCGGCACCGTGATCCCAAGCGTCGTGGCGCCCCCCGTCGGGCCGTTCCCTCCATTACCACCGCTCAAGCGCCCGATGCCCCAGATTGTTGCCACAACCAGCGCGACCACCACGACCGCGGCAATCGCTACTCGTGCTTGCTTTGGGGGAGGCGATGCCAGCGGCGATCCCAGGGGCTTTGTCGCCTGCGCGTCGGCCAGCGACCGGGAGACGCGATGGAGCCGATCGAATGGCTGGGTCGGCCCACCCGCATCGTGTGCTTGTGTCTCCGGAATGGGTGGTTGCCCAGGCGGCAACCCATCGTTCGGATTCTTCGGATTCATTTTTCCACCTGAGAATACGCGCGATCACGCCGCGCGAAATGGCTAGCGAAGGTCAGTTCGCCGCCCACTTATGCCTTCGTCAACACACCTCGTGGGCTGCTCGCGGATCGCGCGCGCGCCGATGATCTGAGCATAAGGCCATACAGATCCCACCAGGAGATGCATCTCGCTGCCCTGCCTACATTAGGGTAAGCGAGGGTCAACACGCGGGCTATGGCCAAAAGCCCAGATTCTTTCAGCGAGATGGTCGAGTTCCCTGAAATGGGCGCCACTGACCATCGCGGTGAGCGGAAGTCAGCCGCGATTGACTCTCCACGCGAATTCAGGTACAATGCTGCCATTCATACAAGCGATAGCATGGTTTCTTCAACAGGCTCCATACGGTCCGCCTGTTCGGCATAACGAGCGATTGGACCTCAGCACCAGGACAACGCGGCGCACACATATCTCAATCCTTAGTACGCAAGGCCGCTGGAGGGAGTACCTGCATGGCATCATCCGCCCCGGGCAAGGATAAAACGCTGACTCCCGCCGCCGCGCTCGACGAGGAGGTCTATTACTACGCGACCTGGCTCAATCAGGAAGCCGACATGGTGGACGAGCGCGCCAACTTGAAAGCGATCGAGCAATACGCCGAACGCGCGGCCCAACCTATCAGCGTTGACCACAAACAGGTCTATCCATTTGCGCCATTGCGTCGCGAAAACTCCGCGGTCCAGACAGTCACCGTCGGCCAGATGATCACTATGACGGCGATCGTCCTGATCTGGACGGCCGGGCTATTATTTTTCCCCGCCCAGACGCTGGTCAGCACCATTGGCGCGATTACGTTCATTTACCTGGCGAATCTGATCCACACCTTTCAACTCACGTTGCGCGCCTTGAACACCCGGCCAGAAGAACATATCGGGGATAAGGTGCTCGCGCGCTTGGGCAATCGCAATTGGCCGCGCTATACCGTCCTCTGTCCGCTCTACAAAGAGCCAGAAGTGGTCAAGCAATTTGTGCAGGCAATGGTTGCGCTGGACTATCCCGCCGACCGGTTGCAGATTATGTTTCTGACTGAGGTGGACGACCATGCAACCCGCGATGCCATCCAGGCAATGCGCTTGCCACCGCATTTCGAGATCGTCACGATCCCTGATGGTGAGCCGCGCACCAAACCGCGCGCTTGTAACTATGGGCTGCTGCGTTCGACCGGCGAGTATGTGGTAATCTATGACGCTGAGGATATTCCGGAACCCAAGCAACTGAAGAAGGCGATCCTGACCTTCGCCAATCATGGGCCAGACCTGGCCTGTGTGCAGGCCAAGCTCAATTTTTATAATCCGCGCCAGAATGTCCTGACGCGCTGGTTTACTTTGGAATATTCCCTCTGGTTCGATCTGATCCTTCCTGGCTTGCAAGCCGAGATGTTAAGCTTGCCGCTGGGCGGGACCTCGAACCATTTCCGCGCGGCCATCCTTCGCAAACTTGGCGCCTGGGATCCTTTCAATGTGACTGAGGACTGCGACCTGGGTCTGCGGCTCTCAACGCTGCGTCTGCATACGGCGATGTTGGACTCCACAACCTATGAAGAGGCCAATTCGCGACCCCGAAACTGGATCCGCCAGCGGTCCCGCTGGATCAAGGGCTATATGCAGACGTATCTGGTGCATATGCGCCGACCCTGGCGCTTCCTCCATCCCAAACGTCTGCGCGAACTGGTAGGCTTACAGGTGGTGATTGGGGGGACGCCCGCGACCTTCATCGTCAATCCACTGATGTGGCTGTTGCTGGCGCTCTATGTTTTCAGCGCGCTCAGTCCGACCCTGCGACCAATTGTCGAGCCTGTGTACCATACGCTCTATCCGGCGCCGATATTTTACGCCGGGCTGGTCTGCTTGATTTTTGGCAACTTCCTGTATATCTACATGTATATCATCGCTTGTATGAAGCGCGAGCAATATGGGTTGATGCTCTGGTCGTTAACGATTCCGATCTATTGGGCCATGATGAGTATTGCCGCGATGATCGCAGTCTATCAGTTGATCTTCAAGCCGTTCTATTGGGAGAAGACCCAACATGGTCTGCATTTGAAATACGCCAACCAACAGCCGCCAGGAGCGGTCGCGAGTCACCAATCTGCCAGGCCATCATCGCCCAATCACCCCTGAGGGTGCGCGGGTATTTCAGGAGAAGGCGGTCCATGTCACGATGATCACGCTCCCGGCCCTGCCCCAGGTCCACGTCCCGCGCACCGAGCGCGAGAGACGCGGGCGGCCCTGGCGGTCAGTCGACCCCTGGCTGGTCACGACGATTGGCCTGAGTGTCATCGCGGCGATGGTGGCCTGGTGGTTAGCGCAATCGGCGCATCTGACGTTGCTGACGAGCGCGTCGCATGCCTACCTGCGCGTGGCGCGCCAGACATTTGATAGTGCGACGCCTGGTCTGGCTCAACTGGGGAGTACGCGCCTGCCGCTCTTTCCCATCCTGATGCAACTCTTCATCTGGAATGACAGTCTCTGGCATAGCGGGATCGCCGGATCAATGCTTACCGTGCCCGCGTTTGTCATCACCAGCGCCCTGATCTTCCTGACGGGCCGCCGGTTGACGGGCGACAGCGCGGCGAGTTTCGCTGGCACACTGGCCTTCACATTGAATCCCAATATGCTCTATCTGCAGACGATCCCCCAGCCCGATATGTTGGTGCTGGCGGCGGGCGCCGCCACGGCTTATGCTTTTGTGCTCTGGGCCGAGAATGATGCGCCACAATATCTCGTAAGCGCGGCAACCACCACGGCCATCGCATCGGTGACGGGCTACGCGGGTTGGTTTCTCTGCCTGCTGGTCGCGGGGGGAATTCTGCTGGTGGGCATCGCACAGCGATTGCGGCCGGCGCGCATCTTTGCCAACCTTTTCCTGTATCTCTTCCTGGGTGCGTCGGGGATAATCTTGTGGATTGTCTGGAATATGGTGATCTTTGGCGATCCAATCTATTTCTTACGGAATAATCATACCTTGCTAACCCCCACCAAGGCGCTGGTGGCGGCCCACCTCGCTCCGGCCTATTTGCAGCCGCTGGAAGCGTTGCGGACGTTGGGCGCGCTGGCATTGGACCTGGCGGGGCCATTGGTGCTGGCCCTGGCGGCGGTCGGCCTGATCCTCGGCATGCTGCGCGCGGGCAATGCGCGGCGATTCCTGACCATCGCATTCCTCGTCTCGCCGATCCTGATGCTGGGGGTGGCGATCTGCCTGGGCTTCCTGGTGATCTGGGCGCCGGGAGCGACGCCGACACTGGCCACGGCCCCCAGCCTGAACCTCGACGCAGGGGCGCCCATCATCGTCTCCATCGCCATCTGCCTGGCTTTGCTGGTGCGCCGCTTGCCGTTGGGTGCGCTGTTCCTGGGCGTGGTCGTGTTGGCGCAATCGGCCTGGCTCTTCGCAGGTGGCATCGCCACCCTGCAAGACGCCCGCCTCGGCGCGGCCTGTTACCGACCATCTCCCGTCGTCACGTACCTGGCCGCGCATTATGACGGCGATCGCGTGCTGATTGACCCAGACTCGACCGGCCTGGACCTCGCGCTCGCCAATGTCGATCCCCGCCAGGTCATTCAACCCGGCTCTGGCAATCTCTATGCCCTGGCGATCGCCCATCCCTCCACCACCGTGCATTGGGTCGTCATTCGTCCCCCGATCGACGCCATCTCGCAACAATTGAACCTCGCATCGCCCGCCTTCGCGACGCAATTCACCCTCGTTGCCAGCGACCCCGCGCGCAACCTCTCCTTGTACTTCGACGGCGACCCCTCGACCCTCCCCAATCACCCGCCCGCCAGCGATCCTCAGGCCGATTACCAGGGGTGCACGGCGTACCTGCCGGGAACTTAGAGACCAGCGGGAGATCGCGACATGTCGCCCCGCCGCCTGGGAATGGGCAGTCGGCGGGGATGGTGGCGTTGTCCGCGCCGCCATAGCGCAGTTGTCGAGGAAACTCTGCGCGTACCTTGCTGGCTCACCTGCTGGGTAGAAGAGTGTTGGCAGATCCGAGCGTAGGATTGAGGACCGTTATGTTATCATCGCTTTCACCACATGAGACGAAAGAGTATTTGTATTCAGCAACGAGCGTGGCACGTCAGTCCGCGAATTGACGCGCCACGCTCGCTGCTTGGGATCGCCGGACGCTCTCAGACTTTCCGGATAGCGCGCCTCAGCCAAACTACACAACCAATAATCGCGGCAATAGCAAGAGAAGCCATGGTTGACACTCCGCATAGGCTAAAGCCATAGCGGATTCTTAGTTCAGCCTGTCAGCGCAATCGGAGCTGTTGCCAGACACCGACTGGAGGCCATCAGTCCCTAAGCTTTGCGCCGTCTTGCGACGACCCGTTTCCGAGTGCC
>DAIDHM010000120.1 GCA_027459705.1 Ktedonobacteria bacterium | reverse complement strand
CATCCTGCTGGTCGTCTTTCCAATGCTGACGCGTGCGTCAGCGCGAGGGCGCGATGCTCTCGCCGATCTCTATCGCCGTAGCTTCACGCTGATGTTGGCCGGGGCGCTCCCGATTGGATTCACGCTTATCGTATTACGTGGGCCGATGCTGACACTGATTGCCGGCACGACGTATAGTCAGGCACAATTAGCGATACCCGGATTGATGGTGGCGGCGGTGCTGGTCTTTCCCAGCGCAGTGGCCAGCTATGTCCTCGTCGTCACACGCCGCCAGCTATGGAATCTCCTGCTGGCAATTCTAGCAACTGGCTTGAATATCGGACTGAATCTCTGGCTTATCCCACGGGGGGGCGGAAGATCGGCGACCGGTTTTGTGGTCACAGCCTGGACAACCGCGGCGACCGAAGGCGCGATCTGTATATATAATGTGGCGATTGTCTGGCATACCTCGCACATCTGGCCATTGTCCAGAGCAACCCTCTGGATCCTGGGGGGCGCGTTTGGCTTTAGTCTGGCATTCGTACCAGGTATCCCGCTCTGGCTTGGTGGCGCAGTTGGAATCGGGCTGTATAGCGTCACGCTCATCGCCTCAGGAATCGCACGACCCGCCACATTGCGTAGATTCCTCACATCCGCCATTGGCGCAAGTGGTCAGGAAATGGAGTTGCCTGCCTCTTCCGCCAATCTGGGTCCATTAGAGACCACCTTGAAGCGTCTGCCGGCGCTACGTCATGCCCCAGCGCACACGCGTCGCACATTGAAGGAGCAGAGCACCATGGCAAAAGCGAGCAGTACCGAATACCACCTGCACCCCTTGACCAGCGCGGGTGGACTCTTGGTGTACCTGGTGGCGCTGGTAATAATCGCGGTTACTGTGCCACATGGTGCAGAGATTTTTGCCATAGGACTCTTCCTGGTCGGCGCGATTGCGGTGATCTATCGTCCGCTCTGGTCACTGTATATTTTTATTGTCGGGTTGCCATTGCATAATTTTATGATGGCCGGACTCTTTGCGGCGACTGGATCCATAACGGCGGTGAAACTGGCACAGCCCTGGAAAGAAGTGCTCCTGGCGCTGGCGGTAGCGCGTGTTGCTCTCCCCGTCCTTGTCAGATGGTCGCGGAGGCGCTACCTGCGATTGACCGCGCTGGATGTGGCCATCCTTGCCTTTATCGCACTCTGCGGGATCAGTGTCATCCTTCCCAGCCAGTATATTCCGTCACTCTACGCGCGTTTATTGGGATTTCGCGAATTGGTGGTGCCCTTTGCTTTTTTTGCACTTGGTCGATTGATCCGCTTGCAAGATCGCGATTATGGAATGATTGCCCGTTTGGTAGCGCTGGATGTGGGACTCTTGAGCATCGTGGCGATCGGTGAACGAGTCATCTGGGGTATGGGCCTCTATCATCTCCTCAATTACGGCGCTTACCTCAAAACGTTCTTCGGCGCGACCACCTTCTTACCTGAGAATGTTCCCTATACATTTTATACGGGAGGCCCGTACTGGCTGCCACGCGCGGGTTCCCTGGCCATGAACCCGATCGATTTTTCAACATTGCTGCTTGTTGGCCTGCCCATAGTACTGGTGGCAAGGAGAACCACTCAACTGCGCAATTGGTTGCGGTACATCCCATTTCGCGGGTTGACGGTACTGTTGGGCGGTATTGGTCTCGCGTTGGGTTTCACGCGCGCAGCGATCCTCCTTCTGCCAGTGGCACTCGTCCTCTTAATGTTTCGACGTGGTCTGCGTCGTGCCCCGTACCTCCTTGGGGCACTCTGCGCCGGGTTAGCCGGAGGATTCCTCTTGTTGGCGATGAGTGCGGCGATCATTATCCGTGCGCCTGACACGAATGCGGGGCGGGTCTTGCGCGCTAACCAGGGGCTGGTGACGTTGGTTACCTACCAGGATCCCCGATCGACCTTCAATCCCGTCGGAGTACTGGTGGATCCCGCCGCCAGTAGCAGCAATAGTTCGACGCAGGGCCATATCAGCTCTGTGACGTCCGTCATCAAGTTGATCATCAAGCGGCCAATCGGCTATGGAATAGGTTTCGCTGGACTGACGGGTGTCCGTAATGGATCAGCGGTCGCGGCTGAGGGCGCCTATATCAACGTTGGGGCAGAACTGGGAATATTCACAATGGCGCTCTACCTGGCGATCTTCGCGGGAGCGATGTTCGTCACCTTTCAAGCCAGTCGTTCGCGGTTAGATCCACGTCGGCAGGCATTCTATCTGGGGATCGCGGTAGTGTGGGCCATCGTCTTCCTGGATGGCTTCATCGCCCAGGTGACCTTGAATCTCTTCGTGATGGGCGTGTTATGGTGGATGACCGGTGCTGCCGTCAGCGAAGTATTCGGCAGCCGGGTAGTGCGGATTCCTGCGCTGGCTGGCGACGAGGTGTACTATGGCGCGGCGAGGCCGTTGCGCATTGCCGTGGATGTCCAATGCCTACAGACTGCGAAAACGGGTGTCCGCACTTATATTGATAGATTGTTGGAAGCGTTTCAGGTTTCCTTGACAGGGAAGCATACAGCATTGCCGGACGAATTTGCTGCGTTGTTGCGTGAATTTGCGGCCATGTCGCCTGAATATACGACGCCCGTTCAACTCACCAACGGCCACACGATCGTACCCTGCCCTGGCCCCCACCGATTGCCTAGCACGCGGCGCCTCTTTCGCATCTACAATCAGGCGATCTCGCTGCTCTGGCTACATCTCTGGCTGCCAGGAAGGTTGGCATGGGGAAATTTCGATGTGCTCTTCAGTCCAGAATACTCCACACCATTCTGGGCACCCTGCGCGCGCGTAGTGACCGTCCATGATGCGTCCTTCTTCCTTCGCCCGCAAGACTATAACCGCCTCTGGCTCTGGTCTTTCAAGGCCATCACTCTGCCCGCGATCCGCCGGGCCGCCGCGGTCCTGGTGCCTTCGCGCCATGCTGCCAACCAGATCGTCCGGTATGCCCGCGTCGCGCCTGAGGTCATCCACATAACGCCGCTAGCACAGAGTCGTCCAGGCATACTCAAGCGTGAGACCCAACGCGCGATGGTGACGCTTGGTCGCCATGAGGTGACGCCATTTACTTATATCCTGCATGTGGGTGTGCTGGAGAAGCGTAAGAATCTGGTTACGCTGTTGCGGGCTTTCGCGATCTGGCGTCAACATGGGGCGCCACCCAACAGCAAATTGGTGCTGGTAGGCCAACCTGGACCACGCCCCGCGCTGGATGATTCCGCGGCGATTCATGCGGCAATCGCCGCCTTAGGGTTGGGTGATGTGGTGGTACTGACCGGGCATCTGTCGGCGGAGGATCGCGATGACTTCTTCACCCATGCCGCCATCATCGCCATTCCTTCGCTCCTTGAAGGTTTTGGTATCCCTGTATTGGACGGCTTCGCGGCCGGGGTGCCGGTAGTCGCCGCGCGGGCATCCTCGCTCCCCGAGATCGCGGGTGATGCCGCTCTCTTCTTTGATCCGCTGCAACCCGCAGAATTGGCCCAATGTTTCCAAGAATTAGCGACACAGCCGCGCTTGCGTCAACGGCTTGTCGAAGCCGGATTCCAACGTCTGGCGCAATACAGTTGGCAAAAGACTGCAGCTGCCACCTTGCGCGCTTGTGAAGATGCCACAGTATGCGTCTTCGCACCAAAGGACCACTGCGAGACCAACCAGCAAATGCCAGACGCTACGCCAACAAGTCCGCACGCGACATCTAGCCAGCTTGTCGCTCCACGGTGATTCTATTGCCTGATTGATTGTTGAGAGCCAAGGAGTGGTACAGCCGTAGCGTCCAGGGCGCCGAAAAGCCAAGGCGAGGGAACATCCATTCTGCGGATGTTCCCTCGCGAAGGAAGGCAAGTGCGATTAATCGAGATAGTCCTTTAAGCGTTTGGCACGGCTCGGGATGCGGAGTTTACGCAACGCCTTGGCCTCAATCTGCCGGATACGCTCGCGGGTGACGCGGAACTCGCGACCGACCTCTTCGAGGGTGCGGCTGCGCCCATCGTCCAACCCAAAGCGGAGCTGCAAGACCTTGCGTTCGCGATCGCTGAGGGCATTGAGGACCTCTTCAACCTGTTCTTTCAAGAGTTGGTGGTTGGCGGCATCAGCGGGAGCCAGTGCGGAACGGTCTTCGATAAAGTCGCCGAGGTGGCTGTCTTCTTCTTCGCCGACGGGGGTCTCCAAAGAGACGGGTTCCTGGCTGACCTTAAGAATCTCGCGGACTTTCTCGGGAGTGATTTGCATTTCGAAAGCGATTTCTTCGGAGGTGGGCTCTCGGCCGAGTTCTTGAAGGAGACGGCGACTGATGCGGATGAGTCGGTTAATCGTCTCAACCATATGGACAGGGATGCGGATGGTGCGGGCCTGATCAGCGATCGCGCGCGTGATCGCCTGGCGAATCCACCAGGTGGCATACGTGCTGAACTTATAGCCCTTGGTATGGTCAAATTTTTCGACAGCGCGGAGCAGGCCGATATTGCCTTCCTGGATCAAATCGAGCAAGCTCATTCCACGGCCAATATATTTCTTGGCGACACTGACGACGAGCCGGAGATTGGCCTCGGCGAGCGCCCGTTGTGCTTCTTCGCCATCAGCGATCATGCGGCGATTGCGTTGGCCAGCGGGTTTCAGTAATTCGCCGCGACCGCGCACCATGCGGCGCGCGAGCAAGACTTCTTCCTCAGCGGAGAGCAACGGCACGCGGCCGATCTCACGCAGATACATGCGGACGGGATCATCGAGGTTACTCTCGAGCTCAGCGTTACTGATACTGTAGCTATCGCCAGTGGCTTCCCACTTACTGGCATGGGCAACAACTTCCTCGATATCGACCTCACCCTCGGTTTCCCAGATGAGATCCGCAGTCTTGGGGTGTTCACTCTCGACAACCTCTTCAGTGGTGTCGGCGAGCTCATCATCCTCATCCTCATCATCGAGCAAAGCGTCCGCATCGACATCATGGGTGCCGACAGGCAGGCCATGCTGGAGTTGGTTCGGTGTCAGCAAACGTCGTTCGGTGTCACGATATGTTGCGATTTCTAACAGTGTTGCGTCCACAGCGACATCTGGCTCCTGTGTGGAACCCTGCAGCCGTTTCACGTCGGTCGCACCTCGATCGCGATTACCCATCAATCATCCCTCCGCCAGAGGAAGTATGCTCCCCAAGGGACAGCACCAGCGAACCTGTGCGCCAGCCCTCAAGAGAATACTTCTCAACCTCAACTAGGATTGCAAGAGACCTTGCGCTTTGTGCGCCCCGAGTTCGCGATGCAATCGCAACCCCTGGAGGCGCAGCATATGTTCCGTTTCGCGGTCTCCGCGTTCTTCAGCTTCGCGTTGTAAAAACGACAGCTCAGTGATGGCATCAGCGAGCCGCAGGCTCTTCAGCCTGAGAGCGCTTTGCTTCGCGGTCCTTGCGAGATTCGTCCGGTCAAGCGTTGGTTGTGTAGCAAGCAACGCGCGCAAGCGTTCTGCTTCGGTGATGAGCAGTCCAGGCAACGTTGCCAGGAGCGCCTCCACATCCATAGATGTAGCAGTCTTCGCCAGTGAAGAGAGGAGTGAGAAGATCGCGCGGGTTTCCGTTCCTTGGAAGTCAGATGGTACTAGTATAGCACAGATATCCTGTATAACCACGGGGTGGCATACCAAAAGTCCTATGCAATACTCTTCCAAGTTCCGGATTAATCCGGCGCGCGAACCAGTTCCGCTGTTGATCCCAGCGAGAATCTGGGTTGGCGCTGGGGGCGCATTCGTTGTGAGTTCCGTCGCATCCTCCGAGGCGAATTCCGCCGTAGCCATTTTGGGTAATGGTCGGTGGATTCGGCGCAGTTCCATCTGCACATCACGTTCTGCAATACGCAAGAGCGTGGCCAATCGACGCACATAGCTTTCCTGGCGAATGCGATCGCCGATCTGCGCGATCATTGGTAATAGGCGGCGCGCCGCTTCAGCCTTATCCGTTGGCTGGCGCAGATCGAGCCCAGCGAGCAGGACCGTGAAGTAGAAATCCATCAAGGGTTGTGCCTGCTGCAGTGCTTCTTCCCACGCAGTAGGTTGTTGACGGATAAATTCATCGGGATCGATGCCATCGGGGAGATGCATAATGCGGATCTCGGCATCGACCTGCTCTTCAAACCGAATCAGCGCCGAAGGTGGTTCGGCGCGTTTGCCGCGCTTGCGGCCTGGGGCCATTGCTGCATCCGTTGGCGCTTCCGTCACTGGTACCAGCACATGGTCAAACCCTTGTTGCGCGACCTCAATGGCACGCAACGTCGCCGCTTCGCCCGCCGCGTCCGGGTCGAGAGCCAGGACCAGACGACGGGTCAACTTCTTGATTTGCTGGACGTGTTTCGGCGTAATAGCGCTACCAATGCAGGCTACTGTATTGTGATATCCATATTGGTGGGCGATGACCGCATCGACATAGCCCTCGACAATCACCGCTTGATCCAGGTGGCGGATGGCATCGCGTGCTTGATCAAAACCATACAGGGTAGCACTCTTGTCAAAGAGAATGGTTTGTGGGGTATTCAGGTATTTGGGATGGCCACCCCCCAGTTCACGGCCACCAAAGCCTATGGTCTGACCCCGTCCATCCCGTATGGTAAAGATAATCCGTTGGCGGAAATAGTCATAGAGGGTATCAGAACCTTCGCGGCGTCGCGCTAATCCCGCGGTGACAATTTCCTGCGCTTCATAGCCTTGTTCGAGCAGATAGCGCGTCAACCCATCCCCATCGGGGGCATAGCCCAGACGGAAACGTTCAATGCTCTCATTCGAGATGCCACGGCCTTGCAGATACGTCCTGGCGTGCGTCGCGCTGGTCGAAGTGAGGAGCTGGTGACTGAACCAGATGGCCGCCGCCTCATTCAACTGCCGCAAGCGATGCTTCGCCTGGTTTGGTTGCGGCGATTCTGGGAAATCCGCATCATCGCTTCCCAGACTGACACCGGCCTTCTCAGCCAACAAACCAAGCACTTCGCGAAAATCCAGGCTCTGATGCTCTTGAATAAAGGTGAAGAGATCCCCACCTTTATTACAGCCGAAACAGCGCCACGTGCCGGTCTCGGGAAAGACATAGAATGATGGTGTCCGCTCCAGGTGGAATGGACACAACCCTTTATAGGTTTTCCCTGATGGGCGCAGTGCCACGACCGCCCCAATTTCCTGCACAATATCGAGCTTCTGCTTGATCTGCTCGATAGCCCCGACCGCCATGAAGAACCCCTCATGATAGCGAACCGCGCGCCATCTGTCAATCGCGGTTACACTGTGATTAACGCACAATAATTGTCGATAATAACAGATTTTTATACTGTTTATAGCCAATATGGATTATTTCACTTTGGCTTAACACAAAAATCCGTGGAGATATGCGATGCATAGTGGGGCTTTTCGCCAATTCGGCCCAATGTGCCACGATCGTGCATCTCATCCGTCATAATACAGGTGGAACCTACTTCTGGGGAGTTGCGCTGTGGATGAGCAAAAGGCGATGCGTTCACCTGACACGGATTTAGAATCAACCGCGCCGCGCGAAACCATGCGCTGGCGCATTGTGATTTCAGGTGGAGGTACCGGGGGCCATATTTATCCTGCGCTGGCGGTCGCGAGCGAATTACAGCAACATTTCAATGTCGACCTCTTATATGTCGGCGATGAAAATGGGCTGGAGACTCGCCTGGTGCCGCCAACAGGCATCAAACTAGCAACGATTCACGCAGGGAAACTGCGGCGCTATTGGTCCGCGGGGACGGTGCGCGATCTGGCGCGCGTGCCAGTTGGTTTCGCCGAAGCTGGCGGAATCATCCGCGATTTCGCTCCGCACGTCGCGTTTACCAGTGGCGGGTATGTTGCGGTGCCCGTGGGCTATGCCGTGCGCCGCCTCAATGCACCGCTCCTGATCCATCAACAAGACGTCTCACCAAATCTGGCGAACCGGCTGTTGCGACGCACGGCAACGCGCATATCAGTCTCATTCGAGGATTCTCTTCGCTATTTCCCAAAACGCAAGACCGTGTTGATTGGGAATCCCGTGCGCGAAACTATCACTCAATTGGCGGGCGCCGATACCCGCACCCATAAGCGTGCGCTGGGCTTCTCGCCGGCTTTTCCATTATTGGTGGTTACAGGTGGGAGCCAGGGTGCGTTGCACATCAATGATGCACTGGTCGCCGCCTTACCGACGTTGCTCGAACGCTTCCAGATTTTGCATATTAGTGGTCAGGGTACGTATGAGCATGTCGCTACGACCTCCACCGCGCACATTGCCGGACTTCCTGAACACGTGGGGGCGCGGTATAAGTTGGTGCCTTATCTGAATGAAGAGATGCCCATCGCGCTGGCCGCCGCCGACGCTGTCATCGGACGCGCGGGAGCAGCGACCCTGGCGGAACTGGCGGCCATGGGCAAGCCGAGCATCTTGATCCCTTTGCCGCCTGGATTTAGCGGGTCACCCCAGGAAGTCAACGCGGCAATGTTTGCTAAACATCAAGCCGCTTTCGTCATCCTGGATCGCGAACTCAATGAACAGACGCTGATCGCGGCAGTTGGGCAGATCTTCGCTGATCCCATCGAGCGGATGCGGATGGCGAATGCGGCAAAGCAATTCGCCCGGCCCAACGCGGCCTATGGGCTGGCGGCAATGGTGATCGACCTGGCGCAACACAATGTTCGCAAGGTCGTGCCGCAGGGAACCGCGGCCAAGCGTTGAGGTCAGTGGAAGCAAGGTCGAAACCGCGGATTAGAGAATCGCGAGACTTTCCAATCGTCCCAGGAGGCGGTCGCGATGGACGCGGGCGGCGTCGCGCCATTCGTCCATCGCCACAATTCGTACACGGCGTTGATGCATCTCATATGTACGGAGATCATCGGCGCGTTGCCCGGTTGCTTCTGACCAACTCATGATAGGCTGCATGCCCAAGGGAGGGTCATCGAAGCAGACTGTCACTTCTACCTCCCATTTCTCTGGTTTGGGAATATCGATCAATAAGGTCCAATCGGGCACAGCTCGGCCGAGAGCATCTTGAAGCTCAGCGGCCAGGGCGCGTTCGGCGCGGCGGCGTTTTGCGGCATCCCAGAAGAGGGCGTCGATCTGATTGTAGAGGCGGCCAGCGCGGCTCGAGAGTTCAACGACGACTTTGTATGGGCGGCGGCGGCGCAAGCGGTCGATCAAATCTTGCGTCGCGGCGGGATGTTTCGCTTGCGCGAGTCGCACCAGCAACGCGGCGTCATCCTGGCCGATGAGATCCGTCGCGTCCAGGGTGGGCGCGCCTTCCTCCGGCACAAGCGCATCTTGCACAGCCCGTAACAACATCACGATCATCGCGCGACCTGTGTGATGCCAATAGATATTATCGAACATCTCTTGACGAGCGTGCACCAGCGAATTCAACGGGCTGATCCCTTTGGCGCTCACGGCGAGCACTGGTTCGCCGCCGCGATCGATAACGCGCAACGCGCCGAGGAGACGTGTGACATCAACGCCGCCGTAGGGCACATTGCATCCGCGCGCGTCGCGGGGCAGATAGTCAAGCTTGTCTACATCCAGTGCGCCGCTGAGTAAGCGGGTCAGTTCCCGCCTTGCACCAACGGGAGTTGTCCCACGCGGAGGATCGATGGCAGTGGCTACGGCTTCTGGATCAAGACCGTAGCGCGACAGGATCCCCGCGATTTCCTCACCCAGGATCAATCTGCGCCCGACCTGTTCATGGGGTGTGATCGGATATCCTAACTCTTCGATAGCGTGTGAAAAGGGATAATGGCCGATATCATGCAGCAATGCCGCCGCGAGCATGGTCGGGAGCACGCGCGCAGCATGTTCGGCGGGTGTGAGGATGAGTGCGTCAGCAGTCCGCGCCAGCAAGAGGCGCATCGCCCGCAGCATCAGGTAATACACACCCAGGCTATGTTCATAGCGGGTGTGCGTCGCCCCGGGCCAGATACGGTAGACAAAGCCCAACTGTTTTATGCCCTGGAGTCGCAAAAACGCTTCCGAGTTGATCAGATCATGGGCCAGCGCATCGAGTGGGATCACATCATAGAGGCTATCGCGAATGCTGGTGATCGTCGGGCCAACCAAGGTAGCGGTAGGGTGAGGCGGCGCGATCGGTGGCTGTCCGGTAGAAGAGACCTCATTTCCTTCAGTCAGGACATCCAGCCAGAGCGAAGGCATCGGTTCATGCGCAGGCCGTCTTTCACCACGCTTACGGTTTCCGGGTGACCTCGTCATATGCTCCTGCTCCTCTCGCCGCGACCTTCCCGTTCAGCGTATCACATACAAGATCGCTGGTTCCGTTTGCTGACAGTTGTGCTATGCCTGAGAACTTCCAGGGAACCTTATGCGCGCAAGATGAGGAGAAAGCAACGCGCCCGGCGCATGATATGATAGAGCCTGAGGTTAGTACGAGGAGAATCGAGCAATGGATGGAAAGACTGTCGCCCAGACGCGGGTGCTGATGGCGCGATCAATGCAGCCGACCGATGCCAATGGCTATGGCAATGTCCATGGCGGCGCTATCATGCGGTTCGTCGATGAGGCCGCTGGCGCTGTGGCCATACGCCATGTGCGCGGACGGGCGGTGACCGCCTCGATTGAGCATATGGATTTCAAGGCGCCGGTGCACATCGGTGACCTGGTGACCGTGACGGCGTATATGACCTATGTTGGCAAGACCTCGATGGAAGTGGAGTGCCAGGTGGCCGCTGAAAACTTCGTGACGGGTGAGGTTCGCGCAGTCTCCACTTGCACGTTGACCTTCGTAGCGATCGATAGCAGTGGACATCCCGTACCCGCGCCGCCACTTATTCTGGAGAGTGCCGAGGAGCGTGCGCGTTGGGATGCTGCCGTCCGCCGTCGCGAACAACGCCATACGCTACCGCCGCCGCCGCTCGCGTGATTCCAAGTGGCTCCAGGAGGTTCGGACTTTTGGTCAGTCATCGCGCAACTTCCACGCGCTATAATGTAGGCAGGCGTGACGCCTCACATCGAGCGCCCGTCTGCATGTCCGCTTGAGAATGGCAAAAGGAGCCCGATGATGGCAGCAAAGATACCAGCCAACCTGCGTGGCAGCCGTGATGCGGGATGGATTGGCGTTACGGTCGAGATTCCCCGTGGCAGTCGCAATAAATATGAATATGACCATGAAAGCGGTCTCTTTTTTCTCGATCGAGTCCTGTATTCCTCTGTGCATTATCCCACCGATTATGGCTTCATCCCTGAGACGCTGGCTGGCGATGGCGATCCACTGGATGTGCTTGTGTTGATTGAAGAACCGACCTATCCAGGCTGTCTTCTCCGCGCTCGCCCTGTCGGGACGCTCTCTATGGCCGATGAAAAAGGCGAAGATGAGAAGATCCTGGCGGTGCCGCGCGACGATCGGCGCTTCGACCAGATCATCGATCTGCCATATGTCCCCGACCATTGGCTCAAAGAGATTGCCGCCTTCTTTCGTACCTATAAGGAATTGCAAGGGGTACAAACCGAGGTGCGCGATTGGTTCCGGCGTGATGAAGCGTGGCGGATCATCGAAGATGCGCAAGCGCGCTTTGCTAATCACTCCTCAGATTGACACTCCGCATAGGCTAAAGCCGTAGCGGATGCTTAGTTCAACCTGTTAGCGCAATCGGTGCTATTGCTAGCGTCCGACTGGAGGCCATCAGTCCCTAAGCGTTGCGACCGGCGAACCGGCCCCGTTTCGGTCTGCCCGACCGTACGGTGGTGTGCCAAAAGTTCCAGAGCCA
>DAIDHM010000107.1 GCA_027459705.1 Ktedonobacteria bacterium | reverse complement strand
GCGTCTGCGCGCACTTACGCCCGACCGATACAGTCACCGGCCCCCATCGCGCTCATCACATTGCCATAGCCAAAGGGGTCGACCTCAAGAAGATGACCGCCGAGATCTTTGGCAAAGCGACCGGATTGAGCAAGGGCAAGGGCGGCCACATGCACCTTTTTGACCCAAATGTCCACTTCAGTTGCTCAGGCATCATCGGCGCGGGGATGCCGCCCGCTGTCGGCGCTGCACTGGCGTATAAGATGCAGGGTCGCGACGATATCGCCGTGGCGTATTTTGGCGAAGGTGCCGCTAATCAAGGTGTCTTCCACGAATCACTGAACCTGGCGGCGCGCTGGAAATTACCCGTGATCTTCGTCTGTGAAGACAATTCCTGGGCGATCTCCGTCCCCAAAGACGCCGCAACCGCAATCTCATCCAATGCTGATCGCGCGCAGGCATATGGGATGCCCGGTGTGGCTGTGCCAGAGAATGATGCGGTCGCAGTGTATGAAGCCGCCGCTGAGGCGGTCGCACGGGCGCGCCGTGGTGATGGACCTTCGCTCATTGAGATCCACACCGACCGCTATCTCGGCCATTTCCAGGGCGATCCGGAGTTGTATCGCGATCCCCAGGAAGTCCCGCACCTCAAAGAGCATGATCCGATCAAACGCCTCCATGATCAACTCAGTGCCCAGGGTTGGTTGACCCCCGAGCAAGATGCGCAGTTCCGCGCGACCGCTCGCGCGACTGTCGACGCCGCCGTGGCATTCGCTCGCGAAAGTCCCTATCCGGCACCCGCTGAAGCCTTGGATGATGTCTTTGTGGCTACCAGGTGATGATGTTGTCAGACCAGTAAGAGAGGTAAAAGTACATGGCAGTACCTACAACAACGCGGCAGTTGACGACCTCACGCGCGATTTCTGAAGCGATCGCTATGGAGATGCGCCGCGACGCGCGTGTCTTCGCGATGGGCGAGGACATTGGTAAATATGGTGGCATCTTCGGCGCCACGCAGGGATTGTTCGACCAATTCGGCCCTGAGCGCATCATTGATACCCCTATCTCAGAGACGGCTTTCATTGGCGCGGCGATTGGCGCGGCCGCCGAGGGTATGCGCCCGGTTGTCGAGTTGATGTTTGTTGATTTCTTCGGCGTCTGCATGGACCAGATCTATAATCATCTGGCAAAAAATACCTACATGTCCGGCGGCAATGTGCGGTTACCAGTGACGCTGATCACAGCCTATGGCGCGGGCTATGATGATGCCGCACAGCATTCCCAGACGCTGTATAGTCTTTTCGCGCATGTCCCTGGCCTGAAGGTGGTTGTTCCCTCGACACCCTATGACGCCAAAGGCCTTATGATCTCGGCGATCCGTGATGATAATCCGGTCGTCTACTTCATGCACAAGGGCATCATGGGTCTGGGGTGGATGACCATGTTGGCCGCTTCCGCTGGCCCCGTTCCCGAAGAGGAATACACCATCCCGTTCGGCGTTGCCGATGTCAAACGGACCGGCACTGATGTTACGATCGTCACAGTTGGCATGATGGTGCATCGTTCGCTCGAAGCCGCGCAGCAGTTGGAGGCCCAGGGCATATCCGCTGAGGTGTTGGACCTGCGGACGTTGGTGCCCCTGGACCGCGACGCCATCATCAACTCAGTGAAAAAGACGCACCGCCTGCTGGTCGTTGATGAAGATTATCGCAGCTATGGCATGGCCGCAGAGGTCATCGCGACTGTCGCTGAGCATGCGCTCGAATATCTCGACGCTCCAGCCCGCCGCATTGCTGAACCCGATGTTCCCATCCCTTATAGCCGTCCATTGGAACAATTCGTCCTGCCTAACGCGGAGAAGATTACCGCGGTTGTCCATGAGATGCTCGGACGGTGATCATCTGATCGTTGCAGCACAGACCACTATCGATATGTGATGGTGGTCTGTGGGCGAGGTGAGGTAGGTATTTCATTGGAAAGGCAGAGATCGCATGCGTATCGAGATCACAGTTCCTGGGTGGGGTGATGTCTCTGTCGAGGAAGCGGTGCTCGCCAACTGGTTTATCACTGAGGGCACATTGGTCACTGCGGGGCAAGTTCTCGGGGAAGTCATGGCGGAGAAGGTCAATGTAGAAGTGATCGCGCCGAACACGGGGGTCATTCAGCATATCAGATTGCACCGTGGCGATGTGGTCAGGTCGGGTATGGTGATTGCCGAGCTGGTAACCGATGCGATGGTGGCAGATACGCCCGCGCACTCTGTTGCTACTACCTCTCCACCAACCAGGGCCGATGGCGCTTTTGTGCCAGCGTTTCCTGCAGCTCGGCGCCTGGCACGCGAACTTGGGGTGGATCTCACTCAGGTCGTTCCCAGGGACGGCGAGCGAGTTACCGAGGATGATGTGCGTAAGGCCGCCAATGCCGTCAATCCGTCATCCAGCCCATCATCAGAGCCTGTCGCCATTGGCATGCCACTCAGCGGACGGCGCAAAGTGATCGCCGAGCGGATGCTCCGCAGCCTGCAGACCGCCGCGCAACTGACCTTGACCACTGATGTCAGAGCTGACGCGTTGGTCGCGGCGCGGGCAAAGGTCAGTACCATTTCTTATACTGATCTGATCGCATGGGTGGTGGTGCGCGCGCTGCAGGTCTATCCTGCGATGAACGCCACGCTCGTCGGTGATCAACTCACGCAGTATACGTCGATCCATCTGGGGTTGGCCGTTGCCGCGCCGGATGGATTGGTGGTTCCTGTCATTCGCGATGCCGGGAATCTCACACTGGGGCAGATCGCCGAGCGGACGCGAGAGCTGTCTGAACGCGCGCGCGCCAATACATCGCTGCCCGGTGAACTGAGTGGTAGCACCTTCTCGCTGACTACGCTGGGCAAATATGATATCGATGCCTTCACCCCCATTTTGAATCCACCTGAAGTGGCAATCCTGGGCGTCGGCCGCATACGCGAAGCAATTGTACCAGAAAATGGCCAGGCCGTCGTCGGCTACCTGATGGCGCTCAGTCTGACGTTCGATCATCGAGCGGTTGATGGTGCACCAGCGGCGGAATTCTTACAGGCGGTGAAGCGGATGATCGAAATGCCTACGACCTATAGCGCGATCCAGTGAAGCGACCACGAATTGGGATCATCGCCAATCCCGCTGCTGCCCATGATATCCGCCGCTTGAGCGGGTATGGCTCTGTCGTTGATAATCAGGAAAAAGTCCGCATACTGAGGCGGATCATGCTGGGATTACAGGCAGTGGGTGTGACGGAGATCTTCGCGATGCCCGATCCCTATGGATTAGCCACCGCCGCTGCAAGTGCCTCGGGACTTCAGGTGGATCTGCAGGTCGTCGCACTGGAGTGCGCTCACGACGCGACAGACTCCACTCGCACTGCCGCGCGCATGGTCGATGTGGGCTGCGCTTGCCTCGTGACTCTGGGTGGCGATGGTACGAATCGCGCTGTGGCGCAAGGGTCTGGCACGACGCCATTGCTGGCAATCTCCACTGGCACGAATAATGTGTTCCCCTCACCAATCGAGGGTACGGTTGCTGGACTGGCGGCGGGTCTCTATGCGCGTGGCCTGATTCCGGCTGAGTTCGCCATTCAGCCATCCAAGCGCCTTGAGGTGATCCAGGCGAATGCGATCATTGAGACCGCACTGGTTGATATCGCCTCCTCGATAGCTGGTTTCATTGGCGCGCGTGCCATCACCGATACCTCATCATTGCGCCAACTCTGGCTTACCCAGGCGGTCCCAGGCTGTATTGGCCTCGCCGCCGTCGGCGCCCATGTGCAACCGCTGGCGCGCCAGGCGGATGTGGCGTTGGTAATCGATTTCGCCACACACTCTGATGAGGTACGCGCGCGGGTATTAGCTCCCATAGCGCCAGGTATGGCGCAGGAGGTGAGATTGCGCGGTTGGCGCAGCCTCGCGATTGGCGAGGCATCGGAAGTCGCGCAACTCCCATGCATACTGGCGCTGGATGGCGAACGAACCTGCGTCATCGCCAGAGACGGTCCGCCTGTGAGCATCCGTGCGACATGGGACGGCCCCAAACTCCTCGATGTGTCGGCAATCATGGCGTATGCGGCGCACCACGGGCTTTTTTTGCTGTCCCATACCGCTGCGCTGTGAAGTTCCTCGCTTGGCAAAATATTGGAGGAAACTGAAGCTTGCTCGGTGTTATGAGAGAATGACAGATGCCTTCAGGTGAGGCATATTCAACACATCGGGGTGTTATACTTGTGCGAAGACAGCGAGGGTGTCCCCCAACTCTCTCACATCTTGCCGCATTGTCGTTGTAGCATTGAGTGCGTTTCGTTGCACACCATCAAGTAAGGAGTCTGCAATGGCGGACGAACATACGATCAACTATGTCGAGCTTCCCAATAGCGCCAAACAAGCTTTGCCTGGCGGGCAGGAGAGCGGGACGCTCGATCCTCATGAGCAGATGGAGATCAGCATCTATCTTCGACCGCGCGCCGGACAGTCGCTTCCACTCGCGCCCGATGCCAGGATGACCCGCGAAGAGTATGCGGCCGCTTATGGCGCCGATCCCGCGGATGTCGCGCAGATTGTAGCATTCGCCCAGGCCCATAGCCTGACCGTTGTCCAGACGGATCTTGCGCGACGCGTCGTGGTGCTCGCCGGTACGGTAGCGGCAATGATGAGCGCTTTCAAAGTCGATCTCCGCCGCTTCACGCATGAAGGCCATGTCTACCGCGCCAGAACAGGAACCATTCAGGTGCCTCAAGTGATCGCGCCGATGGTCGAGAGCATCCTGGGACTCGATAATCGCGATCAAGCCCGACCCCATTTCCGCATGCTCAAAGAGGCGGCGGTGGCAACGCCGCACCATCAACCCAATTTCCTCACTCGCCTCTTCAACCCATCCGCAGGCGCTCGCGCGAGCGCTAGCGGTGGGATGACCGGCGCGGAGATCGCCCAACTCTATCATTATCCGACGGCCGCTACCGGGCAGGGCGAGACGATCGCGCTGATTGAGTTGGGAGGAGGCTACAATCCACAGGATCTGCAAACCTATTTCAGTGGGCTCAATATCCCTATCCCGGCGGTGACGAGTGTCGCGGTGGATGGTACGAACAATACGCCGCAGGGCGACCCCAACAGCGCCGATGGCGAGGTCACGCTAGATATCGAGGTCGCCGGAGCCGTCGCGCCTGGTGCGGCGATCGCGGTCTATTTTGCTCCCAACACCGACCAGGGTTTCATCGACGCGATCTCGACAGCGGTACATGATACGCAACGACGACCTTCGGTCGTGTCGATCAGCTGGGGCGGTCCTGAGTCTAGTTGGACGACGCAGGCGACACAGCAAATGGATCAATTTTTTCAGCAAGCTGCGGTGCTGGGCGTGACGATCTGTTGCGCGGCGGGCGATTCTGGGTCAGACGATGGCGTTGGCGATGGGAAGGCGCATGTCGATTTTCCGGCTTCCAGTCCCAATGTATTGGCCTGCGGCGGGACACGCCTGGCGGTCAGTGGGACCGCGATCAGCAGTGAGACGGTCTGGAATGGGGGAAGCAATGATGGAGCGACCGGTGGTGGCATAAGTGATCGTTTTGGGTTGCCATCATGGCAAGCCGCGGCGCATGTGCCGCCTTCGGTCAACCCTGGCGGCCATGTAGGTCGCGGTGTCCCGGACGTTGCGGGCGATGCTGACCCACAGAGCGGGTATGCGGTGTTGGTCGATGGTCAGTCGACCATCGTTGGCGGCACCAGTGCCGTCGCTCCACTCTATGCCGGCTTGATCGCTCTATTGAACCAACAATTAGGGCGGTCCGTTGGGTTCTTGAATCCGGTCCTGTATCAGCATGCGGCGGTGGCGCGCGATGTGACGAGTGGAAACAATGCTTTCAATGGCGCGCCGGGTTACTCCGCCGGGCCAGGTTGGGATGCTTGCACTGGTCTGGGGGTCATCGATGGCACCCAGTTGCTGATGGTGCTGCAAGCGGGACATTGATACGTCGCGGGCGGTCTGGTTCAGGTCCAGATCGCCCGCGCCCGCTCAGCTTCCGTCGCCGCCTGCGCGTAGCCCGCGCGCGCCGCTGGAGCGCGGTGCGCGGGATCAAGCATATTGCCGCCAATGGCGGCGCGTGCCGAGCTGTTCGGACTGAGGAGTAGTCCGCGCCCATTCAGTGCCGCCAATTGTTCGGCGGGGCGGTCAGCGCGGCGCGGCGCGACGGTGATCGGCGCGAGTACGACTACGCGATCATAGCCCTTGGCCAGGTCAACATTAGCAACCGAACGGACGCCGCCATCGACGTACTGGCGACCGGCAATCGTCACTGGTGGCCAGACAAGCGGCACCGCGCAACTTGCCCCCACCGCATCGATCAGATCCACACCACTTGTGCGATCAAAGATCATCTCCGCACCATTCGCCGCGTCGACCGCAACAATTCGCAGTGGACGATCTGGCCAGCCGTGATAAGGGAGACGCCCGGCGATCACCGCGCGACGTTGTTCAGCAGAGACAGTCCGAGCGCGCAACGCCGCGTGACCAAGGCGTGCCCGCGCCTGCTGTGGATCGCCAGGTAGGGCCGACATCGCGACAAACCGCAACAGATCTAGGAAACGCATGCGCGCGGCAATCTCTCCGCTGGCATCTGCGAGTTGTCGCGCATAAAGATCGATGAGTGGCATACCACTCGTGAGCTGCGCCCCGACGACCGAGCCAGCCGAGGTCCCGATCATCAGATCAGCGGTCGTGAGGTCGATTCCCAATTCGGCAAGGCCCAGCAACAGCCCGGTCATCCAGGCGATTCCCGTCACACCTCCGCCGCCGAGCACCAGCGCGCGGCGCTCTTTGTTAGCTTCAAAAGCCATTGACTTCTCTCCAGCATGCCAAACGGTTAGAAATGCAACGCGAACAGGTTTATCCCAAATGCATAGTAGATGAGACCATTGCTCGTGGCCACTAAATGCGAGATATACCCCATCGTTGCGGAAGCCGGTGGGGTGAATTGCTCGCTCACCACCCCACTCGCTAGATTGACAGCTTCGATGCGCTGTTTCCCACCGACGTAGAGCATTCCATTGCTCATCAACGTTCCTTCAGTTCCACTACAATCACCCACTTTGCTCAGATTGGCGAAGGCTTGCATTTGACCCGTCGATAGATTAACCCGCTCCACTACACAGCTTGTTGTGAACGAGTATATCTGGTTATTATACAGATAACTGCTAAGCGTCTGCAGGGGGGCCTGCCAGATTTTCTGGCCATTCGACACGCCGAAAGCTGTGAGTTCGTCCCCACTCGTTATCAGTACGTTACCAGCGAGCAGAAATGGATGGGTATTAGCAGAACCCGATGGGACGGACCAGAGGAGTGTCCCATCAGCGGCGTTCATTGCATCGATATTTCCATTAGAATTCTCGACAAAGACTTTGTTTTCACCTGCTAAGATGAGCTGATCTTGCGTATATGGAATGTTGATCTGATGCGCCCAGAGCGCCGTCCCAGTCCCTGCGTCAAAGGCCATGACCTGAAATTGGGAGCTGAAAACATTAGAGTAGTCAGTGGCACCGGCAACGTAATAGTGCCCATCCGCCAGGGCGGTCGCCATACGGGTCGCCGCAGTGATATGGAATGTCCAGATGGATTGGCCGGTAGTGGCATTGATGGCGGTCTGGGTATTGCCTGCGTCCGACGAGAGATAGATGACGCCGTTGGCGAGGATCGGCATCCCCTGAACCATACCATAGGTATTGGTCCACGCCACTGAGCCAGTCGCTTGATTGAGCGCCGTGATACTCGAGGTAATCTGGCCATTTGGCAATGTAGGACTACCCATGATATAGACATATGCTTGGTTGGCCAGGAGTGTGTCAATGGCCGAACTTTGCTGTTGATATTGCCAGGTGACCGACGCGGCGGGGATCACTTTCGTGTCCGATGGTGGCAAGGCGGTAGGTGTGACTTGAACTTGTGGCGTGCTGGTGGCGGTACCGGTTAGCGCGGTACTGCCCCCGGAAGATTTCCCGCCGAATGTGGTATGCCCCATGAAACCATGCATCAATATGAGATTAGTAACCAGAGCCAATATGAGCACTAACCCAATCGCCGCGATGGTGAGTCCGAAAATGCGCACCCGAGATTGCCCTGGATGGGAGGACATCTTTAGTTCAGAGGCCTGATGGGGATGAGCCACTCTTGCAGTGGAGTTCGCTGGTGAGGGAGAGAACGATCGCGAGGAACTCGGTGGGAAATAGGACGCAGTGTCGACTTGACTCCGCGCGATACGGTCTTGTAACGTGGCGACCAAAGGATGGAGAATTTGCAGATAACCCTCGCGCGCGACATCAAAGATAGCCTCTGGCGCAACAAAGGTTGGCACCAGATGTTCCGGACACGGTTCCGCAATCACCAGTGCGATATCATCATCCTCGACGAACGTACGGGCGCGCTTCACGAGCTGGTAAAAAGCAGGATCCTGTAAGGCGACCGGACTTAACACAAAGACCACCGCCTGGCACTCTTCCAGATCTTCGAGATGAAAACGCGATCCTATACCGACATAATTGATAAAACCGACTTTGCGGAGATCGTCATCAAGTTGTTCGATATAACGTTGATCATAATCACTGGCGCCGAGAAAAATGCGCCCCTTACCTTGCATATCATGCTCCTATGGGTGATCCTGAAATGCGTTTCAGGAAAATGTATATGACCAAATCAATATGTAGAGTGAGTATGGCAGGTAAGCTCTTGGTTGTCAACACGCCTGTTCAGTGATTCCAGAATTACTCAACGCTTGACGCCTTCTCATGGATCACATATAATCGCTCTGAACGGATGCCAGTCGGACTACTAGTGGGTACCGGGCAGGGCCTACCCGGCAGGTTTTCCGTCGCTCCTGGAGGTTATTGATGGATCCGCAGGATGTCGCCTCTACTGCACATTCGGCCCCACCCGTCGAATCAGAATCGTATACCTACCCACGTTTACAGGTGCCCCTCTTCGGATCTGAATATGTTGAATACGCGCGACGACAATTATTTACCCGCCATCCTGATTACCTCCCCACCCTGGTTCGTCTGATGGATCTTCACCCCGGTATGACCGCGGTGGATGTTGGGTGTGGGTCGGGCTTCTATACGCGCTTGATGGCCAGCCAAATGCGCGGTGAGGGACAGGTCGTGGGTATAGACCCACATCCAGGGATGCTTCGTGCCGCCAGCGAGCGCACGATTGTCGAAGGCTGGGATGAGATCGTGCGCTATTATGCTGGAACGATCACCGCCTTGCCCGCTCCAGATGCTGCCGCAGATCTCGTCTTCGCCAATGGACAACTTTGGACATTACCCGAGCAACAACGCATCCCGGCGCTCCGTGAAATGGGCCGTATAGCGAAGATTGGTGGCCGAGTTCTGGTGGCTGAGCCTGATGGTGGCCTCGTGCATGTCTATGATGCGGAACGACCGCGTTTGCAAGAACTCGAAGAACTGCTCGAAGCGGCCTTTATGCGGGGTGCAGAGCGTCTGGATGGATTTGACTATCGAATTGGCCGACGGCTTCCGACCCTCTTTCATGCTGCGGGCTTCGAAAGGGTACGGGTCTATCCTCGTCTCTTCGTCGTTGCTGGGTGCGATCTTGGTCCGGATCCTAAGCAAGGTCTCAAAGATCGTGTCATTGAGTATCGGCAGGCCATGCTCTCACTGACGAGCGATACCCCAGAGATTCGTGCCCGCCGTGAACGTCGTGCTGAGCGGCAACGTGCTGGCGGCGCTACCGACGAGCAGATTGCCGAACATACCGCTCTGACGATCGATCGTCTTCAGATGCTCCTTGACCATCCGGAACGCATCATCCATGACACTTCGATCTATTTATATGGCGGCCTATTCTGTGAAGGATATCGCACCTGAAGGTAAATCTCATACAGGTTGGTGGTAGCCTTCGCGAACTCCCCAGGTAAGCACAGCCGTGATGCAAACATCCTTGAGCGGTAAGGTAGGCTGACTGATTGCGAGTCATCATGACCCACTGACGATGCGTCCGGTGCTGGTGATTGTTCGCCGCACCGCATCCTCAGTGAGACCCCCTCGCCCATCTTGCTTCAGCAGACCATCCAGCGCATCGGCGCCGAAACCCAACACCATCTGCATCGTCGTCACGCAACTGACATCGGAGAGCGACGAACGAGTCTCGCTTCGCCCATCTGGAATGTTGTCCCATCCATACCGTATATAGCGCACATTGTCGAGCAGGATTCTCGCCAGCGCCGTCCATTTACAGATCTGCAGGAGTGCGCCTGGCGCAACGGCGCCACTGTGAGGATGATGCCAGGCAACTGGGACGCAGTCGCGGAACCCCAATGTTTCTTGTTGAAGGTCGCGCAAGCGCTGTAGCGCCGCGAAACGCACCGCATCTGTCGCGCCATCGTCACACCAGATCGCTGCATTAGAAGCAAGGCCAGCCTGATGTGCCGCGCGATGAATAGCGAGCCAGGTGTCAGCGTCAAGATGAGCGCGATCTGGACGCGTGAGCGCCAGCGCGCCCCCACCTCCCAGCGCGTTCAAGCCCGCAACTCGCAGGTCCGCGAGGATGGTCGCGCGCGCGCGATGCTCACCATATTGCCAGCGCCAGATGTCTACAGCACTAAAGCCACGGATCCAGGCATTCGGCGCCGCAATTCGCAATCGAACGAGCATATCCAGAGCGGCATGTAAAGGGAGCGGTATGTCTGGCGAAGCGATGACACGCAACTCAGACGGTGGTACCCACTGGTGTTTGAGGACATCCGCCACGGTCGCAAGGCCACGAGGATCTTCCCCCTCCTCGGTCCAGAATCCGACGAGTGTTTGCTGTCCGATATCCTGAGGGAGCGCAATGAGATGACGGGTTGGGACGAACCGCACAGCCAGACCAGCGGGATGGCGCTCGATATCTGCAGCCAGCGCACCCAATGCGACGAGATTATTCTGTTCCGCGAGCCCCAACAGCATTTCATGAGTAGTTCGCCCACGCAGAGCTTTGAAATGGGGTGGAATGTTATTCTCCGCTATGGCGTGCAGTTTGGTGGTCATCATCAAACTCCCTGATCAATCTGGCAGCCTGATGCCGACGCTACGCAACAACAACTGGCGCAGACCAGGCAGCGCATCTTCCAGCGAGGTGGGTTGACCTGCAACCAACCATCGTACCACGATCTCGTTGATGGCGCCAAACCAGGCACACGCTGCAATATCTGTATCCAGTGGTGGGATGGCGCCTTCGTTCACGGCATCGTCCAGATAGCCTTTGATGAGCGCAATGAATCGACCGCGGACTTCGATCAGTTTGTCGTCGAAACCATGCCCGAGCCCGACAGCTTCCACTAACAAAATCTTACTCAGGCGACGGTGGCGCGCGAAGAGGTCCAGGACGACGCGCAAAGCGGCATCGACTTTAGCGACCGCCCCTTGCTCGTGTGCGATGGCGTGCTCCACCGTGGCTGCCAGACGTGGGCTGAGCGCTTCGACGAGTGCCAGAAAGATGGCCTGTTTATTGGGGAAGTGAAAATAGAATCCCCCTTTGGAGGTCTGTGCAACCGCGACAATGTCGTCTATGACTGCGCCATGGTACCCTTTCTCCGCGAAGACTTCAGTGGCGGCGTCCAGGATGCGTTGCCGGGTAGCATCCGCATCGCGCGGCATCGCGCGCGGGTGCGCCTGCGCCTCAGCCTGTGGGGTCCGTGTTGGCCGTTTGCGACCCAGGGGTAATCCGTCCATGTGCGCTCCTTTCGTTCCTCTCATGAGAAACCGACGTGTCAGTCTGTTTCTCTCATTGTAGTCGAATGGACCCCGGCGTCGTCAAGGTCACACCAGCCGATGCTGAGAGGCTGTACAAGACTCCGGTGGGGTGCGCGGTCGGGAAGATTCCAATAGACTCTGGATGCGATGTGTTACGATAACGCTACGACGCCTTGCACAATGCATGGCTTTAAGCGAAAGTTGAGGATAATATGGCACAGGCTGGCGGGCCACCACCCATCACAGGCGAGCCAAAGATGACGCCCAGTGGGCTAGAATATACCGATGTGGTCGAAGGTACCGGCGACGAGGCACGCTCTGGGGCGAAGGTGAGCGTCCATTACACCGGATGGCTGATCAATGGGACCAAGTTCGACAGCAGCGTGGATCGCGGGCAACCATTCACCTTTAACCTTGGAGCAGGCCAGGTCATCAAAGGGTGGGACCTGGGTGTGGCTGGCATGAAGGTTGGCGGCAAGCGGAGGTTGAGCATCCCCAGCGAACTGGGCTATGGCTCTCGTGGCGCCGGTGGCGTGATTCCGCCCAATGCGCGGTTGATCTTCGATGTCGAATTACTCGGTGTGAACTGAGCATATCTCGCTGCACGTGCACACATCGCTGACCGAACATGGACCCCGCGCACTGCGCTTGGGGTCCTTCTGTTAGGCGACATCCGCTGTGCAATAGTGACACCATCATGACTTAATACACTGACAACCTGTGACCACAATATGCTATCGTATCCAACGAGCGAGACACCACCTCTAACATCCACTCTTGTGAAGTGTGATGAAGTGGATCTCTACCGTACATATGAGGTGTAATCTATGGCACAATCCGAATTAGCTCCCCCAATAGTTGTGCGCGATCTTGTCAAAAAGTTTGGGTCAGTAGATGCGCTGAGTGGAATCTCCTTCGAGGTCGCATCGGGTGAGGTCGTGGCAATGCTTGGCCCAAATGGCGCCGGAAAAACAACCTCGATCTCCTTGATGTTAGGGTTGCGTCACCCAACCTCAGGCACAGTGCGCATCTATGGTCGTGACCCCCAGGAGCTTGCCAGCCGCGTGCGGATGGGCGTCATGCTGCAAGAATCCGGCGCGCCGCCTACGCTAAAAGTGCGCGAGATCCTGACCTGGTACAGTCATTTTTATCCCCAGGCCATCTCGGTCGAAGAGGCTATCCGTTATGCTGGTCTTACGGAAAAAGCCGAGGCTCTCATTGGCACTCTCTCTGGTGGTCAGAAGCAGCGACTCTTTTTCGCACTGGCAGTCGTGGGTAATCCGGATGTGATCTTCCTGGATGAACCAACCGTCGCGATGGATGTCGAAGCTCGCCATGCGTTCTGGGATGAGATGCGTGTCCTCAAGGCGCAACACAAATCAATCATCCTGACAACTCATTATATAGAAGAAGCAGATGCCATCGCGGACCGCGTGATTGTCATCAATCGCGGCAAGATCATTGCCGATGGTACGCCATCCGCCATCAAGAAGAATGTCGGTGGCACCCATGTACGCTTTCGCGCCACTGACCTGACGGAAGCCGCAGCGCAACGTTTGCCTGGTGTGACGAAAGTCACCTTTACCAATGGCGCCTTCGACCTGTACACCACGACCGCGGAGCCTACAGTTCGGGCGCTGTTCGCGCAATCCAGCGAGCTCACTGATCTCGAAGTGGTCGGCGCGGGCCTGGAAGAGGCGTTCCTGGAACTGACGCATAACTGATCCATTATTGAAACCACGACATATCCACCCCCTCGTCAGTGATCCAGGTTGATCACAAATAGACGCCATACCGACAAAGGGAGCGAACAGCGATGGTTACTGAGACTACCACGGCCAGCGCCACCAGGACGAACTCGCCCTCCGCGCAACTGGGCTATACTATCTATGCCGAAGTGATCCGGACTTTGCGGATCCCAGCGCTACTCATTCCAAGTCTGATATTCCCCAGTCTCTTCTTCATACTGTTTGGTATCCCCAACAAGCAGTACAATATCGCATCAGCCAACGCCGCGACGTTTTTGATGGTCTCTTACGGTTGTTACGCGGCGATGTCTACGTCATTTTTATCCTTTGGCATCGGGACGGCGAGTGAGCGTGGCATGGGGTGGAATCGACTGCTGCGCGCATCGCCGATCAACCCTCTGTACCTTTTCTTTGCCAAACTCGTGAGCATCGTCACAGTCATTTTGCTTTCAGTGTTGCTCCTCTATGTCGTGAGCATCCTTCTGGGCAAAGTCACTTTGCCGCTGGATCAGTGGTTTGGCGTCACGGGCATGTTATTGGTCGGCGTCATTCCCTTCGTCGCGCTAGGTTTGGTGCTAGGTTATTCGGCTGGTCCAAACTCAGCTCCCGCGATTGGTAACCTGATTTTCATACCGCTCTCGTTCTTTTCCGGAATTTTGATCCCGGTACAATTTCTGCCAGATTTTGCGCGTGGTTTCGCGAAATACACTCCTTCCTATCATGTGGGGCAGCTAGCCTGGCATGTGATAGGTGCGGGCGATTCCACTTCGCTCTTCGTCCATTTACTCTGGGTAGCGGGTTATACGCTGGTCTTTGTATGGTTGGCATTGATTGCTTATCGCCGCGAGGAGCGGCGCACTTTCGGCTGAGCTGAGCGCGGCGGGGCAAGCTGTGGGCGCATATCACAGCTTGCCCCGCCGGCGGCCGACGCACGTGGACCTTTGACCTAACAATGGCAATGCGTTTCCCATCTGCTTCTCGGCTTTGCCACATGCCAGTCGCATACTCCGCTTGCTTTTCCAGATTCGAATGAGTTAGCACATAAGTATTGACGCAGTTCAAGAATGTCGATGAAAGGCGCCGTGCCGCGTTTTCTGTGCTCCGTTTATATTCTCAAGTTTATCTCTGATGGATGAGGACTTACAGAAAAAGCCCGTAAAGCCGCTGTGCCTGTAGGCCATGCGGATGTAAGGGCTTGCGTGGGCTTCAGCCAGAGTCCCGGTGCGTGACAGGTAAGACGTTCTTGTTGTAGAATGTCTACAGGGAGAACGACATGGATTA
>DAIDHM010000097.1 GCA_027459705.1 Ktedonobacteria bacterium | reverse complement strand
GTGCAGCCATTGCGCGCGCATCTGTTGCTGTTGTGGCTCTGGTATGATACGGTCCATGCGAGGATCCCTTTCGTCTCAGCTTACATTTCTGCTGATAAGAAAGTCGATCCTTTCCTTTTTGTCAACTCTTGGATGCACCCGACAAATGGTCGCGTCCTGCGACGGCGCTTCTATCCCCGGTCTAAAGAGCGGGGTTTTACGCGCCGTTCTATAATACAATACACGGATGCAAGAGACGCATTCAGTCTGAGGAGGATACGTTAATGAATGGCAATGGCGCGTTACACGATGCGTTGGGCGGCGATATGGATTTTGACTATGAGCATAATCCAACCTGGCGTATCTTTCGCATTATGAGCGAGTTTGTCGATGGGTTTACCTTCCTGGCGCGAATTCAAAAAAGTGTCACAGTCTTTGGCTCGGCACGTATGCGCGAGACGCATCCCTACTACCAGCTGGCACTCGAGCTTAGCAGCCGCCTCGCGACAATGGGGTACACCATTGTCACTGGTGGGGGTCCAGGGGTGATGCAAGCCGCGAATCAGGGGGCATCCGAGGCTGGTGGCAATTCGATCGGACTTAACATCCAGTTGCCCAACGAACAACGCATTAATCCCTTTGTAAAACAGAGCCTGAGCTTTAATTATTTTTTTAGTCGCAAAGTGATGTTGGACTTCTCCGCTGAAGCCTACATTTTCTTCCCAGGAGGATTTGGCACGCTGGACGAGTTCTTCGAGCTGATCACGCTGGTGCAGACAGGCAAACATGAACGGACCGTCCCCATCATCATGATGGGGCGCGAGTACTGGGAGCCTCTGACTGAATGGATGCGTGAGCATATGCTGCTGCGACTGGAGACTATCGCCCCCAGTGATCTGGAGATCTGGAAAGTCACCGATGATATTGACGAAGCGATCCGTATCGTCGAAGCCGGGGTGGTTGGGCCACTCATCCCTGGCGAAGCGCCGCGTCCACGCCGTCGCCGCTCACCAGACGAACCACTCCGCAAGGCAACACGTCCCATGTCACGAACGGAGCAGTAATGGACCATTGTGCTTGCAATCCCGGACCACCCCTCCCACGATGATCCCGTGGATGTGTCCAGCGATTGTGAGACATCCATCACCTGGCGCGCTCGATAAGGTTGCGATCCAATCCTCCAGCTCCGTGGGATGCTCTGCATAGATGAGCAGACGATGATCATTCAATCCAGCCCGAGTGCATGGCAATCTGGGCAGCCCTATTCGACGTACTTTACCAATGGATCGATAGGATACAGGCGGTCGAACAATGGCACGGTGATACTTCTTGCTCACTTGGGCGTTGATGATGCATGAGAGGCCTTTGAGCATAGAGGAGTAGAGCAGATGAACGTTGATTCCCATGACATCCCCGTTGCGCGACCTCCAGCCAAGATCATACCGTTGTTCCGGGATCGCTGGCTTTTGGGTGATTCGCCGCAACCAGGCGCTCAAATCGAGCATGCGCGACATTTTTTGAAAGTGACCTTACCCGCGGTTCCCGTAGCAGTTTTCACTATGGCATTTCTGATCTGCTACTTTGTCAGTGCCTCCGATGCGACGAAGTCCGGGCATACCATTGATCCCACACCTGCCATTATCGGTAGCGTGACGATTACGACGATCATCAGTGCTCTCTGCATGAGCATCTATCAGGGATTTCGCCATGTGGCTGGGCTGCGGGATGATTAACCAGCGCATCAGCTCACTCACTCTCTGCACCCTGCTCGTGACGATTCGCAGCCACACTGGCAACCATGGTAGATCTGAGCGATTCCCGTATTGAAATGCGTGCGCGCGCATCCGCTATGATATAATGGCATTACGCTTGCCGATAGCAGTCAGGATTCTGGAGGATGCGAGTGGTGAATCATGTCAATATCGCCATCGCTTTCATTGCTGGCCTGGTCTCATTTCTGTCGCCGTGTGTCTTACCGCTGGTGCCCTCCTACCTGGCACAGTTGGTTGGGCCAGGACTGGCGCACCTACAACCACACGACACGCCGTTGACCGAGCCGGAACAACCAACTGATCAACGTTTCGCGCCCCTGTTGCATTCGCTGGCTTTTGTGGGTGGTTTCAGCCTGATGTTCATCGCCCTGGGGGCATCGGCCAGTGTGCTGGGGACTTTCCTCCGTACCCACCAACTCGCGATTGCCCGCATCGGCGGCGCTATCCTGGTGGTGATGGGCCTCCATTTCGCGGGTATATTCAAGATCCCATTCTTTTATCGCGAAGGGCGCATCCAATGGCGGCCCGCGCAGCGCGGTTATCCCTCGTCGTTTCTGATCGGCATTATTTTTGCCGCGGGCTGGTCACCCTGCATCGGGGTCATCCTCACGTCCATCTTACTCTTAGCTGAACAATCCTCTACGCTGGCATCGGGAGTAGTCTTGCTCGCCGCCTATGCGCTTGGTCTGGGATTGCCCTTCATCGCGATGGGCGCGGCATTCACTCGTGTTTCGGGTCTGTTGCGGCGCTTAGCGCCACATACGGGGACGATCGAACGCGTGACCGGGATCATCATCGCCGTGATGGGCGTGGTCATCTTCAGCGGCTGGTTAATCTACCTCAATCAATATTTCACGTTCGGTGGTATCTAATCCTGCCAGGGATTGCATTCTATCGATCTGATCGGGAGAAATTCATGCGTTTCGTCGCCACAGAGCGTCCTCCGGCTGTGTCACCTTTGCCTGCCACACGTCGCGATCCACCCCAATGGCTCCTGATCAGCCTGGGCATCCTCTTGCTCGGCGCGCTCGCAACCCTTTTTTGGGCGCCAGGCGGCACTGCGATTGACCGCCTCCGCTTCCTGGTCAGCGGCATCTGTGCCCAGCTGCCGACCCACTCGTTCTATCCTGGCGGGATTCAGTTACCTCTCTGCGCACGCAACACTGGCATCTATCTCAGCTTCAGCCTCACCATCATCGCCCTTGTGGTGCGCGGATATGGCCGTTCCGCACGTTTGCCTGAGAGATGGGTGGCATGCGTGTTGCTCATAAGTATCGGCGCAATGGCTTTCGACGGTTTCAACTCGCTGTTTCTGGATTTGGGGTTGCCTCATCTCTACCAGCCGCAAAATCTCTTGCGACTGGCGACAGGACTTCTGGCCGGAACAGCGATGGCGACATTCCTCGCGCCCGTGACAAATGGAGTCATCTGGCGCCGACTGGATGTGCGGGCAGCATATTCCAGCCTGTGGCCATTCATCTGGATGTTGCCGGTGTTGTTGATCGCTTTTGGTGCAGTAGCCTCACAATGGAGCGCGTTGCTGTATCCAATCGCCGTGCTCAGTGCTGGTGGCGTCGTGCTGGTGCTCACGTTGATTAACCTGACGTTCGTATTGGTCTTCAGTGGTAGCGCCCGCCGATTCGATCGCTTGCTACAAGTCGCGCCAATCTTCGCGCTGGCGATGGGATTGGCCGTCATCGAACTCATTAGCCTAAGTTATGCAAAGTTCTTCTTGGGCTAAGAACGCATGGCAATGCACCTTGAGGTTGCGCCTGATCGCGTACTGGATGGACCTGATAGACGCGAGGTGACCGGCGCCCCGCCACTGACAGTGCACTGGTTGCCAATGCAGCCGACTTCGCCAGAGGTAGCGGAGTATACGATTTCTTGAGTGGAGATGGATCTCATGCGTATCGATCCCATGGCACGCATCGCGGCTGACGGCAGTTCCGCGGGGCCACCAGACCCGGCCAGCAGCCCGCTCGTTCCACCCGCCAATCTGCCCGCTCGCATTGTGCGTAGCCCAGCGCCGAATGCGGAGAGTGTCCCATCTCAGCATAATCCTCCAGCGCTGACCAGACGGACTATGCCCACGATGATCGACGCATTGCTCCGTGCCCCGACGCTGGAGGATCTCTTCGAGATTTTACCGCCCCGTGTTGGTGAATATCTCGGGTGTCGGCGCATCGTGCTCTATGTCGTCAGTAATAGCCAGGCTCAGGATGGTACACTCGATCTTGTGGGTTGCACTGCGGACGCAACGACGCAGGGATGGTCTTCGACGCTTATCCGCCTGGCTCCGATCGAACCGATTGCTCTGCATAGTCAGGCACCCGAGGCGCGGGCCCTGCGTGGCGAACATGCCGTGATCGAAGCGGGCGGCCCCGATCTTCCCACTCGCATCATCATGCCCATGCAGGCTATTGGCGGCCCTATTGGCGTCCTCGTGGCCATTCCATCCGCCGATGAAGTTGCTTGGGGCGGGGATGGACTCCGCGCTAGCCAGACATTTCTGGTCGGACTGGAAGATGTCGCCCGCATCTGTGCCGTCATCCTTCAGAACCGCTTGCTTTTCCTGGAAAACCGTGAGCGCACGATGCAGATGGACCTCTTGCAGCGATTGACAACTGCATTCAACAGCAGTGTCCTCGACCTGGAAGCCACGATTGGCATCGTCGAACGTCAACTCAGTCAGATCACTCGCGCCACTCGCACCGCCATCGCGCTCGGTCCCCTCGATCCCACCGCGTCGCCTACCGCCAGTCGCTGGCTTCGACCCGAACTTATTACTATTCTGTTGCAAGCGCGAGGGGGCGCCCCTGTCCTCTTGCCAGATCTGGATCAATGGGCGCACGCCCATCTCTTGCCCCCAGACATCACTTCCTTCTATGCCTTCTACCTGATGGCGGAAGATCGTGTTGCGGGCTGTCTGGCATTGGGGTATCGCGAACGCCATCAATTAACTGACAGCGTCCAGAGCTTGATCGCCATCCTGGCAAATAACGCCAGCTCGGTATTAATTAAATCGCGCTTGCATGCCGAAGCAGAATCCGCTCGCCAACAATCGCGGGACCTCTTGGAGCGCGCGCAACGCGAAGAGCGATTCAAGGATGACATCCTCCGCAACATTTTGAGTGGTCTGTTGGTCGTCGATAATACCGGCCGCGTCCTGCTTCTGAATCCCCAAGGCGCGGCCATCTTAGGCTGTACGGAACGTCAGGCACTGGGACGACCAGTCGAGGAGGTCATGCCGCTGTTGCAGACCACCCCCGGACCGCATCTCATCCGCGCCAGTATAGGACCACGCGTCCCGCCACGACGCCTGGAAGCACGATTGCGGGTAGGGGAAAACCCCAGTGAGATCGTCTTGATCTTGACGATCTCACCTTTACGACTCCGCGACGGCAAAGAGATGGGCGTCATCTGTGCATTTCAAGATATCTCAGAGATCCGCGCTCTGGAAGAACAGGCACGTCAGTTGAAAAATTCCTCGCGCGAGGTTTCGCACGATATGCGCAATGTTGCGCAAGCGCTCCTCTCAGCCCTCTATGACCTCATGCCAAAACTGGAAGGCAATGCCGAAGCGCGCGTCGTGCTCAACCGGATCTACAAAGATACTGGTCGCTTGAAATCGTTGGCGGAGAATATCTTGAGCCTCGGACGCCCCCGCCCCCCACAATTGGCGATCTGCGACGCCACTGAGATGATTGAGTCAGTGCTGCGGGGATTGGAGCATGGTGCGGGTGTCGCGCACGTCCGCATCGAGCGTCAATTAGAACAGGGAGCGACTGTATTAGCTGACGATCAACAGTTGATGCGGGTCATCGAAAATCTGTGTATCAACGCCATCGAAGCGATGCCGAAAGGCGGTGTCCTCACCGTGACCACCCGCACAGCGCGCCGCATTCCCACCACGCCGCCAACAGGTGAGCCGCTTCCAGTTCCAGTTCCCATCAGCATGCCCGGTGTGAATGGAGCCATTCAGACTGATCTGCTTGTCTCGGAGACCAGGCAGCGCGCCGTGGAGATCGAGATCACAGACACCGGTATCGGGATCCCACCGGAGCGCGTTCAAGAGATCTGGGAGCCGTTTAAAACCTTTGGCAAACGCAATGGTCATGGCCTGGGGCTGGCGATTGTGCGCCAGATCATTGATGCGCATGGAGGGACCATCCACGTGCAAAGCATTGTTGGCCAGGGAACTACCTTTAGTTTGCGGTTGCCGGCTGGCCGCGCCGACCGCGGGAATGGCCGCGCATGATCATTCGTGAACATGCTCAAGATGGCCTGGCGGGGACGGGACCATCCGGGTTGTCTGGCCTCGATCAGGAATCCGTCCTCATAGTAGATGATAATGAGACGCTTCTTGAATCTACCACCAGGATTTTGCGAGCGGCAGGGGCCGAAGTCTTTCCCGCATTAACGATCGCCGCGGGTATGCAGATCGCGCAGCACGAGGCGATTGGCCTAGCTTTGCTCGACCTCAATCTCCCCGATGGCTCGGGGCTTGATCTGCTGGCTCAACTCCGTGAGATGACGCCGGAGTTACCCGTCATCATGCTGACCGCGTATGGCAATGTGCGTTCAGCCGTGGCGGCAATGAAGCTGGGCGCTGTAGATTATCTCGAAAAGCCGTTCTCGCCCGCTGATCTAGAACTGGCTATCGAACGCGCGATGACGCTCGATGCTTTGCGTCGCGAGATTCGTCAGTTGCGACGCATCATTCCCGGTAGCCGTGGCTCGGTGATTCCTGGCGACAGTGCGGCAATGCGCACGATCTGGCGATTGGTAGAGACAGTCGCCCCTACAGATGCCAATGTGCTCATCATCGGCGAGAGCGGCACAGGCAAAGAAATCATCGCCCGCGCCATCCACGCGGCGAGCACGCGATCATCTGGTCCATTCATCCCGGTCAATTGTGGTGGAATACCAGAGACGTTGGTCGAAGATCAACTGTTTGGCCATGAAGCTCACGCGTTCACTGATGCCCGGGCCATGCGACGCGGCGATTTCGAACTGGCGGATCGCGGGAGCATTTTTTTGGACGAGATTGGCGAGATGCCACTCAACTCGCAACCCGCGCTCTTGCGCGTATTAGACCAACGACGCTTCATGCGCATCGGAGGCGAACGTGAATTGCGTGTCGATGTGCGGGTCATCGCCGCAACGAATCGCAATCTGGACGAGGCGGTCGAGCAAGGCACCTTCCGTCAGGATCTGCTCTTTCGCCTCAATGTCTTCACTGTCACAGTTCCCCCATTGCGCGACCGCCGCGAGGATCTCCCTTTACTGGTGGCGGCATTCTTGCGTGATATTGGCCAATCTCTTGGAAAGACAAAACGCCGACTCGCGCCAGAGACCTTGCAACAATTGGTCGCGTATGACTGGCCTGGCAATCTGCGTCAATTGCGGAATGTCATCGAACATGCGTTGATCCTCTGTCAGGGGTCGGTGATCGTCCCAGAACATCTTCCCGCTGAAATACGCGGACAGTCCGCTGGCATGCCCGACGTGCCAGACGCGACCACACGATGGGAGCAATGGTTCGATCAAATTCCAGGTGATGACTTGAGTTTAAACGCTATCTCAGATCGGCTTGAACGCCATCTCGTCTTGCGGGCATTGCGTCTGGCTGGGGGCCGCAAAGCGGAAGCGGCACGGGCATTGGGATTGACCAGCGACCTATTGCGCTACCGACTCCAAAAACATGGCTTGCGAACGGATGGGGGCGATGGACAGCATGATCGCTTGGGTACAACCCCGGAGGAAGGATTCTAAAATCCCTATGCGACAGATCTTGGTAGCGGATGCGGATGGCCCGCTCCGCGCAGCGATCGGACATGCGGTTGATGAGGCCGGTTATGCTTGGACGGGCGTCAGCGACGCCATCGAATGTTGGCAACAACTGCGCTCGAATCCCCCCGACCTGCTCATTGTCGATCTCTTTTTACCAGGGACCAATGGGTATGCACTGACGGAGGCGTTGCGCGCTGAACCACGCACGAGCGAGCTCCCCATCATCATGATCTCGGGTCGCACCGAGCAGGTTTATCAGCGCATCAGCGTCGACCTCGGTATCGCGTGGTATTGCCAGAAACCCATCGATCGACACCGCTTGATGGCACGCGTTACAGAGATTTTTGCCGCGCCATCGCGCATCACCGATCGGGTCACGACCAGCCAGGTATGACACCAGGTAACGAGGTGCTATCGCGATCAACATCCTGCCGCCAGGGGGTTGTAGGGTAAAGGGGTCTCAGGGTATGATGATATGAGGTCAGTTTCCACTGCCCTACTGACAATGTCTCAGCCAGGACGTTGCTCGCCTGGCCAGCCGCAAGGTATACTGACGTAAAACGCAGAGCTTGGGGGGGACAATGGGATCGAACAGATACGAGCGCGAGATCGAAGAGATCTTGCGGAATACGCATGTCGATGACGCTCGGCCCAGCGTCAGTGAGCGTATCCGGGCGCTGAATCGCCGACAGAATCAACGGACTCGCCAGCCCGTTCGGTTGGGTTCAGAAATGGGATTCCTCGTCGGCGTCCTCCTGGCCTTTGGAGCTGCAACCCTCGAATGGATTGCCCAACCGACCAGTCACGATGTGCTGATCGCGACGATCTGCGGAGCCTTGGCGACCGCGGGCTTCGTGATCATCGTCGTCACACTCATCCTTGGTTGGCAACGCGCTGTGCGCGGCGTCACCCCCACATGGCGCGGGCAACAGCTCGGGGGAGGTCGAGGTCCCGGCCCACGCCCTTTCGCTAGTGCGCGAACGCGCTGGAATTTATTCAAACTGCGTTTGCGCTATCGCCGTGATCGCTGAGATCCCATTGACCCACTAGCGGCATGGTTGTCTTCATAAGACTCGCTATGGCAGCCTGAGATTCTTTTTTACCGACCGGGAAAGCGGATCAAGGAGAGGATAGCAACCACGAGCAAACAGCAAATCAACGGCAATAACAAGCGAATATGACCATGAAATGCTCCGTCCTATCAGATGCATTTTCCGACCTCACTGTGTCAATGGTGCGCGATGCCCTCACCATATGTGTAGAGGGATCGCTATCCTGCCCTAAACATGTATTCACCATCACCCAGTGATTACACAGGAACCCTACCCCGAACCTGGACGTAATGCTGGATCATGCCACATTGACAGCCAACAGCGTGTACGGTAGCATGAGACGCGGACTCAAGGATCACATGAGGTTTGCTTATGCGCGTGCGTGCCCTACTGGCAGTTGTGGTAATGCTGATGTGCGCCTCCTGCGGGAATACACCCACCGCGCCCAGTGCCACCGCGACGGCGCCTGGAACAGTTGGATTCGCCGCCACGCCATCGCCTACCTTTCCTCCCATCACTCCGGTACCAGGTAACTATTCCATATACATCGACCCTACCTGGGGCTATCGATTTCAGTATCCCGCCACCTGGACTGTGTACCCACAAATTGGTAACAGTGAAAGCAACGTCATCATCGCCGCGCCCTATAATCCCTCGCCTGATCAAGCAATGCTACGCCTCGAGATCCGCGTGACGAATGATGATCAGCATGATTTCGTCACGCAGTATCTCTGTCACGCCAAGCCAACGACCAGCGTGAATGGGATACCCGCGGTGGATCTCTCCAGTCCAGGTGGCGACGTGACCAATGGACTGACGGCATTAGTGCTAGCGCGCGGATTTTTTACTCATAATCTGGCATTCTTGATCTGGTTGCAAAGTTCGGGCAAGTCGTACGCAACCTTCGTGAGTGATTTTCAGCCCATGTTCATGGAGATTCTGGCCTCATTCTCGCCAGGCGCTGGCGCCAAAACAAGTATACCATGTCCCTGAATGTGAAATGCGGACACATTGACCACGGTCAGCTGATCTGCTATGCTAACGGCAGGATATCGGGCATGAGCGGAAAGCGCGGGAGAGTGCGACCATGATGTTGGAATTTCAGTCCAGGATCCAGACGGTGGAAACTCAGGCGTTCCATTTTCTGCACGATATACTGCATACCGCGTGGCGCGCGCTCATGGCTGTCTTCATCGCTGCCCCGCTCGCCGCGCTCCTGGCAGCGGGAATTACCGAGATTACCGCGGCCATCATCACCCATCGTTTCTTCGGCTCGGTCGCGGCCAACGCTTATGCCCTGGGCATCGCCCTGGTGGTGGGCTATGCCGTTGCCCTGACATCGCTGGTTATCGAATGCCTGCGTGGTGCGACGGCTGTCGCCAAGTGGATCAGAAATGAGCTTTCAGAAGAGATCGATCCACCACGTCATCCCCAACAGGCACCCCTACCTTCTGTCGAACAGCCGACGCGCCGCTGAACCAGCACGCGTATAAACTTGGAGAACCGGACGTGGGGGCACAAGATCAGCGTCAGCGCTGGGTAGTCTGGACCCAGATGGATGCCCATCGGGTCACGTTAGGGATGACACGTGATGATCTGCGTCGCGTCTACCTTCACCTCCAACTCGCGCGATTGACAGACGATCGGATCACCGTATTACGCGAACGCGAGATCTGTCCTCCAGGCCCATCCAGTTGGGGGCATGAAGCGGCACAAGTTGGATGCGCCAACGCGCTACTCATCGGTCAAGATTACCTCCTCCCCTACTATCGTGACCTCGGGCTCATGCTGGCAATTGGGCTGTCGCCGCTGGAGATTTTGCTCAATCAACTCGGTCGCGCCACTGATCGGATCAGTGGCGGACGCATGCGTCCAGCGCAATGGAATAGCAAAGTGTTGCGGGTCATCAGCGCCTCGGGTCTGATGGCGACCCAGACCTTACACGCGGCGGGTATCGCTTTCGCTCTGCAGATTGCCCAGCGCACTGAGATCGCTATGACTTTTTTGGGGGAAGGGGCAACAAGCGAGGGAGACTTCCATGAAGCGTTGAACTTCGCGTCAATCCACCGCCTCGGTGTCGTTTTCGTCTGCGAAAATAATGGTATCGCCCTTTCGACGCCTCAGGCACGGCAGATGGCCGTGCCATATGTGGCGGACCGCGCGGCTGCCTATGGCATGACCGGTATCGTTGTCGATGGCACCAATGTGCTGGCAGTGATCAGTGCGGCCCGCGACGCAGTGGCCCAGGCGCGCCACGGCGGCGGTCCGACGCTTCTGGAGATTATCATTCCGCGGCGGCCCGCGGCGGTGTCTATCAATGACCACAGCGCAGAGCTGGCCGATCCCGTCGCCCTCTTCGGGGCGTATCTGTTAGAACGGGGCGACCTGACCCCAGAGCTGGATCGACGACTTGCACGCCAGATCGCCAGCGAACTGGATGAAGCGGAGCAAGATGCGCTGGCCGCGCCCGCGCCTGACCTGGCGAGTGAGGAAGCTCCAACCTTGGCCAGCCCTCAGACCCTCGATGGCGCCATTCGAGGGGAGGTTTAACTATGGATCAACCACCTGCGAGCTTCCAGGACCTGTCCCTGGTCGAGGCGCTCCGCGATGGCTTGCGCGAAGAGATGGCGCGCGATAGTCGGATTATTATCCTGGGGGAAGATGTCTCGATGGGCGGCATCTTCCAGGCGACGCGTGACCTGCGTGCGCAATTCGGCAGCCAGCGCGTCTGGGATATGCCCCTGGCGGAGAGCGCCATTGTCGGCATCAGCATCGGCGCGGCACTGGCTGGCCTCATCCCGGTCGCCGAAGTGCAGTTTGCTGATTATCTTTTTGGGGCGATGCGCCAGATCGTCAATGAAGCCGCGAAGATGCGCTTCCGGTCGCGCGGCGATTGGCTCTGTCCATTGGTCATCCGCGCGCCATATGGTGGGGGCCTGGGCGCTGGTCCGGACCATTCACAGAGCGTTGAGGCATTTTTCGCTCATGTTCCAGGCTTAAAAGTGGTCATCCCAGCCACAGCCGCTGATGCCAAAGGTCTCATCAAAGCCGCCATCCGCGATGCCGATCCTGTCCTCTTCCTTGAACCCAAACGGCTCTATCAACAATCTAATGGCCCGGTGCCGACGGATGATTATGTGGTCCCGCTTGGCCAGGCGGTTATCCGGCGCGTCGGCCAGGATGCCACTGTCATCACCTATGGCGCGATGGTACGTGAAGCGCTATCGGCAGCGGAGGTCCTCGCTACCGACGATATTGACCTGGAGATTATTGACCTGCGCTCGCTCCAACCGCTCGATCAGACAACGATGCTTACGTCGGTACATAAGACTCGACGCGCGATTGTCTTGCACGAAGACGCGCGATTTGGTGGGTTTGGCGCGGAATTGGCAGCGACTATCAGCGAACAGTGTTTCGCTGTTCTGGATGCTCCGGTGGTACGGATCGGCGCGCGCCACAGTCCCATTCCAGCGCACCCTGGGCTGGAGCAGACCATCCTGCCCAACGCAACGACACTGATCCAGGCAGCCCGCTACCTCGTCTCTTGATCGCAATGCGATGCAGACGACCAGGATATGTACCATGTACCCCTATCCCCGGCTTTCTCATCTGTGTGCTCGCTGAGCAACGGCTCACAAATAGATGGTTACTTGATCCAGGTAGTATCCTCATGACCCAAATGTCACATCGTTGCGTTCGCATAAAGTAAACTGGTCACAAGGAGTGAACCACATTCTGACCCACACCCATTCCGTCAAGCGGTCCGTCGTGCTCGCAATTAGCAACATTGCAAAGTTCCATGAGCTACTTGACGTCTTGGAAGCGCCATGTGGCAGAGAAGCCATAATACATCAGGAGAATTGTTGCGATGAAAGTGACAATAGTGTCCGAAAAGTGCTGTACTTTACCCAAGAAAGAGAGGCTTGCCTCTCCTGCTAGGCTGGTAAGGAATCTACACCCCCAGCCAGGAGCAGAAGCATGCCTACGATCCAGCTTAGCGTAGAACCCGAGCAGTTACAAGCCTTGTTGACCAATGAAGGCGCCATGGCGAGCCTGCTGCAAT
>DAIDHM010000091.1 GCA_027459705.1 Ktedonobacteria bacterium | reverse complement strand
GATCGAAAACATGCGCTTCTCCTGGGAATACGCTCAGGTGAGCGTTATCAATGATATTGTGCATTGCAGGGTCCGTGCGACACAGGCACGATGACGTACTTCACATTGACGGAATTCCCTGAAAATTAGCCAACGCTAGTTGAAATCCACCTGAATCATAGCGCATGCATGGACCATCAATAGTCGATAGCTTGATAAGAATCAAAAGATCGGTAATCGAAACGGTATCTTGCCTCTTGCGCAGGAAGACTCCATGCAATACTATAGGGTCACTCGCTCCCTTTGCCCTTGGGCGTTCGCGCTATTTCATTTCCGGAGGCAAGCATGACCCTCACCAGCGATGCCATTGTTGGCATCCTCAGCGTACTGCTTGGATTCATCTTCAGTGAAATCTCTAATCGCCTGCGCGAGGCGCAGACGACGCGCCAGCAGATTCGCTCCACACGCGCCATGTTGCGCTATGAAATTGCGCATAATCTGGAGCGTCTTCAGCAGCGCTGGCAAGCCTTAGGCCTACCCAGCGAACCCGTCACGGATAAGAACCAGTCGACCTACTATGCAGAGCAGCTTACCCAGGACAGCGCCACACCATTCGGTCACGACGTCTTTGCTAGCCAATTGCCGCAGTTGAGCATCGCCCTCACCAGTAAAGAAGTCACGGCGATCCTGAGCCTGTACGATGATTATGAAGAACTCAATGCGATTCACCACAACCTGGTGCGCTTGCAAGCGGAACAGCGATCATATTCCTCAGGGGCGCAGTTACCGACGGCGCAGAGTGCCCCTCGCCTGCCGATGGCGACACCATTTCGCGATCAGTCTCCGGCGCTCTGGCTGGCCTACCAGGCTGCCGCAACCCGCTGTATCAAACAGGGTGTACCCATTCGTTGAGCCAGTAACTACCCAGCAGGCGTGAGGGTCACCATATGCGTCGCCATCAATCTACCCCAGAGGCCCAGGTTACACCTGGCCGCACCGACAAACTCTGGCAGCCACGCAATGCCAGGATGGCTTTGGGCATTGCTATCCTACTCTCACTGCTGTCGCTCTGGGTATTTTTTTCCGCACTGGTCACATTCCCCGCTGGGGCATGCACCCATTGCACGGCGAATTCCTATTCGGGGTGGATGATCATCGCGGACATCGATGGCATCTGGGGGCAGGCGTCGGGTCTTGGCTGGGCCGTGCTCGCCGCCTTCCCTCTAGAAATTGTCCTCTTGATATTGTCCTATGTCGGACTCGCTCGCCAACGAATCGGCCTGGTCTGGCTCGGTCTCTGGGGAACACTCCTCTACAGTAGTCTCGTTTTGGCCTGGATTGCCCTGGTCGCGGTGCAAGCTTATGGGTATCTGATCCAGGGACTCACTACTGGATCGAGTCGCCAGGTGAATATTTCGGCATCCGTGATCGTCATCAGCGCGGTACTCAACCCGATCTGCGCCGTGGTGATGCTGCGGACACGTGTCAACCCTGAGTATCGCGCGGACCAACTGCAATATTCCCCAAACTATCGGCGACGCCGGATGCGCGATCCACGTCGCGGCGATATCTGAACAGCCTCGGTGTTTTGCTCGCGCTTAATCTCTGGAGCGGATCGGTCAGTGGATGGTAGATTTGATATAATCATATCAAGCTGTACAGGCCTGGCATGATGTCGTCCGACAATCCCGCGAGCCAATGCTCGTGAGAAAGGGCAAGGAATCATGGCGAAGATTATCGTCACCAGCGATCTGCACCTTGGTATCACAGAGAGTCCTCTCCTGAACCAATTGCGCATGACCATCGCGGCACAACGTCCCGACCTGACGATACTCGCAGGCGATCTTGGTGAACCGCTCAATAATTTCACCGAGTGTTTGCGTATCTTCACGGGCCTGCCAGGTTCCACCGCGGTCCTACCTGGGAATCACGATGTCTGGGCGCGTGAAGGTGGCCAGAGCCAGGAGTTGCTGGAACATCAGCTCCCCAGCGTAACCAAAGCAGCAGGCATGCTGTGGCTGGAGGATTCAGTCTGGCGCGCCGACGGACTCGCGGTGGTGGGCAGCATGGCCTGGTATGATTATTCGGCGGCAGATCCCTCCTTGCCAGCGAATATGCGCGATTTCTCCCTGATGAAACGCATGCTGAATAATGATTCGCGCTTCATCAACTGGCCCTGGACCGATCCCGAGGTGGCCAGTCGGCTTGGCGCGGCACTGGAACAACGCCTCAGCACACTGGAGGCAGACCCAACCATCCAGACGGTCGCAGTGGTGACGCATGTGCCCCTGGTTGAAGCGCAATTGCGGCGCATGCCCGAGGATATCACCTGGGGAGTCAGCAATGCGTATTTCGGGAATCTGACGCTGGGTGCGCGCGTGCTGCGCTTTGGCAAAGTACAGGCGATCATCTCCGGACATACCCACATCGGGATGGCGGGCCAGGTAGAGCGCGCAGGCATGACCCCGGTGGCCACCGCGGTCGTCCCCAGTGATTATGGCGTACCGCGCGCCCTGGTGTATGAGAGCGCGACCAATACCATCACGCAGCTCTGAGACACGCCCCGCGCTGGCGAGGTGAGGATCTGCATGACCCCGCAGTAGACGATTGAGGCTGTGTGCGGATGTCAAAAGGCCTATCCCTGGCCGATTGGCCGCGCAGGTGAAGAAAAGCTCGGCCAAACGTCCACAGTGGGGAGCGCAATCGCCCTTCGCTGGCAGTGCGTACCTCGGCATAGTTGAGCGAGCTCCGATTTTTAGACGATATCCAAATATTCTGCCAACGGAGCTTCATTGGAGGGACAAGGCTATCATGGAGCCGACTTATAATAGTTTCGCGGGACAGAATCGGGATCGCTTAACCGCATTGAGCGATGGTGTCTTTGCTTTCGCGATGACGCTCCTTGTCCTGAATCTCGCGGTGCCCATCGCGCATCCCTCCGAACATGCCTCACAACTCTTCCATGATCTCACCATGTTACTGCCGCATCTCATTGTGTATATGCTGAGTTTTATGACCCTCGGCATTTTCTGGGTAGGACAACAGACCCAACTCAACCTCCTCCAGCGGAGTGACCGCGACTTGACATGGCTGCACCTTGCCTTCCTCTTCGCGGTCACCTTGATGCCGTTTTCTACTGGACTGCTTGCGGCATACATCACGCTGTCTATCGCGGTCATCGCGATTGGTATCTACTGGGGTAATATCTTTTTGCTTGGCGCTATGCTCTTCCTGAGCCACCGCTACGCACACCATGCTGAGCTCATGCAGTCCAGCGTCACCCCCGCTATGCACCGCGCGATCGATCGCCGCATTTTCCTCGCCCAAGCGCTCTATGCGATTGGCGCACTCCTGGGTTTCTTGAACCACTATGTGAGCATTGGGCTCATCTTGATCGTCCAATTGATCTATGTCATCGCGCCGCGTATCCCAGGTTTCGATCAACTATGAACATCCATCTCTTCATCAGAAATGCTCCGGCGTGTGAATGATACCAGGTGCCATCTTGCCCCAGCATCAACACAGTCCTGCAGGTATGGTCCTCGCATCGGATGCAGGCAAGCAAGGCAAGCACGATGCATTGACCGCATCCGTATCCCTTGCTATACTCAGGTCGCGCCAGGAACTGAAACCACAACGATCGATGAAAGATGGGGAGCACACATGCCTGTCTCGGTCAGCAACCGCACTGTATATCCCGTGGAGACACGACGCGCTACCGCCATACTCGCACTCATCATTCCGGTCATGCTGCTGTTGTTCCTGGCGGATTGGCTCTGCTATCAGGTAGCGCTCCCTGTCACGCTGACGATCAACAATGACAACGCGAGTATCCGCGCTGGCACGGATCAGACCACATTTTTGCTCTCCGCACCGGCGCGAGCGATCCAATTTGCCCCGATCGATCCTCTGGTACATGAATATCAGATTGACGCCACTGATAGCACGAATAATTTTACGCTCGACCATGCCTACATCGCCGCGATTGCCAATTCACCCTATTATCGCTTCCAGGCTTGGATGCGCGACTTAACAGGCACTAGTCACTGGCGCGATCCACACCTTGAGGTGTCTGGCCAAGCGATCCTCCTCCCCGCCCAGGTATATCAAAATCTCGATGGCGGCGCCCAGATCGTGCTCCCCAACGAGACGGCGATTCCCCTCCAAATGAGCTTTCGTTTGCAATTGCAACGACCCGAGACTCCTCGCCATTTCGTGCTGCTGACGCAGGATAATGCCACCTATACCATCACAGTGGATCGCAATGACCACAGTCTCAATGTGCAACAGACAACACCCGGCACTGGCGCGACCAAGACCATTGCCAGTACGTTTCTCCCAACCGATGTCGGCCCATTCGCGGCGATGGTCTTCGACTATTGTGTGCGCATCCTGCTATGGGCGCTGATCGTCCTGGGAGTGGTGATCATCGGGGAAACCGCGTTCGCCGCGATCTGGGCCTGGCGCGCACGCCGCGGCCAGCTTGCCACACCATCTGTTCAGTCAGCTTCTGTTGCCAGCACGGACGATGCGGCACCGGGCTACCCGGCTGCCATGTTCGCTGCCAGTGAGCGTGCTGCCAGCCCGGCCGATGCTCCCACACCTGACGTGCGCGCTGGCGTTGCGCCGCCGTCGGCTGGAACACAGCAGATGAGTGGAAGCAATGGATTGCGGCGCTGGTTGACTGGATTGACGGCGGCCGTGCATCCGATCGCCCTGGTTGCCTTGCTCGTCTCATTCGCCTATACCGTCTGGATTGCGCTGGCACAATACCATGCGCTCCCTCATATCTATGATGACAATGCTTATTATTTTGGCGCGCGGATGTACGCCTCTGGCCACCTTTCGCTACCCATTCCACAAAATATCGATTACTTCCCCGGTCCATTCATGGTGCACTACGCCGGCCGCTGGTTCACGCAGTATCCCCCGGGCACATCGCTGGCACTGGCGCTGGGCATCATCCTGCGCGTCCCCTGGCTGGTCGAGCCGGTGATGGGCGCGCTCGCCCTCCTTGGCATTGGCCTCATCGCGGCGCGTCTCTTCGATCGCCGCATCGCCACCCTCGCGATCGTGCTGGGCACCCTCTCGCCATTCTACACCTACCTGACCGCCAGCTACATGAGCCATACCGTCGCGCTCTTCTTTTTCGTCTGGGGTACCTGGGCATTTCTGCGTTTTGTGCAGGGTGGGGCCGGCTGGCATATGCCATGCGCCGCCGCGCTGTTTGGCATGGCGGGGTTGACGCGCGATCTCGTCGGTCTGCTCTTCATCGCCATCGTCATCCCTGGCATCATCCTCATCCACTGGCGGCAGATCCGTGCCCAACCAGGACGCTGGCTCGTCCCGACGACGGATTTTTTGATCGTTGCCGGCATCTTTCTCGGGCTTTCGTTCGCCTTCAACGCCCAATTGACCGGCAGCGCGGTGGTGACTCCTCGATCGATCTTCTTTCCCGGCGATCGCTGGGGATTCGGGTTGGGCATTGGTTTCTATGGGCAACATACCCTGGCCGCGGGCTTCATCACGCTAGATGAGATTCTGACCGAATTGGCGATCGACCTCTATGGCTGGCCATACTATCTCTCCCTGATCTTCCTGGCTTTGCCCTTCCTCACGCTGCGGGCGCGTGCCGCTGATTGGTTTCTGCTCATTGGCACGGTCCTCATGGCGGGCGCGTGGGTCGGCTATTATTTTCATGGCATCTATCTGGGGCCGCGCTATCTGTATGAGCCGCTCTTCTTTATCTTGATATTGACCGCGCGTGGCATCGTGACCCTTGGTGCATGCGGTCTCGCTTGTGGCCAGACGATCGTCGGCTGGATTGCTCAGGCCCGCGCCAACCAGCAAACGCCTGGCATGTCTATGAATAACCAGGCGATGAGGCCCACGCTCTCCTATATGACGATCGCCCTGGTCGGCGTACTCATCGCCTGCAATCTGCTGTACTTCATGCCCCGCCAGTTTACCTTGCACCAAAATTTTACGGGTATTTACTACGGCTATCATATCGACGAAGCGGCGCTGGTCAATCCACCACTGCACCATGCCGTCGTCTTCACCAGTGACTATTTCATTTATGGCTATACCCTATTCTCACTGAACGATCCGCAACTCGCGGGCAACATCCTGTATGCTTATACCGGGCAGCCCTTCGCGTATGCCCAACTCCATCAAGCATTTCCTGGCCGCGCGCTCTACGCGCTGGAAGTCGCCCCCAACGGCCACGTCACCTACGCGCCGATCGTGCCGTGAGGATCAAGGGCGGATGATGGCGCCGGTGCGCATGGGCATCTCGTCGGCGTCATCGCTGACGCGTGGTAGTGTCGGTGATCTGCCCATCGCTGATGCTGAGAACGCGATCAGCAGCGGCGACGATGGTGGCGTCGTGGGTCGCGACGAGCAGCCCGATCTGCTGAGAGTGGGCGATATTGACGAGCAGAGCGGTGATCTCCTGGCCGGTCGTGGTGTCGAGGTTGGCCGTTGGCTCATCGGCGACGACAAACCGTGGCTGGTGCACCAGGGCGCGCGCCAGCGCGACGCGCTGTTGTTCGCCACCCGAAAGCTCCAGACCGCGATGGTGAGCTCGCGCGCTCAGCCCCACCATCGCCAGTGCGGCGCTGGCGCGCGCCGAACGATCGCGGCCTGCCATCCGCGCCAACCGCAGCGGCAATTCGACATTTTCCAGCGCGGTCAGTGACGGAAAAAGGTGCGCGTTCTGAAAAAGCATCCCCACCTGTTCACGGCGCAGCCTGGCGCGTTCAGCCTCGCGCATCGTCGCCAGCGCCTGCCCCAGGATGGTCACCTGGCCGCGGGTGGGGGTGTCCAGGCCGACCAGAATATGCATCAGCGTGGTCTTGCCAGAACCAGAGCGACCCCGCAATGCCACGAACTCACCAGGGAGGATGCGCAGATCAATACCTTTGAGCGCCTGGATCGTCGTGTGCCCGCTGTTGAACTCGCGGACGATACCGCTCGCTTCCACTGGTAGCGGACCGGCACCAGGTCCACCGGGGGCACCGGGCCACCCGGCGGCACCGGGCCACCCGGCGGCACCGGGCCACCCGGCCTCTGCGTCCGACCTCGTGGTTGGCGAGACGAGTTTCGTTGTAATTGGCAGACCGCTGGCCGTGCCATCGCCATCAAACGTCATCACGCACGCTCCTCAGTATCGGTGGAGATCGGCCAGATCTCCACATGGTCATCGCGGATGCGCGCCTCGGCGCGTCCGTGAAACGGAATCCGGGCAATCGCCTCCGCGGGGAGCTGGAGGCGGCCCACCCGGTCGATCAAGATCGACTCGCGGTGGGTCGCCGCGGGCAGACCGATCACCGCGCTCCCCGGCGGCACCGGGCCACCCGGCGCGGTGCGGGCATTGGCCGCCGCCGCCAGTGGCACCGGGCCACCCGGCGGCACCGGGCCACCCGGCGGCGGCTCGCGGCGCACCGTCTCGGTGCTGGTGCGGCCATCACGGATGGCGATGGTGCGATCCGCGCCCGCGGCAATGGCCGCGTCATGGGTAACCAGGATGGTCGTCAGACCCAGCAGCGTATGGAGTTCTCGCAAGAGATCCAGCACCTGCGCGGCGGTCTGCGAATCCAGTTCGCCGGTTGGCTCATCCGCCAGCAAGAGGTCCGGATCGTTCGCCAGGGCGATGGCGATGCCCGCGCGCTGTTGTTCGCCGCCGGAAAGTTGAGTGACCCGGCGTTGCCCCATGCCTTCCAGGCCGACCAGGCGCATCAATTCACGCGCGCGCCGGTTGCGCCGCCCCACGCCAATGCCCGCCAGCATAAGCGGCAACGCGACATTATCCTGAATGCTGAGTTCCGACAAGAGATTGCGTCCGCTCTGTTGCCAGAGATGCCCGACAATGTGTCGACGGTAGCGCACGCGCTGCTGTGCATTCAGGCGGGTCAGATCATTCCCGGCCACCACACACCGCCCCGCACTGGGAACATCCAGCCCACCCAACATATTCAACAACGTACTCTTTCCCGACCCCGACGCCCCCACCAGCGCGATCATCTCGCCGCGCGCGACTTCCAGATCCAACCCCTGCAGCGCGACCACCTCCAGGTCGGCCACTTTGTAGATCTTGACAAGATTCTCGCAACGGACTACTACCTCGACCATGTTCTCACCTTCAACGGGATGTCTGCACCATTGTTATGGGCGAACGGTGCACTGCCAAAGCTGACTCGTGGGTTGGCGGCACCGGGCCACCCGGCGGGATTAATCCTCATTGATCCGTAGCGTCTGACCGATTGCCGGACGCACGGTGATCATCGTCATCAAGGCCAGAGCCACGATGCTCAGCACGATCATGCCGCCAATGACGGCGCCCAGCGCCGGATATGGCACGACCAGACGGATGGGTGGAATATTCTGTCCCAGGAAGAAATCATTGAGGCCGCTGCTGCCGCGCGCGCTCAAGATGTTAGTGAAGACCATTACGGGGAGGACCGCGGCGCTCAGGATGGCGGCCATGATGACCCCGAGCACGATCGCCAGGGCGAAGACCAGCGCCTGCTCGACGAAGAGCACAGCGGCAATCTGGCCCGGTGCGGCTCCCAGGGCGCGCAGGACCGCGAAATTTGCGATCCGTTTCCGCGCCTGCAGCCAGGCCGCTACGAGGTTCGCGATAATAGCCAGCGTCAATACCGTCGCGGCTCCCAGTGCCAGAACTCCGAACATATTTAATTGGAAGGGATTGCGCTGGGCTGTCGCCAGCAGGTCGCGGCGGTCGACCAGCGCGCTGACGGGAACAGCACTTGTCAACAAGGTAGTGTGAATCGCCGCGCGGGTCGCGGGGTCATCCACAGTCCGCAACCAGAGCGTATTTGGCACGAGGGCGGCACCGGGCAACCCGGTCGCCTGGCCTGATGGTCCGGTCCCAGCGGTGTTGCGCGCATAGACGGCATTGAGGGTGTGGTAATCCACCAGAATGCCGCCACTGACTCCGAACCCCACCGCGGTTGGATCCGTCGCGGCGACATCATAGATCGTCGGAATGACATGGACTCGCCCGACCGCTATGAATCGCAGCACCTCGCTGGAGCCTGGGAGATTCAGCGTAAACGGCGCTCCACTGGCGAGCGGCACCGGACCAGCCGGCGGCAGGTTCATCGCCAGATGCAGCGTCTGCCACTCCGCGTCATCGACATAGGCCGGAATGGGTTGGTCGGCCGTCGTAGTCGCGGCGCGTTGCGCCAGATCGTTCATGATCACGGCGATTGGTTCGTCAGAGTAGGTCGTCGACCAGCGGACAACCTGGCTAAACGACGCTGGATCCACCGCCATGAGCGATGTGGCATAGGTGATGCCCTGGCTATTGCTGCCGTCCTGCAAGGTCGCCTGGTAACCCGCGGCGGACGCCAGCACGCCGGGTATATTTGCCGTCAGTGCGGAGACGTTGACCGCCGAGGTCGTCTGAATGGTTCCTTGTATATCCGCGCCGACCGCGAAATCTGTGGCATCCTTGATACGCGCTGTCTGGGATGCGGAGAAGATCAGCGCGAAGAGGGTAAACCCTAAGGCCAGCGCGAGCAGCAAGGTCATGCGGATCGCTGGCAACGGTGCGCGGGCCGTCTGGTCGAGTGCCAGCGAGACGGTGGCACCGCGCCCGCGGGCCGCCAGCCGCGCGCCTATATTGAGCATGCCAGGGACGACGCGCATGACGACCAGCGCCGCCGCGACCAGGATGAAACACGGGGCGATCAACGCGAGTGGCGAGAGCAGTGTTCGGATCGTAGGGACCAGCGCGCCGCTGCTCAAGACGTAGCTATACAGGCCATAGCCCACTGCCGCGACCACCGCGAAAACCAGGTCCAGGCGCAGGCGCTGCCAGACCGGTTGACGACCAGAACGGGCGGCTTCGCGCCGTATGGCCAGCGCATCCAGGCGCGTCGCGCGCCGCAAGGCCACGATCAGCGCGATCATCGCGACTCCAGCGGTCACCACCGCGTACCACCGCAGATCCCAGACAACAGCGAGCGGGTCGCGCAACACCGTGGCGATGGCTGGCTGATCCGCGGGCACGAGTAAACTCGTGGCGACACCGCGCGCGACGACCATGCCAAGGAAAGGTCCGCAGAACAGCGCGATGATCGTCAGTGCAATCCCCTGGACGGAGAGAGCGCCAAAGATCTGGCCGGCACTCGCGCCACGGCTGCGCAACGTCGCGATGGCGTCACTCTGCCATTCGATCAACAGATCCGCCATCAAGGCCACGAAGAAGAGGACCAGCGCGAGCACCTGGATGACGATGATGTCCACCGGCACCTGCGCGAAGACGATGACACGCGTATAGGTCTGCAAGAGGTCATTGGCCGCGCCGGTCAATTCGCCACCGCTGAAGCCGTTGATCGCGCTCAATGCTCCCGGTATGGCATTGCTCGCCTGATTGATCGCGGCGATCAGGTCAGGTATATGATTGCTATCGATCACTCCGAGTTGCAGGGTGTAATACCAGGTGATCTGGGGCGGCGGTAGGATGAATCCTGTTCCCTGGCTCGCCACACTCGCTTGCGCCAGCGCCTGGATCAAACTATCAGCATCGGCCAGCACGGGATAGATGGCGCCCTGGTTGAAGGATTGCGCGCTGAACGGTGACTGACCATGCCAGAATGGATCACCGCTCGAAGTGACATCGAATATGCCTGTTACCAGCAACGGAAGCGCCAACGGCTTTTGGGAGGCGGTCTGCCCAAACGATAGATCCAGCATGAGCGTCGAACCAGTGGTGACCCCCAGTTGCTGAGCTTCCTGGCTGGTAAGGGCGATCTGAAGGGATCCCTGCGGAGCGACCGTCGGTGCGGCCGGGAGCGCCCCGCTCCGCACCGTGAGATGGGGCGCGACATCGGCGGGATTGAGGCCAATGAAAGCGACGGCGCTTCCACTTGGCTTGCTGGGAGCGCGCGGGAGCGCGAGTGGAATCTGGGGCGTTGCGATGAACCGCGTCGCGGGTCCGGTCAGTTCAGGCCCCAGGTAGTGTTGCATGACCTGATCGATCGCCGTGCCCGCGCTGGTGATCGCCGCGCCATCAATCGTTGAGGGCTGCGAAGTGACGGCGAGCACGTTATTCGCTGGTTGATTGGCAAATGCGTCGCGGATGCCCGCCGTCAACGCGATATGGGTGAAGAGCGGTGCCGAGACCCCCAGCATGATCGCGGCGATCAAGCCTATGCCCGTCACCGCCAGAAGGCGCCAGGTCACCCGCAGTCGCCACAATGCCAGGGTCAGCGCAGCGGGGACGAAGGCGCGGGGACGTCGTTGGCGAACGGGCGAGCGATCCATACGAAAGGGGTCTCCTCTTGAAAGTGGGCCTCGCGGCTAGGCGCCATTCTAACACGCGTGCCGCCACCTGGCAACCGGGTGGCCCGGTGGCCGCCCAGCGCGAGGAGGGATCGCTGGCTGGCCTGTGTTTCAGCGCGTCGGCCGGGCCGGATCTTGTCGTTCGATACCGGCCGTGCCATCGGCGGTGGACAAGCCAGCGATCGTGCAGGTGCCCACCAACGTGGTATAGACGCGGTCACCGAGCGTATGGAAGCGCTCATCAGGGGTGACGCAATGGATCGTGATGACCTCGCTGACGCGGGGCCGCACCGTCAACACGAATTCGCGACGATCCCCGCTCAGTCGCACACGCCCGGTGAAGGGATGCATCAGCAAATAGGTCGAAGTGGGAGTGCGCAGGTGGAAGTACCCAACCTGCGCGCGCCAGAAGGGAATGCCAAAGACCGCGGAATCTAACAACATGCATTCCAGTGAAATACCCGGTTGGTCGAAGGTATTGCAAGATACCCACGTCCATTGACGGGGTAAGGCGCGGCCATGGTACGCGCCGATCATCCCCGACTCATGCGAAAAGCTGTAGCCATGGCGCGTGATGCTGATGCTCCCGCTCATCAGCACATCAGGGACGCTGCGAAAGCGGAGATCAAATGGCTGGATGCGCTTGATGATGCGCGGGTCGAGCAAAGGACCGGTCGATTGAAAGACCAGATCCCACGAGATTGGGCCGATGGTGCCACGTGACCCCGTCGCTCCCAGCCAGATATCCGCCACGGTGATCCCGCCGTCGGTGTCGCGCCGGATGGCGGAGAGGGGGTAATCGGCCTGATGCACCTGGCCGCCATCGGGCGCGGACGCGGATGCATGGAGAGGAAGATGATACAGATGCGCGCGTACCTGCACCAGTCGCCGTCGCCGCCGAATCACGATATCGACCCTGAGCGCCAATCCGCGTTCCGGGAGATTAAATTTGAAATACGCGTAATCGAGCGGAACACGTCGCGTACTGAACCCGGCGAGAACCTCCGCGATAGGATCAGCCACCGGGACTGCCTGCATGACCGAAGCCATGATCTCTGCTTCCTCTCCTTGCCCGGGCCGCCTCATTGCGGCGACGCGCCTGTCGTCGGTTCGGCGGGTTGTTGATAATCTCGATAAAACCGTTTCCCTGCTCCCCAGCCAATTCGACCGAAGACCCCGATAACGACCACCATGAGCACAACCGCCGCGATGATGAAGAGTGGTTGCGCGGTTCCCCGCACGAAATGGACGAATGAGATGATCGTACTGCTCAAAAATCCAGCGAGGACACAGCCAATGAACATCCCCATCAGACAGCCAAGATATCCTCCATGCGTCGGCCATTCGAACGCACTCGCCGTCTCGGACCCTTCGGTGGCACCGGACCCTCCGGTGGCTGGCTCCCGTTCTGGTTCCAGGGGGGAAAGTGTTGCTTCTTCGTTCACGTCATCCTCAGCGGCACCGGACCCTCCGGTCGCCATCGCGGTCTAGCAGACAATCACCATACGGCCAGGTTGACCCGATGGACCGTGCATCTCTGACATTATATCGCTTCTTGGACATCATTGAGAACAGTCTTCCCTGTGGTATCGCGAATTCGGGTGGCGTATTCCCCCGTGGTGCCCGGACGCATCCGCTACGCCGTCCGCGCGGACCCTCTGTACAGTGCGCCTCGCGGCATGGATAGGTAATGGACGTGCTAAAATACGACCAGTGACACACCGCAATTCCGCTGCCCGTGCGCGGACTTCGCGTAGCGGGTCGCTGGAATCTGACCATCGCTGCGTATCGCAACGCCCGCGTTTTGCCAACCGCACTCGTGCGATGTGATGTACGGCGGTGGTCTCACTGAACCATCGGATGCCATACCCCATGTTCGCCCCTAGGGCCTAAGCATGACCTGGAGGATTTTGTGGTAAAAGCCGCCCCACCGCGCAGTGAGGTTCCCGTCGAGTTGACCTGGAACCTCGAATCGATCTTCGCTACCGACCAGGCCTGGGAAGAGGCCTTCACCGAGGTGACCGCGCAACTTCCCGCGCTGACCGCTTGCGCTGGCACGCTCCACCAGGACGGAGCTACGCTGTATCACGCGCTTCAGTTGCGCGATTCCGTCAGTCAGACGCTGGAGCGTATGCTCGTCTATGCCAATATGCGCTTCCATGAAGATACGCGCCGCACCCAGTATCAAGCGTTGACCGATCGCGCCGCGACGCTGGCGGCGCAGTTTAGCGCGGTCATCGCCTTCTTTGTCCCCGAAATCCTGGCGATCGATCCCGCGACGCTGGCGAGCTTCTTCGCATCCACCCCCGATCTCGCGCTCTATCAGCACCAGATCGACGACATTACGCGCGCCCGCCCACACGTCCGCAGCGCCGAGGTGGAGCAACTGCTTGCCAGTATGGGCGAACTGGCGGCGGCGCCCGATCGCATCTTCGAGATGATTGATAACGCTGACTTGCCCGCCCTCTTTCCGCAGATTACCTCGGCTGATGGGACCATCCAGCTCTCACTGGGCAACTATCTCGTACTCATGCGCAGCCAGGACCGCGAGGTGCGGCGCCAGGCCTTCGAAGGCATGCACACGACGTTCAAGAGCATGCAGAACACCATCGCTGCAACGTTCTCTACCCAGGTCAAGAAGAATCTGATCTATGCGCGAGAACGCCGCTATGATTCCGCGATCGCGGCGGCGCTGGACTCCCATAATATTCCGGTCTCTGTCTACACGAATCTGACCCAGACCGTGGAGGCGAACCTGGCGCCACTGCATCGCTATTTGCGCTTGCGCGAGCGCGTCCTGGGTTTGTCAGGCGATCAACATATGTATGATCTGTATGTGCCGCTCGTCGCGAACGCCGAGGTCGAGATCCCCTATGATGTCGCGCGGCACCGCGTGGTGGCCGCTCTGGCGCCCCTGGGTCAGGCCTATACCGAGCCGTTGGCGACAGGGCTGCGCTCGCGTTGGATCGATGTGATGGAGAATGAGGGCAAACGCGGCGGTGCCTATAGCTGGGGCGCGTTCGGGACCCAGCCGTTCATCCTGCTCAATTACCAGGGACAGTTGGATGATCTGTATACGCTGGCGCACGAGCTGGGACATTCGATGCACAGCTATTTCACCCGTCAGGCCCAGCCGTATCCCTATGCTGATTACACGATCTTCCTGGCCGAGATTGCGTCGACCTTCAACGAAGCGCTGCTTACGCAGTATCTGTTAAATGTGACGACGGACCGCGCCTTGCGGACAGCCGTCGTCAATCACTATGTCGATGGGTTCCGCGCCACGTTCTACCGGCAGGCGATGTTCGCGTCGTTTGAACAGACCGTGCACGCGCGCGCCGAAGCTGGGGAGTCTCTGACCCCAGAATTGCTCCGCGGCATCTACAAAGATCTGAACGATCGCTACTATGGCGGCGCGGGTGGCGTTCAGGTCGATGACTTGATCGGGTGGGAATGGTCGCGCATCCCCCATTTCTATAGCAGCTTCTATGTGTATCAATACGCCACGGGCATCGCGGCTTCCACCGCGCTGGCGCGCGCGGTGTTGACGGAGGGCAAACCGGGTGGTCCGGTGCCGCCCGCGGTCGAACGCTATCTGCGCCTGTTGCATTCGGGGTCGTCGAATTATTCCATCGACCTGCTGAAGGATGCTGGGGTGGATATGACGACCCCCGCGCCGATCGAGGCGGCCGTGGCGGAGTTTGATCGCGCGGTCGGCGAGCTGGAGTCGCTGCTCAGCTGATCGCATCAGGCGGTGCGGCAGCCAAACCTGCGCGCCCGGGTGGCCCGGTGCCACCGGGTGGCGCGCGGGTCCATCCGCGCCGCCATGCGTCAGGTCCGCTGTCTGGCCCCTGCCCGTAGCGGCGCGGGTGGCAGGATGGTCCGGCGCCAGTTGCCAGAGACCAGACCGAGGAGTGTGCCCATGTTCTATCTTGATCGGGTGGCGGAGGCGCTCGCGACAAAGCGTTCCAGCTTTACGCGGCAAGAAAGCGCGTTTCAGTCCACATTGGCGGCCTATCGTCGGGTATTGAGCGCTCTGCCCCAGCGCGCGGCGACGGCGGCGGCCCTGCAAGACCTGCTGCTGGCGCAGCCGGGCGCGCATGGCGCGCAGCCCCTGGCCGCATATGACGCGTGGGCCGCGCGGTCGCCGTCGCCAGGCGATCTCCCTGTTCAGCCGTTCGGTCGCGCCTTCGCGCACCACGAAGCGGCGCGCACCTGGGCGGAGGCCGCGATCACGGGCATGACGACCGCGGCGGTTGATGGCAGCCAGATCCAACCCTGGCAGGATGCTCCGGTGCCGGTGGGATTGGTGCAGGCAGGGATCTTCGTCAACCCGCACGATGCCACGCGTCCCTATCGCAAGGTCGTCGAGATCGAGGTGTTGGCGCCCGATGAATTGGCGCCGCTGGCGGTGGGTGATGATGACGGCGTCACTCCCGAGGCGCTGGTGAACCTGCGGCGGTTCGAATTGGAAGCACGCGTCCTGGCAAATTGGATGCGTGAAGTCGCCGGAACTCCCCGACCGGGCGTCTCGGTGCCGCCGGATGGTCCGGTGCCCCCAGAAACAGCCCTGGCGATTCTGGATGGTTCGCTGATCGTCTCCTTTGCCCTCAAAATGCACCCTGTCTTGCGGGCAGCGTATGTCCTCGCGGTCCGCGATCTGCTGGAGGCCTCCGAGAGCAGCCATGTGCCACTGGTTGCTTACATCGACAGTAGCCGCGCGCGCGATCTGATCTCGCTGGCGCGCGCGTTAGCGCCGGAGTTGCCAGAGAGCCGCCGATTATATGACGCGCATCTCTGGGGAGCGTCGATGGCGTGGGGCGATTGCGCGGTGCCATGGTTGTCAGCGCGCGGGGATGTCCTCGAACAATATGGCGCGCAGCGCGACGCGATCGCGTTCACCTACCTGCGCGCGACCGCCGATCGGCCGCCAGCCCGTGTTGAGATGCCCGCCTGGGTCGCTCGCGATAGTGTGCTGTTTGGCCGGGTGATGGATGTGCTGCGGGCGGAGATTATCGTGGGTAATGGCTATCCCTATGCTATCGAGACCGCTGACGCGCTGGCGGTCATCTCCGTGGCGGATCGCGAACGCTTCGCGCAATTGTTCGCCCACTTCGCCGCGGAATCTGGCTGGCAAGTGAATATGCCGACCCGTAAAGCGATCAGCAAATTACAGCGGCGCTGATCGCCTGCGCGCGGGGGCGGCGTGGAGATCGCGGCGACGCGATGGCAGGACGCGGGCGGCGGTGGATGGCCGCATGGGCGTGGGGGCGCGCCGTGAGCTGTCGCCCGGTCTGTGTGATCGTCCTTGTGGCATCCAGCGCCTGTGTGCTATGCTGTAGCTGAGAAAGCCGACCTGACCGCGAAGGGGCACCGGACCATTCGGTTGAGTATGCCGTGCCAGAAAGAGGAGCCGCGCGATGTCGACGCCGAAGATCTTCGTGAGCCATAGCCATCTGGATAGCGAATTTGGGTTGAAGTTGGTCGACGATCTGCGGCAGCGCCTGGGCGTCGATGCCGTCTGGTACGACGAATCGGGCGGATTGCACGGCGGGGATGAGTGGT
>DAIDHM010000072.1 GCA_027459705.1 Ktedonobacteria bacterium | reverse complement strand
CGCAAGCGACGCTGTCGCTCATATTCGCGATAGATCAAGCGCTCGGATGGTGAGATGAACGAGACTTCGCGGAGCATCGCATCCCTCTCTGGTCGATTACGCCGGCATGCCGCCGGTTGGTGGCGGCTCCTGGTCATCGCTTGCCGCCGCGAGATCGCGCAGGCGGCGCAGACGATCTGCATCGCTGGTCATGATCGCGCGCTGGATGGCGGCGACCAGGTCCAGCGGTTTGATCGGTTTCAAGAGATAGTGATCGGCACCCGATGCCAGGCCAATGAACCGATCTGTATCCTGGGCCATCGCGGTCAGGATGACCAGCGGCAATGACGCGGTCGCAGGATCACCGCGGAGTGTGCGCACGACCTGATAGCCGTCGATGCCCGGCATGCGGACATCGATCACCAGACAATCAGGGTGGTGCAGGCTGCAGAGCTGCAAACCCGCAACGCCATCGGTCGCGGTCAGGACCTGAAAATTCCCCAGACGACGTAACGCGGTGGCGATGACCAGGAGCAGATTTGGATTGTCATCGATGATGAGGACGGTGTATGTCCGTGCGGCAGCAAGTTGCGGGTCTGCCATAGGCCGCTCTCCCTTAGCTGTGGCGGTGCTGAGAATAGTGTTGCATCCCGCCGGAAGGTCCGGTGCCGCCGGAAGGTCCGGTGCTTGCAGAGTGGTTTTCCTCAATGGTTTCGACTCTTATCATACCATGCCGGGGTTATCATCGGATAATCACGACCCTTGGGTCCGTTCAAGGCCCAGATGCTTCGTGAAATTACCCGCACAATGTGCGTATTCTTTGAAGAGTAGCTTGACGTATCATTTGGTAGAGCGATGACGCAAACCGAAATGCAGGACGGGGTGACGTATTTAGAGCTTCACCTTTCCTGGCGTCGGCTGATGGATTCCGAGCGAGGACCGGATCCTCACCATCAGGTATATCGCCGTTCTTTTCTTCAATGTCGAGGGGGGTTATCCATGACGGTTTCCCGAACAACACGGCGCTTCTTTCCCTGGCTCACTACGGCCGCGATGATCGCTGTCCTGTTGCTCGCGGCTTGCGGCGGCAGTTCTTCCAGCGGGAGCGGATCGAGTGGGAGCACGCAGACGCTGACCTTTGGTTCGGCGCTCTCTCTGACCGGATCCACTGCGACCGAAGGCAACCTGACCAAAGAGGGTTACGAGTTGTGGAAGGCTAAGGTCAATGCCGCTGGTGGCATTAAAGTGGGGAACACGACGTATAAGGTCGATATTAAGTACTATGATGACAAGAGCGATCCGACGACCAGCAAGCAGTTGACCCAACAACTCGTGACTTCCGATAAAGTCAACTTCTTGCTCGGCCCTTATGGCACGCCGGCGACGTTGCAAGACGAAGCCATCGCTGAGCAATACCAGATCCCGATGGTCGAACCGAACGGCGCCAGTCTGCAGATTTTCTCCAAGGGGTACAAATACATCTTTGGCGTCCTCAGCCCAGCGACCGAATATGCCAAGATCATGGTGAAGGCCGCGATGGCGCAACCGACTCCGCCTGCGAATATCGCGATTATCTATGCCGACGACGCATTCTCCCAGGATGTCGCAAAAGCAGCGCAGGCCTACGCGCAGAGTATCAATCTACCCGTTGTGGCTTTCATCAAGTATGCCGCGAACGCGACTGACCTGACCAGCGTGCTCAATCAGGTCAAGACAGCCGCCGGTGGCAATGTGCCAGATTTCGTCCTCGGTTCGGGCCATACGAACGAGGCTGAAACGACGATCAAGACTGCCAAACAGCTCGGCATCAATCCTAAACTGTGGGGCTTCACGGTTGGACCCTCCACACCGGATTTCATCTCGACGCTCGGCGCGGATGCCAATGACGTCATCGGCAGTTCGCAGTGGGATTCTGACCTGAAGTATACAGGAACGGATCTCTTTGGCACGCCGGCAGCCTATACGCAACAATATGTGGCGATGTTCGGCCACCAGCCCGCCTACCAATCCGCCGATGGGACGGCCGCGGCCTTAGCGTTCCAGTATGCCATCCAGGCGGCTGGTTCGATTGATCCCGCTAAAGTCCGCGACGCGCTCGCCAATCTGGATGTGCAGACGTTCTTTGGCGAGATCAAGTTTGATAGCACGGGCATCAATACGACGAAGCCCATGGTCACATTCCAGATCCAGAATGGGAAGCTCTACACTGTCTATCCAGCCAATGTCGCGAGCGCGACCATGACCTATCCTACTCCGCCATTCGGCAGCCGCTGAGGCGGCGACGAGCGGTAAGGCAGAGGGTCCGCTGGGCACCCACGCCATCTCTGAGTGGGTGACCAGTGGACCTAGCCGCGCCTGACATGACGGCGAGGATGGTGTAGTAGCTCTTCACACTGCCCCCACATTCCCTGTCTGGAGGAAACACAAGGTATGCAACCGATTGTCGACTGGCTCTTGCTGGGGTCTTTCTATGCCGCTGTGGCGTTGGGTTTCTCGCTGGTGTGGGGCATCATGAATATCATCAACCTGGCTCATGGGGTCTTCATTATCACTGGCGCGTATATCGCCTATCAGGTCGCAACCAACCTGCATCTCAGTCCCTTTCTGGCGTTGTTCTTCTCGATGGGAATGCTGTTTGCGCTGGGCTGGATCATCCAATATGGTATTATCAATCGCGTCATCCGTGGTCCATTGCTGGTGACCTTCCTACTGACCTTCGGGCTGGAATTGTTGTTGACCGACACGCTTCAGAACTTGTTTACGAGTGATAATCGCTTCATCAACTCGACGATCGAGGGCGCTGGGATAAACCTGGGTAGCGCACATATCTCGCTAGTCCGTTTCATCTCGGCGGCGATTGCGATCGTGCTGACGGCGGCTTTGGCAGCATTCCTCAGCCGCACGCGATTGGGTAACGCGATCCTGGCGACCGGGATGGACCGGGACGCGGCGCGGCTCATGGGAATTGACATTCGCCAGATCTATGCCCTGACGTTCGCGATCAGTGCGGCACTGGCTGGCGCGGCAGGCGCCCTGCTGGGGCAGATGCAGGCATTTTACCCAACCCGTGGCGAGTTATTTACGCTGCGCAGTTTCGCCATTGTCGTGCTTGGTGGTCTGGGGACACCCTGGGCAGTGGTGGCAGGTGGGATGGTCTTCGCGTTTATCGAAACGTTCCTGCCTGTGGTCTTGCCGAGAGTTGGTGTTGGCTACGAGAATGCGGTGGCCTTCGCGGTCTTCGTGATCGTGCTGCTGGTCCGTCCCACTGGTCTCTTCGGCAAGGCTTTCTATAGTCAATAACGCTGGCCCGGACCGCGCATTATCACAGCTCTGTACTAGCATCGACAAGCCGCCGCGATGGGTGCCGACCGTGGCTCCCTCAAGTGAGATCAAGCGCACCGTGTCGCGTTGAGGAGTATGTGCATGCCGAGAGAGACCTCTTCCACAGCTTCAAATTCGCCGGTTGCCGGCAGCGGGCCAGCCTCTGGCGATGCGACCACCACCCGCGCGGGGCGTGGCTGGCTCTGGTCGTTGCTGGGTGGCCTGGTGATTTTGGGCGGGATCGCCGCTATCCCAACCCTGGGCAGTGATACCCTCACCAGCAATTGGACCATCATCACGATGTATATCGTACTGGCGCAAAGTTGGAACTTCATCGGTGGCTTCACGGGCTATTCGGCATTCGGGAACGTCACCTTCTTCGGCATCGGCGCCTATGCCGTTGCTGTCTCGTTTCTTTCTAATCCCAAGGTGATCAGCCCGTATGATCCGCAGCGCCCGCAACAATTTTTCATTGGTTTGCTGGCAGGCGTCGTGATCTCGGCGATCTTCGCATTTCTGATTGGGTTGCCAACATTGCGCTTGAAAGGGCATTATTTCGCCATCGCGACGCTGGGCACCTCGGTTGCCGTCGAAGAGATTGTCACACAGCGGGACGTGGCCGGTTCGGGCGGCCTGGCCTCGCCACCCTTCCCACCGCTGAGCCTACACATTGCGTTTTATTATGGTTTCGTGGCTTTAGCGCTCGTGTGTCTGTTGCTCACCACCTGGCTCGCGCGCAGTAAATTTGGGTATGCCCTGGTGGCGATACGCGAGAATGAGCAGGCGGCCCAGACTTTGGGGATCGCGACGACGTGGTATAAGGTGGGCGCGTATGTTTTGAGTGCGATTCCGACGGCGATTGCGGGTGGCATCTACGCCTATTATTCCAGTGGATTCGAGCCGGCGACGGTCTTCACCTCAAGCATCTCGGTGACGATGGTGTTGGTGACATTCCTGGGTGGTTCCGGAACGGTGCTGGGACCAATCATCGGCGCGATCATCTTTGAATATGCCTCGCAACAATTCGCGCTCTCCTCAGGGCAGGCGACAAGCGTATTTGGCTATCACTTTGGGTCAGATACCTTACTCGGTGTTGCGATTATTATCGTCGCGATCGCGTTGCCGCAAGGTCTCGTCAGGGTTGTCCAAGAATTCACGCGGCGTCCCGTCGCCGGAGGTGCCGGTGCTTCTGGCAACTCGCGAGCCAATCAATTCGTGGAGGGGGTGCGCCGTGTCCGCAAATTTATCGCCGCCAACGGCATCTGAGACGATTCTGGAATTGCAACATGTGACGAAGCGTTACGGCGGCTTACCGGCGGTGGATGACGTGAGTTTCGCAGTGCAACGTGGCGAGGTGCTGGGCGTCATCGGGCCGAATGGCGCGGGTAAATCCACAATGGTGAGTTTAATTGGTGGCTCAGCGGCGCCGACCTCTGGTAAGGTGCTCTTTCAAGGACAAGCCATCAATACCCTCCCGCCCCATCGCCGCGCGCACCTGGGCATTGGCCGGACCTTTCAGTTGACACAACCTTTCACTGGGTTGGACATCCGCGAGAATGTGATGGTTGGGGCGTTCTTTGGGCGACGTGGCCTCAGTCGGTCGCAGGCGCTGCATGTGGCCGATGAGGTGCTGGCACGGGTCGGTCTGGCGCATAAAGCCACGCTGAAGGGTGATCAGTTGACCGTGGCTGATCGCAAACGACTCGAGGTAGCCCGCGCGCTGGCAATGGATCCACGGATCTTGCTGCTGGATGAGGTGATGGCGGGGTTGACACCGGCCGAGGTGACCGATGCCATCGAACTCATCCGCTCGATCAACCGCGACGGCGTGACGGTATTGGTGGTTGAGCATATTGTTCGCGCTATCGCCAGCGTCTCGGATCGCGTGCTGGTGCTGCATCATGGCCGCAAAATCGCCGAGGATACACCGGATACCGTACTGAGTGATCCCAAGGTGATCGAGGCGTATCTTGGTGAACGCTATGCCAAACAAAAACAAGCTGAAAAAGATCCGGCACAACCGGCGAGCGAGTGGATGGAGGGGTTGGCATGAGCGCGGGTGTCACGGGGTCCACATCGACGACTGAGAGCGACCTGTTACTGTATGTCGCGCACCTGGATGTCGGTTATGGAGATACTCAGGTACTCTGGGATGTCGGGATGGAAGTGCGGCGCGGCGAGGTGGTGGCGATGGTGGGCGCGAACGGTGCCGGAAAATCCACGTTGCTCACGGCTCTCTCGGGTTTGCTGCCTGCCTGGGGTGGTCAGGTGACCTTCGAAGGTCAGGACATCGCCCGCGCGCGCGCGGAGCATATTGCTGCGCTGGGATTGATCCATGTGCCCCAGGGTCGCCGCCTCTTCGCTGGGCTGACGGTGGAAGATAACCTGCGGCTTGGTGCCTACACGCGTCGCGCGGGGACAGAGCGCGGCATCCATGAAGATCTGGATCGCGTCTATGCCCTATTTCCCAAACTGCGCGAGCGCCGTAAGCAAGTGGCAGGGTTGATGTCGGGTGGAGAACAGCAGATGTGCGCGATTGGGCGGGGACTGATGGGCCGCCCAGCGCTGTTGCTGATCGATGAGCTGTCACTTGGTCTGGCGCCGATTGTCGTCGATGACATCCTGGCCGCGCTCGATACGATTCAAAAACGAGAACAGCTCAGCGTCCTGCTGGTTGAACAGGATGTGCAGATCGCGCTGGAACGTGCCCACCGTGGCTACGTCATCGAGAATGGCCGCATTGTCATTCAGGGATCAGCAAACGAACTCTTGCATAGTCCGGCGGTTCGCGCAGCCTATCTGGGGGAGTGAGGATAGGTGACGGATGAGCCGCTCGAATCCTCGTCCCCCACTTATCCAACATCAACGCTGCATCCGTTGCCGCAATTCGCGATATTGTGCAATTACCTCATCAGTAAGGGATTTCGGAGTTTGCTGAATTTGTTCGCGGAGCATCGTCATTGAGATGCGTTGCGACTCACCCGCAAGGAGCGAATCTGTCGCGGCTCGAAAAGCCGCCGCGTTGCAGATGGCAGCAACTTCTGCCGCCGAATAGCCTTCTGTCTCGACAGCTAATGCGTCGACATCAAGATCATCAGCGATAGGCCGTTGGCCCAGTTCAAGTTTCAGCAAAGCTACTCGCGCAGCAAGATCCGGCGGCGGAATGTACAGGATGCGATCAAATCGGCCTGGACGTAACAAGGCTGGATCAATGGCGTCGGGCCGGTTTGTTGCCCCTACGACAACCACGCCTTTCAATTCCTCGACCCCATCCATCTCCGTCAGGAACTGTGTCAATATCTGTGTATGAGAACTATCATTACTACCACGGATAGTCGCGATTGCGTCGAGCTCGTCAAAAAAAAGGACGCAAGGAACATTTTCGCGGGCCCGAATGAACAGGTTCCGTAATTGCCCCTCAGAAGCTCCGACAAACCGTTCCAACAATTCGGGGCCACGTACATGTAAGAAGCTCGCATGTGCCTCACTTGCTACAACTTTGGCCAGGAAAGTTTTGCCGCAGCCTGGAGGGCCAAAAAGTAGAACACCCTTGTGTGGCCTCACGCGATACTGAGCAAAAAGCTCAGGATGCGCCAGCGGCAATTCGATTGCCTCGCGTAATACGCGTTTCACCTCATCAAGGCCTGCGACGTCATACCAATGATAATCCGGACGATCGATCACATCGATATGGCCAGGCCTGGACGAACGTCTTCCGTATTGATCGGCTAATGCTTCATATTCGCGCAGCATCGGGATAGTCACCGATGGTCTCGTTCCCCCCAGAGCAATTTCGAGATCCTCCATGGTCAACGTCTCTGATTTCCCCTCTTTGGTGCGTTCATAAGCACGCCGCGATGCTTCAATACAGACACGTTCGATATCTGCGCCCGTGAAGCGTTCCATCCGCGCGCTGAGCTTTACGAGATCAACATCTTCAGCCAATGGGCGGTGCGCGAGATATCGTGTCAAAATCGCGATTCGATGCGTCGCATCCGGCGGACTCATATAGATGACTTTATCGAAACGTCCCGGACGCAGTGCAGCAGGATCAATGAGGTTGGGGTAGTTCGTCGCTGCGACGAGTAGGACGCCCTCCATATCGCTGACCCCATCAGTATAGGCCAAGAAGGTGGAGATAATCCCTTTCTCTGGTGCGTCAGATCGCGCCATGTCTTTGCGAAGTGGTAAAAATGCCTCAAGTTCATCGAAGAACAGAACTGCCGGGCGATGCGCACGTGCTTCTTCAAAGATGCGCCGCAAATTCGCTTCCGATTCACCAAACCACTTACTGGTGAATTCCGTACCACTCACTGCATAGAATGTCGCGTTTGCTTCATGAGCGATGACCCGAGCAATTTTGGTTTTCCCTGTCCCTGGTGGTCCATAGAGCAGGATACCTCGAATAGGAGGTATTCCCATCCGTTTTTGAATCTGGCGAGTTCGTTCATCGAATTGCGAGTGAATGGCATCTTGGAGTTCGTCCTTGATATCATCTATACCAGCCAAATCACTCCATTGATCATTTGGGATCTCACGTGCAGCGATAGTCTCTTTTGATTCAGTCCTCTTGGTACTCGTGGGAGCATGTTGTTCACTCGCATTCAATGCCGTCGCAGATGTAAAATGACCTTGCGAATGCAGTGCGACCGTTCCAACTTCAAGAATTGGAGCGAAGATCAAGACGATGACCCCTGATATCAGCGCAGTACTCGCAATAGTTCCGATATCCGCTCCACTCTCGGCAAGTAATGATGCTAGGGTGACCTGACCAATCGAGAGGCAGAGCATGCCACTCACCAATGCCTGTACATTGCGCGGGAGTCTGGTTGTAAAGGGCTTACGCAGAATTATCGCGACGAGAGCCGTGCTACCACTCCAGAGAATAATCTGTCCCAACAACAATGGATCTTCTACAAATGGAATAAATATGCGGCCAAGAAACCCAAGTACGCGCAAATTTGGATCACCCAGGATCTGTAGCCATTTCCAGTCAATAAGCGAGTCAATCGGCTTAGCCTGAACATGAATCAATGGTGCCAGCAATTTGCCCCCACTTAAGATCGTGCTATGAGTCCGCCCACCAATGAGCATCAAGATTTCTAGGAAAAAGGCGGTAAGACCAGCAAGGAAGCCTCCTTGTGAAGGCCCTTCGAATGCCAGGGCGAGTGGGACCACAAAAATGAAGGGAAGAAGGGGTGGAAAAGCATAAATGAGAACGGCAAGGGCTATCCAGAGAAATCCAGATGGGGGCAGAAGCCAGGCGATCCAGAAGGTTCCCACTGCAATTGCTAAGCCCAGTCCTCCGTAAGGGAAGCTATAGGCCACCGGCAAAATAAAAGCGGTTAACGCTACGCGCTCCCCTGTGACAGGGCGTACAAACCAGATGACAAGCACCAGGATCATGAGTAAAGCTTGCCACCCAAGTGGATAATAGGGCAGCAATCTTAATACATACCAAACAAACGCTGCCGCAGCGATTGCCGTTACCCCTCGGAAATACGGGCTATACCTGGTAGGTTCAAGGGGGGGCAATGCAGCAATGCGTTGTCTGACAGTAGCCAATCGCTGTTGTAATGAGATCATCATGGCACAACCTCCAATACACAAAAAGAACCTGGGAGTACTTCTCCAAGAACAATATACAACACATTTATGATCGGATCTAGTTGATTTTACTCTCATAGCAATATACATAAATAGAGTCCGAGAAGTTCTGTAATTTGCGCAAGATGGGGATGCCTCTACTGCTAGGCTCGTAGCAATGAACAACGCCAAGTAGGAGTAGAAGCCCGCCCACGATTCATCTGAACGAAGAAACCGAGCAGTTGCAATCCCAGTTGACACAAGAAGTTGCCTTGGCTAGTGTGCTGCAAACTGTGGTGAATCAGGTGCTCCAGGCCCAAGCCACCGAACAGATTAGTGCCGAACCCTTCTTGGAAGCGTGCTTATCCCGTTCAACCCACCCACTTTTAAGGTCGATCCTTTCCGTTTCAACTACTAGTCAACCTTGTGCAAAATACAGATTACTTCGGATATGATCAAGCAGCCGCGTTGCAGATGGCAGCAACTTCTGACGCCGAATAGCCTTCTGTCTCGACAGCTAATGCCAGGGCTAAAGGCCCTGGGTGCTCACCCTCATGGGATGGCGGTTTGCGCGGCTAGAGCCTTAATTTCTATCTGATTGGCGTGTGCCACAATGGTGCCGTTAAATCCGAGGAATAAGCGATGAGGTTCCCGCTTGACGCCACGAATAGAGCAGATTCCGACACTAAGACAGACGCAGAACTAGGTAATCGTACAGTCTGGATGATCTGTCCTGTCGGCGACAGGGCCCACACCTCACCCCGATCATATTCCGCAAACCACAGATAGCACCGATCATGACTTCTGCCCATGAACAGGATCTGACTGCTGACATGGCGCCAGATGCGTTGTCCAACTGCATCATATGCGCTGACCTCACAATACAGATCAGGATCGCCTCCACTATGTGGGTCGCCCGAAAAAGCCAGGTATGCGATATAGCTAAGGTCGGGGGTGATCTCCAAAAATTCGTTCAAGGTGTTAAACACAGGTTCATCCGTATCCAGATCTTTTCCGGGGATCACATGCCAGAGACTCTGACCGGTTTGTGCGTCCAAAGCAACCACGACGCGTTCCGCACCCACCAGAACGCGACCCGAACCGATACGGGGACGCGTGGTCGGTGGATGAGCGAAACCCATCGGGAATCGCCATGTTAGCTCTCCATTTATCGCAGCAAAAGCAAGGACGAACTCGTCCGCTGTTCCAATAATAACGAAGTCGTCATCAACTGCTGGGTCAACAGTGAACGCGGCGGGATGGTGGTAGCGCCAGCGCACCTCTCCTGTTCTTGTAACGATCGCAACGAGCGTATCCCCATGTTCCACATAGTAACAGGTGTCTCCATGCCAGACTGGACGATCTTCATCCTGGTCACGAGCTTCATCAAAAGGCGTGCTGGGCCATACGTGCCGCCAGAGCAGGGTACCATTCTGTGCATCGAATGCTTCCATATAACCCTGCTGTTGATACGATCCCCCACGTGCCAGCACTACATCATCTGACGTCACATCCATCTGATAGCCGGCGTTGCCCTCGACAGACCACAACACAGTACCATCTGCGGCTGCAAGGCCCGCCAGATACTGAAAGGATTGTCGGACGACAATGGATGCGCTGGCGCATCCGACCAACGCGTCCCACCCTACACGATCACCAGACCAGTGTAATTCGCCTGTTTGAGCGTCCAGAGCATAGATGGCCCCATCCTGAATCGTGTAGATGACTGGTTCGGTTGAATCGTCTAATAGTAATCGCATCCTAATTTCATCCTTTGCCCTCTCACCCACTGAATGTTTCAGTGCTGCGCTGCGCCGTAACAAAGTGCATCGTAGCGATATCTACAGTACAGTATGTTGCAATTGCTGAATTAGCGGATGGTTGATGACTGATAATTTTGCCGTCGCATGAAGCGTAGCGTCCCATCACTTACGCGGTTATAGCGCATCATGAACAGGTCACGGACATAGTTTTGATAGGTCCGCCAGGGACGCTTCTGACCCTGTCGTGGCAAAGTTGCTACCGCGCGCTGCACGTAGCCCGAGGTGAAGTCGATCGCGGGCCGTGTGCCGACCACTCCGGCCGGACGCGCGGGGAGACATACATCATAACCATGGCGGTCCATATAGCGTAACAACCGGGCGACATAACGAGCGATCAGTTCGCATTTTAACGTCCACGAAGCGTTGGTATAGCCAAAACTCGCCGCCAGATTCGGTACATCGCTGATCATGAGCCCTTTATAGGTTAGCGATGTACCGAGATCAACATGCCGACCATCCACAGTCAATTCGACTCCGCTCATAAGGCGCATCGTGAGGCCGGTCGCGGTGATTATGATATCGGCTGGCAACTCCTTGCCAGACACCAGACGCAATCCAGTCGCGGTAAAGGTCTCGATCTGATCGGTGACCACCGACGCCTTACCAGCTTTCATCGCTTGAAAGAGATCCGAATCCGGTACCAGACAGACGCGTTGGTCCCAAGGGTTATAGGTCGGAGAGAAATCTTTCGCGACATCATAGGTGGGGCCTAGTTCGGTGCGCACCATCTTGACAATCGCCGTGCGCACCAGTGCCGGGCGGCTGCGCGCCAGAGCGTAAGTATACATGCCCGACAGGATGTTCTTCCACCGCGTCAGACCATGCGCGATGGACGCTGGGAAGTGACTCTGTAACCATTTGGCGGAGCGATCTTCGGATGGGCGTGAGACGATGTACGTTGGTGAACGCTGCAGCATGGTCACGTGTGCTGCCTGATCGGCCATCGCGGGGACGATCGTGACCGCCGTCGCGCCACTGCCGATGACCACGACGCGTTTGCCAGTGTAGTCTAGCTGCTCCGGCCATTGTTGGGGGTGGATGATGGTTCCCTGAAATTGCTCGACTCCCGGCCATTGCGGCGTATAGCCCTGGTCATAGTCATAGTAGCCTGTGCACATGTAGAGGAAACCACAGGTGATTATGGTCGGCGTCGCCGCTGGCCCAACCTCGACGATCACCTCCCAGCGCGCTTTATCGCTGTCCCACGCGGCGCGACGCAGTCGGTGATGGAAGTGGATATGCCTATCGATGCTGAAGTGCGCGGCGGTTTCGCGTACATACGCGCAGATTGCCGGGCCATCAGCGATCGCTTTCGGATTTTGCCAGGGATAAAACGCGTAACCCAGTGTGTGCATATCAGAGTCAGACCGGATCCCCGGATAGTGGAATAAATCCCATGTGCCCCCAATGGCATCGCGTGCTTCGATGATGGCGTACGTCCGGAGGTTCAGGTGCCGCTGCGCGGTGAATATTTGCTGAATGTAGTACGCAGCGGCAATGCCTGAGATTCCCGCCCCGACAATCAGGACATCAACATGTTCAGGGGTCATGCGGTCTTGTATCCTCCCAACAGCACTCGTTGCAGCCCATGGTGTCCGCCTTGCGGTGCGGTCATGAGTTATGTGTATCCTAGCACAGCAACAGGTCGAGTGCACAACCTTGACTGGTGGAGATTGAATGAGATGGGAGGAAAGCGATTATACACCACGCACACGGCTACACATTGTTTTGATGTTTGCGATGGGGAGGGGGACGAGGTTGGTCTGGCGCGCAAATGTGGGGTGCCAAGGGGCGGAATCGAACCGCCGACACCAGCATTTTCAGTGCTGTGCTCTACCGACTGAGCTACCTTGGCAAGCCGAATGACGGGATCATGATAGCACGCCACATTCGGTTTGTCAAGGTAGCGTGCTCCCTCAGCCACAACCAAACCGCGGTGTTCGCGATTTGGTATCAAGGAGTGTCGCGCTTCAAAAGGGCAGCGCATCGCGATGCTGCCGCACCACCCATAGCAAGAATTGATACAACGCGAAGAGTTCCAAACCAAACGGCAGGTAACCACTATATCCGAGCAACGGCATCTCGAAGATCTTCGCGAAACCAACATAGGGTACCGTGTAGTACCACTTGGGCAGTGACCAGTAGTTCCACATCTCCCAGAAGAAACCGCACGCTAGCGTCGCGAGAGGCAAACGGAACATGAAACGCCAATCGCGCGCGTATAATCGTCCAATGACGGTGCGACGTCCCAGAAAACCATTGATTGGATCCAGGATGAGTAATGGTCCGACCCAGATCAATCCGAAGAAATACTGCGGGAACGCCAGCGGCAGTGCGAGAGTAACGATCCCAAGCAGCAGTTCCACGATAAGCCATGGGCGTGGGGCGCGCGTCTCTGGAATTGTGCTGGAGGCAAAGAGACGGAAGGTGCTGAAGAGCGCTGCCATCTCCATCACCGCAGGAAGGACGGTGCTGAAACAGAGCGTCGCCATGATGTTATAGCTCAACCCATTCCAGCTGAGTCCAAAGGGATGGTCAGTCAGATAATGCCAGTTCTGGACTCGCGCATTCAGTCCCTCGAACATCCACCAGAAGATCGTCGAGAAGACAAAGAGTTGCCAGAATTTGGCAGCATGCGCGCGCAATAGTGATGTGCCACTGCGGTAGACATTGAGGGCATCCAGGGTAAAGATCAGGCCGCCCCATAAGAGAATGAATGAGACCGCGGAGAGGGGATGAGTGGGCAGCCAGGCGGTGACCCATCCCACGGCGATGCTAGCAAGACCAGCGTAACCCCAACCAGGGAAAGTCGGCCGCGGGGTTGCCGATGGTTGCTGTGTGACCGCGGAAGGCGTTACTAGTGTCATATTCGTCCAAGCGTCCTTTTTATCATCATCACCGCCTGCCCACTATCGGCACCTAAGTAGATGGCGCGTGCGGCGATATCCTGGTCCGAATCTGGCAACGACGCCTGCCCACCGATAAAGAGCTGGACACCACCGATCTGAACAATCTGCTGGAAGGCAGAGATCGCATTGGGAATATGTTCAGGAAGGGTAACAGAGAGACAGATAGCTGCTGGTCGCATGACCTTCACCAGGCGCACGAGCGAAGGGGTATCAATATTTGCTCCAAAGTACGAAACGCGGACTCCGGCACGCCGTAAGAAAAGCGCCAGGATGAGCGACCCGAGATCATGCAATTCACCCTCGACGCACCCCACCAGCGTCAATGGCCCATCGGGTGGGTTGCTCGTCGCGTGCCAGATCGCGTCGATCTGCGCATGGATGATCGCCGAGAGGAAATGCTCCTGCATGATGACATCCTGTTGACCAGCCCAGGCCTCACCGAGCATGTGGAGCGCTGGGATGATGATCTCTGGCGTAACGGTTTCGATCGGCGCCACAGCAAGACTTTCGCGCAATATGCGTAGCGCCTTATCCTCATCAACCTGCAACGCAGCCTGAAAGAGTTCGTGCGCCATGGCACCGAGCGCCACGTTCTGCGGAGCCGTCGGTGCTGGCATAACTCGCGCCACACTCTCCTCTTTGCCACTGCGCAGCATGACAATGGCCTGGCTCACTGTCATCCCCGCCTCGATCTGATCGCGTAGCCAACGCACAATCGCGATATCACGTTCGGAGTATAGCCGATAAGCATTGTCATCCCGGCGGTGAGGTGTAAGGACAGCGTAACGCCGCTCCCAGGCACGCAAGCGTGGCGCTTTCACCTGCGTCATCCTGACGATGGCGCGCGTATTATACATCGGCGTATCATCGTAATCCGCGAGTCGTAACACCTGGTGCATGCCAGCGGTGCTCCTTGATGTTGTTGGCTGCGCCTTGCTTCCGCAGGGGGCACACTACCCGGTTGCCTCACACACAATCGAGGTGCCGCACGACCAGCCAGAAGCGGGGTTGCCCAGTGCAGGTTCGTAGCAAATGGGGTCCTATCGTCGCTGAACGAGCACATACGTCGAGCATAGCATGGACAGAACCTCAACGCAAGAGCGCACTATCACGAAATGATAACAGTGTTTGTCCGCTCCTCGCACAACAGAACCCCACATGTGCCAGAAGGCCAACCTACTTCGCCTGGTACGTCATTATCACTCAGTGGTTACGAGCGTCTGGATCTGGGCCGCAACTTCATCGCTCAGTGTCACCTCGCTGGCGATCACATTCTCGCGTACCTGCTCGGGGCGGGTTGCGCCGATGATCGCACTGCTGATGCCTGGTTGCCTTAAGGCCCAGGCTAATGCCAATTGCCCGCGAGTGATACCCAATTCAGCGGCAATTGGCGCAAGTTGACGCACTTTCGCTACATTGGCCTCGGTCATGAAGCGTTCTTTCGCCCAGGATTCGCGCGCGAAACGTGAATCATCCGGGATGCCATCATCATATTTCCCAGTCAGCATGCCCTGTGCTAATGGCGAGAAGACGACCAAACCCATCCCACCCGGCACTGTCACCGGCACGATCTCCGTTTCGACACGCTGCCGATTGAGCAACGAATAGTTGGGCTGTTCGACCTGTGGCGGATACAAATTGTAGCGCGCACAGAGTTCGAGTACCTCGCTGATCTGAGCGCCAGACCACTCGGAGGTGCCCCAATAGAGTACTTTGCCCTGGTGCACCAGATCGTCCATGGCGCGAGCTGTTTCTAGCAACGGTGTATTGGGATCAGGTCGATGGCAGAAATAGAGGTCAACATAGTCGGTCTGCAGTCGACGGAGACTTTTCGCGATGGATTCCATGATATGTTTGCGCGAGAGGCCTCGATCGTTCACTTCATCCGACATCGGCCAGAAGACTTTGGTAGCAATAACCAGCGAATGACGTGGATACTGCGAGAGGATCTGCCCCATCTGCTTTTCGGCACGCCCATTTGCGTAGATGTCGGCCAGATCGAAATAGTTGATACCGCTCTCGTAGGCGGCGCTGATGGTCTGGCGCGCTATGTGTTCTGATATGGTATCAGAGCCGAAATTGATCCATCCACCGAAGGCAATGGTGCTGACTTTCAAGCCCGCATTACCGAGACGACGATACTGCATGCGATGATTACCCTCAACTTGCGCGTGCGTGAAGCCCATGGTGTATTTGGCGCTTCCACCTGTATCGTAGCGCGTGCCACATAAGAATGACAAACGTGCGGGCGTCCTTTAACCGTCGCGGGGCAGGAGGTAGTCGATCGCGCCCTCTTCGATTGGGATGGGTCGTCCCTCACGCTGACTCAATGTCCAGATATGTTGCAGAATGTGCAGGTAGTCGGCGTAGTCAATTGGGCGGTCGGGGGCATAGGCCCGCAATAATTCGACGAGCGGGTCGTGGTATCTTTCGCGGAAATCAGCGGCGGCATCGCCCAGCCCGACATCATAGCCAGCTTCCTCACTCATCAGCCATTTATGCCCCAATACCAGATCATACAGCCGCCGGGCGTAGCGTCGGGGAATCCAGATACCCATCAGGTCACGCAACTGCTCGCGATACCAGCCAGGGCGCCTGGTCATCTCAAGGCTTGTGACACTGGCACGCCAGGCCAACGCACCCAGACCCAGCATGCCGCTGCCCAACCCGACCATGCCAGATCCCAGTCGGTTCAACGCTTCTTCGATATCATGGGTAGGACGACTCCCGATCCGTAGCAGGGCGTCATAGGTTTCCTGAAAGAAGATCGTGTCATCTTCGGTAATGACGGTTTCTTCCTCCGGCAATTCGCGCGCCAATCGAATATCCTCGCTCTGCCAACGCATCGCCTCGATAAAGAAATCCACGTCATGTTGGCGGATCGCTGGGCTGAGTGGATCGTCATGAATCTGTACGGTCTCCGCATCAGCCAGGACTGCCAATAAGCGGCGGCGACTGAGGTCCACCAGCACATTCGCCAGAGAGGGATCTCCCCAAAAGATTCCTGAATTGTGCAGCGTGACGAGGAGTCGCGCAATCGCCACCAGCAATTTGCGCTTATTCTCCTCGGTGAAGGGATATTGATAAAGCAGCGACTGCGGCAGGACACGGGTCGCCAACCGCGTAACACAGTATCCCATATCACCCGAGATATATTGTGTATAGCCCGCAATCGTCCCGGCTGCTAGCGGTTCGCCGATGACGACCAGATGGCCTACTGGCACCAATGCGGGACATCCACGGCGGATGATCTCGCGATAATTGGCGATCTCTTCACTGGCAGCTTCGGGACTGGTCTCTTTGATGGCGTATTTACGGCCATTGACGCGCACGAAGATCACCGGATGGCGCGAGAGGCCGCGACGCTGGTCGATGATATCCACCTGATGCGCGGGATCATTCCACTCCTCTAAAGGCACTCCCCATGGCAAGCTCCGCAACCCTTCCCAGTCATCCTGCGCAAGATCATATGAACGAATTGCTGTCGCAATCTCCATCGTCCGTGTCCCCCAATGCACGTACAACTCAAGTATTATCCTACCTTAAGACGGAGAGGGGCCGCGGTCTGTTACACATTCGTCTAAAATATGGATTCGGTTCACATTATGTGAATTGAATTACTGATCGTGTCTTTTCCAGATATGCTCTGGAAGACAAGGTAACAGTAGGGAGACTGAACTGATCAGGAGATTCTGTATGTCATTTGCCATGTGCCCCTTCGCGGGCGAGACCGATCTTCGGCATATGCTCGCGCTCGCCCATGAACGACCGGAGGATCAGGTGCATCTCGTCGATCTTCCCTACCGACTGTCTGCCTGGGCGCTCGACTATCCGGAGGATATTGGGGTGTGGGAGGACGATACGGGCCGGATCGCCGCCTGGGTGGTGTTGCAGACGCCATTCTGGATGATCGATGCCGTCTGGCGCGACGATGTTCTCGGCCTGGAAGTGCTGGCATGGGCGAAGCATCGTGTCCAGAAGATTGCCAGCAAACCCAACGGTCATCCCACGTGGTTCACGCCAGCGCGCGCATGTCCGGATATTTTAACCACCCCCTGACCGGTTGCGCAGCATCCGTCTGCCTGTTGCGGTTGCCTTTACGCGAGTGCTAGGATTACACCAGAATTACGCGCGCGAAAGCGAGGCGACGATGCCATTTCATCTTGTTGATCTTTTTACCATTTTCTATATTGTTGTCTGGGTCGTGCTGGGCCTGGGAATCCTGCGCGAATCGCGCTTCCAGAGCGGTATCGTGCGGATGCTGGCGATCGGCGCGGTTGTTCTGGGGCCGTTAGGGATGTTCGCGTATATGGGCATCCGCTACCTCGGACACCAGATCGTCGTCCGGCCTCAGCATGTCGCGCCGCGGCCGATTACACCGCGTGAGTCACCACGCCGCATTATTGATGCGTGATAGCGTCCGAACAGCAAGAACAATGGCGCATGCGCTGGACGAAGGGCGCCGGATAAAACTCCGACGCCCTTTGCGGCACAGTTGTCACTTTATTGGCTTCACGGCCAGGTCGAAGATGCCTGGATGAAGCTGCTCGCGTTGGTCAGGATCCCATTCTTGACCACCAGGAACTCAAAATCGCTGATGCCACCATGCTGGGTTGGCGACCATGTGATCGATGGTCCAAAGCCGGTGTCATAGTTGTTAAATTTGGTATCCAACGTCTGCCGCAAACTGTCGCGCGTCAAGTTTTTGCCAGCCATCTGCAGCGCGTCCATCATCAACTTGGTGTTGATATAGCCATAGAATTTGTAAGCGCTGAAGACTGGGTCGCTACTCGTCGCCGCCAGGTATTGCTTGCCCACCGGAGTGTTGACATCTGAATAGCCGCTGACATAGATGCCTTCGGCGGCCGGTCCCAACAGTTTAGGCCACGAATTATCCGCCATGGGATAGTTTGCCAGATAGCCCATCGGCGGGCGGTAGCCAATCGACTCAGCACTTTTGACAAACGTAGCGGTTGGAATTGGGAGACCATTGAGCACGATGAGGTCAGGATTTGCGGCTTTCAGCGTCGCGACGGCGGCCGTGAAGTCGGTATCTGTAAATTTATAGCCGACCGACGCGACCAACGAAGCGCCGTACTTCTGCAACCCTTCGCCGAGCGTCTTCTTCTGTTGCAAACCCAGGACATCATCTTCGTAAAGCAGGGCGACTTTCGTTGCTTTCAAAGTCTGCGTCGTGTAGTAGGCGATAACATGTCCTTCATCGCCATAGTTCGGTTGCGTCATCCAGACCCAGGGCAGCGCATTGCCCTGCGCGTCGGTAAATTGGGCGCCTCCGCCGATTGGATCGACAAAGGGAATACCCTTCGGCACAGTGTAGCTCTCGGCGACGTTAGCGTTGCCCGAGCCACAGACCTGGAAAAGTGCGAAATCATTATCTTGCTCGAAGAGCTGCCGGACAATGTCTTTGGTCTTGGTGGAATCGCCATTGTCACTTAAGACATCCAGCTTCACTTTACGGCCATTGATCCCGCCCGCGGCGTTGATCTGATCGACATAGAGCTGGTCGCCCGCCAGGATTGGAGCGCAGATGATTTTGATAGGGCCAGTCGTATCGAGCACGACGCCCAGGTTGATGGTGTCGGCTGTGACACCAGGGACTGGCGCGGCCGCCGCGCCACTGCTCGTACCGCCGCATGCGGCCAGGGAGACGGCTGCAAGGGTCGTGAGTCCCAGGGCTACGTTGCGGAATTGTTTGGATAACTTTGCCGTGAGTGCCATCGCTCTGTTGCTCCTCCTCGTTGAAGTGCGATCTCTTCACGCGCGCTCCGCGCTTCCTTACCGACCAGGGCGGATGTCCGGAAGTCTGGAACAGATGCCTACGACGTGAAAATATGACACATGAGTCACCTATCACTAGGTGTACCTGACAACCCATCATTTGTCAAGGGGGATGCGCGAAATTGCGAAATTGATCGCCCCCACCCTATCCTCGATACCAGAATCCAACACGGAGGTGCTTGACAGATGCCCCAGTCACATGGCATAGTAGCTGCAACATGACAGTGGCGTCAGGTTTTGTGGCATCCCCATTGATTCGAGGAGGCCTCCCCATGGTCGCATTCCTGCAAGTAGCCCTGGCCGGGGTCGTCACCGGCAGCATCTATGGCCTGTTAGCGCTCGGCATTGTTCTCATCTATCGCACGACCGGCGTCCTCAACTTTGCGTATGGCGCGATTGGTGCGGTTTGCACTGGTTTCATGGCGATCCTCATGATGGGGCCGCGCCTCCCCTTCGGCCTGGCGTTGCTTGGCGCGCTGATATTCTCTGCATTGCTAGGTATGGGTCTAGAGCGCAGCTTCGCGCGACCGGTATTGCGTGCCCCGGTCTTCACCAAGGCCATCGCTACCCTGGCCCTGGCGCTTATCCTGGAGACTGTCGCTCAACAGATCTGGCCCCAACTGAGCCAGGCCGTCCATTTTTCTTCCCCGTTTGCGACTGCATCAGTCCGGGTCGGGGGTGTTTATATCGCGCTGATCGATGTCGTCATTTTGCTGGTCACGGCGGGGGTGATGGTCGCGCTGCAACTCTTTCTGACGCGGACGAAGCTTGGCATCGCCATGCGCGCGACAGCGGATAATCAAGATGCGGCGCGACTGATGGGTGCGCCAGTCGGCAACATCTCCCTGCTTACCTGGGGTCTTAGCGCCGTCATCGCCGCCCTGGCTGGTATTCTGCTGGCAAGTCGCACTGGCCTCATGAACCTCTCATTTCTCGATCCGGTCTTGATATTGGCCTTCATTGGCGCGGTCCTGGGCGGACTAGAGAGCCTACCAGGGGCGCTGATCGGTGGTATTGTGATCGGTCTGCTCGATAACCTGCTCGCCCTCATCCTGGCCGGCCATTCACTTGGTCCGCTCGACATCAGCGATCCTGGCATCCGTCAGGCGCTGATATTTGGTGGCTTCGTTCTGGTCTTACTCTTCAGGCCACAAGGATTGCTCGGTCAGGCGACGTTGCGCCGCGTGTAGCAGCCCCCATCTTGCATGAAAGACGAGGAATCTGATGTCTGATCCCGCATCTGCATCGCCGCGGAGCGCCCCGCCGTCCGCGTGGCTCCGGAGTCGATGGGCTGGCTGGTTCATCGCTGGCGTTGGCGTGGTCGCTTTGTTGTTGGTGCCATCAACCTACGACGCTCTCTACGGCTTTCAGGCTGGTTTCCAACTTCACCGTATCAGCCTGATTGGTATCTATATTATCGCGGCGCTCGCTCAGAACGTGCTGACAGGCTATGCCGCGCAACCATCCCTGGGTAATGCGGCGTTCTTTGGCGTCGGTGCTTATTTGCTGGCCTGGACCAACACTGATCTGCATCAGCCATACTGGTTGGGGATAGTGATTGCGATGGTGGTCTGTGCCCTGCTGGGTCTCATCGTCGGTGGACCCGCGCTCCGCATCTCGGGGACGTATCTGGCGATCGCGACGCTGGGCCTGGTCCTGGTAACTCAGTCCTTGCTAGACCTCTGGGATAAAACGAATGGACGCCAGAGCTATGATCTCACGCAATTGCCGCTATCGTTGGGTGATGACCACACCCTCTATGTGTTCATCGTCGTCATCGTCGTCGCGGTCCTCTTTTTCGTGCGCAATATCTTACAGTCGCGCGTGGGCCGGGCCTGGGTGGCGATCCGTGACAACGAGGCGGCCGCGGAGGCGTTCGGCATCAACCTGACCACCTATAAATTATTGGCCTTCGTCATCAGCGCTTTGCTGACCGGGTTGGCTGGCGCGCTTTACGCCACCTGGGCGACCACTGCCAGCAGTTCTTCTTCTAGCGCTGACCAGACTATTGCATTCCTGGCGATGATCGTCGTTGGTGGCCTGGGATCAATTGTCGGCTCGGTGATTGGCGCGATCTTCGTCGGGTTTCTCCCCCTGCTGTTGCAGCAATTACCGGCTATCGTGAGTGCCGGGCCAATCCGGATTCAGGTGACGACATTGCAGTCAGGCATCTTTGGACTATTGCTCTTGTTGGCGCTGATCTTCTTTCCTGAGGGCTTGCGTGGTATCGTCGACCGCGCCGGGTTGTTGATGCGGCGATTACTCAACCGTCACATCGCCACCGGTGCCAGCGAAGGAGTTGAAAGGTGACGGACGCGCTCCTGACCATCACCGACCTGACCGTGCGATTTGGGGGCCTCGTAGCGGTCGATCGGTTTGACCTGACAGTGCCCAGCGGGCAGATCGTCGCGCTGGTTGGCCCCAATGGCGCTGGCAAGACGACGGTCCTCAATTGTATCAGCGGCTTCGTCACGCCCACGAACGGCGCGATCCAGTTCGCTGGTCGCGACCTCCTGCGCCTGCCGCGCAACCAGCGCGCCCGCGTGGGCATTGGTCGCACGTTTCAGAACTTGCAGCTTTTCGCGAGTATGACAGTGCTGGATAACCTGTTGACGGCGCAACATAGCGCACTGCGCGCGACGATCCTGGGCGGCCTGCTGCCATTCGGGCCAGCGCGCGCCGAGGATGCCCGCGCTCGCGCTCACGCGCTGGCGACCCTCGATCTGCTGGGGCTGGCCCACTATGCCCACCAGGTTGCCGGGACGCTGCCCTTCGGCGCGCAGAAGCTGGTAGGCGTCGCGCGCGCGCTGGTCGTGCGACCGCAGCTGGTGCTGCTCGATGAGCCCGCCGCGGGCGTGATGCACGCCGACGTGCTGGACCTCGCCGCCAGCCTGAGGCGGTGGCGTGACGAGGTGGGGACAACGCTTCTACTCGTCGAACACAATATGTCGCTGGTCCAGGCCGTGGCGGATAGCGTGACGGTGTTGGACTATGGGCGGAAACTGGCGGAAGGCCTGCCTCAGGCTGTGCTCTCAGATCCGGCGGTCCTGGAAGCGTATCTGGGCAGTGATGGCGCGGCGTCTGACGCCACTGTGGTAGCTGAGGAGGCGCCCAATGTTGCGAATTGAGGGCTTGCGCTCAGGTTATGGGCCATTAGAAGTACTCCATGGTCTGAACCTCACCATCGAGGAGGGATCCTTCGTCGCCATCCTGGGCGCCAATGGCGCGGGAAAGTCGACCTTGATGCGCACGTTGGTGGGGCTGGTTGTTCCACGCGGCGGCCATATTACGTTTGGCGACCGGATCATTGACCATGTGTCGCCAGAGCGGCGACTGCGCGCGGGGCTGGCGCTCGTGCCGGAGGGACGCGAGCTTTTTCGCTCGTTGTCGGTTCGTGAAAACCTGCTGATGGGAGCGTTTACACGTCCGGGGGGGCGGAGCATGGAGGAAGATCTCGCGCGCATCCTGGACTATTTTCCGCGTCTGAAACAACGTCTCACCGCGGCCGCCGCCAGTCTTTCGGGGGGTGAAGGCCAGATGTTGGCGATCGGCCGGGCGATGATGGCGCATCCTCGGGTGTTGCTGCTCGACGAACCATCGCACGGCCTGGCGCCGACCATCGTTGATACCGTCTTTGCAGTGATTAGCCAGTTGCACCAACGCGACGGTTTGACAGTGGTGGTGGCTGAACAAAACGCGAAGAAAGCCCTCAGTGTCGCGCAACACGCCTACGTGTTACAAGGGGGTACAATTGCGCTCAGCGGCACCGCGGCGGAACTGTCGCAGACTGCCGCTGTACGTGAACTGTATCTCGGAGGCTAGGCTGTCGAGTTGGTGGGGATCGCCAACGCGCTGTTGGGTGGACCGCGATGCTGGGCGAGCACCGCGCCTGCCTGGCACCGCTGGTGCCCTATGGGGCCTTGGCGGTCGCCTCGCCGGTGATCACCAGGACGCCGTCTTGATTGACCGCATCTGTTCGCAAAGTGACGATCCCTTTCTCAGCGCGCAAGGCGATCACCTCGACGCTGGCGGTGATCGTATCACCGGGGCGGACAGGGGCGCGGAACTGGAGCGTCTGGCCGAGATAGATCGTCCCTGGCCCCGGTAGGTCGCGCGCCAGCAAGGTCGAGAAGAGCATCGCCGTCAGCATGCCGTGAGCGATGCGTCCGCCAAAGACGGTCCCACGTGCATACTCGTCATCCAGGTGGACAGGATTATGGTCGCCACTGAGTGCCGCAAAGGCCTGAATATCGGCATCGCTGATCGCGCGCACCAATTCCGCGCGTGCCCCGATCGCTGGTAATGCCCCCATGTCATTCTCCTGCTTTCCGCGCAATGGTCTTGCAGGGTCACACCGACCCCTTACCACAAAATCCGGCCTAACCCTGATGTGGCTCTAATGCCTGGGTGAGTGCAGGCGGCAGGTCATTGATCAGTGAGAGGGGTGGCCCTTCAGCCTCGCGATGCCCCAGTCCAACCAGCGCGCGGGTGGCCTCGACCGTGAGGTAGGCGCCCAGGGCCAGACCAGCGGTCGTCTTGAGGTTAAAGACGATTTTTTTGCGTTCCCCACCTGGACCACTAAAGGCCAGATCATATTGTGTCTTCACCGGCTCTGCCAATACTTCGGTCAGTCGATCGCCATAATGTCCAACCTCGCGTAAGATGCCAGTGACATCGGTGTTGCGAACCGCGGCTTCGAACTTCACAAGCTCATCTGGTTGACGATAGAGCAATCCCTGCCAGGGAAAATGGACATAATAGTCATCATGCGTGACATGCTGTAATTGCTCTTGGCACTGCAACATCCATTCGACAAACCAGGCCTGCACACCGTCTTTGACCCCATAGAGAAATGCCATGGACATATTGTGTAATTGGGTTCGTTCTACCTCGGTCAACGACTGAATGTCGACCATTTTCTGCAGGTGGTTGACCAGGTCATGTACGATTGGCGCGGCTTTCACTTCGCCTGGGAGCGCGCTCAATGTGCCGGCGCCGATACGCGCCGTCTCAGTGCGCTGCACCTCAGTAATAGGGGTGGGCTGGGTCGCCAGGCTCGGATTGGGATCATGATAATAGACACGCCGAAACTCCAGATATGCCGCGCCGACAACGCGATAGGCCTCGTCGGCAAAGTCGCGCGATCCGGCGACGAGCTTTGCCGGATCGCTCACGCGGATGGTGGGAGTAGTGGGTGGAGGTGGGGTGCTCAAAGAAATGCTCCCTTCAAAGGTATGAGGCGAAAAAGATGGTGGTAGATCTGTCTTGTCCAGGTCAGCATGTCGATCAAGGACCCAATTGAGCGCTAATCGAAGTATCGGTGAAGGTGAGGAGGGTCACGACTTGATCGCTGCTCTGCAGGTAGGACGCTGTGATCGTATCACCGGGCTGCACCAGAGGCAACTGGGGCGAGAGCGTCAGCGTCGCGGTAAATATGTGGGACTGTCCTTGAATTTGGAGGTAATAGACCGTCGCGTTATTAACCTGCGCGGGTGCGATGCGCAAGACTTTGCCGGTCACCTGGGTCGTCACCGTGCCAGCATTAGGGTCGGTGACGGCGATTTTGCCGCGTGACGCCAACCATTGGCTGTATGAGGATAGTACCAGGTCGCGGGTAGGTTGAATCTGTACACTGGACCCATTGAGGTCACTGGCGGCGACCATGCCGACGGCCTGGAAGGTCTCGCCGAACGTATTTGGTTGCGTGTAAATGGCGACCCAGGTTGGCACGCCATAGATCGAGTAGAGTTGCACCGAAGAGACAGTGAAGGTGCGTGGCGCTTCTGCCGCGGTGAAGACGCTGGTGACATTGTCACCAACACCTATTCCAGAGAGATGATAAAACTGGCCAGCGTTGGCCTTGGTATCGAAGAGCATGAAGCCAGTGCTGGCGCTGTCTGTCGCCGAGTTCGACGTCATCGGCACGAGCCAGACAGGCTGTTGCACATTATTATATACCAGCATGGGATCACCAGACGGTTTCTGTTGACCTGCGCCGGACGGGTTGAACCAGGATGCGTTATGATACAGCCCCCACCAGGTGAGATACTCCGTCACGACGCTGGCGGGCATCACGCGGTCGACCCACGCCGGCACATCCGCTGGCGCAAAATCCTGAATGGCTCCGGTCTCGGCGTTCACCAACAGCACGCGACTCAGAATATCGCCCGTGAAGCCGCGCGACGGCTGCATCAGCGAGATGGTGAAGTAGGGATGCCAGTTATCATCGACCTCCAGAGTCGGATCCACGAGATTCCCGTTCGTATAGCCGCTGAGGTAAACATGGCGCAGCAATTCCTGGTTGAGCACCGCGTCGGGCACATAATGCAGGTGAAATTGCGTCCGTAACTGCGGTTGCGCATCGGGATCTTCAGCGTCGACAGCTACCAATCCAGGGGTATCATAGTTGCCGATATTGGCGAAGAAGTTATTGTATACTAGCGGCGCTACCCAGTAGAGGTGCCCCGCGACTGATTGCAGGACGAATTGATTCTGATCGACATGGAACTTCGAGCCATAGTTCTGACCTGATTGCGAAAGGACTTGCTGTCCTTTGAAAGCCGCAATACCCTGGGTCACCAGCACAATATTGTTGACATCAGTCGGCGGGATCTGCTGGCTATCTGGCTCAAGGGTGATGTTAGGGATGGCTTGCAGCGCGTGCGCATTGGGATCAAACCAGGTCGTGGCGACAACGATGCCACTATTGAGCACAAATGCAACCAACAACACGAAAGCGATGGCGACCACTCCCGCGGAACCAGCGCCATCGGCAATCACCATACGCCAATCTGGTGGCGCGTCAGAGACGACCCTTTCGCGCATGACCTGGCGCAGAATCGAACGATTCGAGAGCGATGCCACCATGCGCTGGCCCGCGGCCACGCCCCCGAGCAAAATGCTGAGGATGCCGCTGATGAAGAGCGGCCACAGAATCCACTCCCAACCACCATACGGGCCGGTCAAGGCGGGCATACCGAAGTAGAGTAGTGGCAGGTCAATGATCACATTTACGACAAAAATGATGCCGACGAACGTGAGCATTTGTTGCGCACCCAATGACTTGCGGCCCAGGACCACGCGCGCCACGACAAGGATGGCCGTGACGATCAGCGCTCCCACGAGGGCCAACCCAATGATGTTCATAAGCTGCTGTGCCTCCCGCGCCAAAGCGCGTATGCTTCACGCACAGCATATCAAACTCGCGCCTATAATTCCAGGCATTCGGCCAAATGTGGGATAAGCACAGTGGGTGGCGACACCACACTCATAGCGCGAGGGGCAACGTACACCAGAATCTAGATCCCTTGCCTGGTGCGCTCTCGACGCCGACCTGACCGCTATGCAACTCGATGAGGGCGCGACAGAGGTAGAGTCCTACCCCCAATGCGGCGCTGGACCCATTGTGCATCTCGATACCTGGGACGCGATAAAAGCTCTCCCAGATATGACGCTGCTTATCGCGGGCGATTCCTGGCCCTTCATCACAGACCGCACAACGCGCCAAGTGCGTGTCGGTAGTCACCCGCAGGGTAATCGGCAAGTGTACAGGAGCATAACTGATCGCGTTCAAGACGAAATTGTGAATGACCTGGCTGATGCGCTCACCATCGACATTGACCATGATCGCCGTGGGCGGCATGTACACGATCACCTCGCGATCCGGGTAGAGCGCCTGGAGTTTCGCGACGGTGGAAGTGACAAGCGGTTGGAACTCCTGGCGCTGCGGGTGAATCTCTATGCTCTGGTGCTCCAGGCGCGAGACATCCAATAGATCGCTCAAGAGGCGATCTTGCAGGTTGACCTGGCGAAGCACAATCGCGAGCAGATCCAGAAGGGGGGCTAGCGCGGGAGCAATGGGAGGAGTGCTTGGCTGAGAGAGCAGTCTGCGCAGACGGTGATCGACCAACTGGGCTCCGGTTTTGATGCTGGTCATGGGCGTCCGGAGTTCGTGACTCACCGCATAGAGGGTGCGCTGGAAGCGTTGTTGCGTGGATTCCATTTCACGCCGTGCCACTGCTTGCTGTTGCCGCATTACGTTGAGTTGCGCGCGCAACAGTGAGTTCTCCGCCCGCAAACGTGCGAGTTCGGATGGCGTCGTGGCCGCATCAGCGCCACCTGACGCTAGTGGGAGATCCGGTTCCATACTCACTATCCCTCGGTTGAATAGTCATCACTCCTAAAACGACTGGCCACACCAACACCGCTATTCAGTACAGGTGAGACTATGTCGCATATGCTATGCCATCCGCCCGTACCTGACCATTGTTCCGCCGCATACCGGAAATTCTTCTCGCTCGGTCGTTCTTCTGCGGGCCTACGGATTGTGAGGGAGGCAAGGCTCATGTTTCGCGCGACATTGCCGATAGAAGATGATGCACGTCAGCGCCCGGGGCATGTGCCCGTTGTCTCGTGTGGCGGAAGGAGACTCACACTATGCGTAAGGATCGGAAGCATCGACCAACGGCTGGCGAGAGTGCGGCCAGTTTCCCTCCAGTCGACCGAGATGACCCGTGGGCTCCCTGGCAAGCCACAGAGAGGTCGTCGGGTAGCCAGCGTACTCCAGTACTGCGTGATCATGATCCCCGACAATGGCGTTCCGCCGTGGCGCGACCTTCACCACGCCCAACCTATGTCGCTCCACCTCCCGCCGCGACCACACAGCGGTTCTTCTCGTTCACGACCTTCCGGCTGATGTCACCAATTCTGGTCCCCTCGATGCTGGGGGCGGCCTGCCTGGCGATTCTGCTCCCCCTGAGTTTTGGTGGTCCATCGTTGTTGGCGGTGGGTAACGACGCACTCGGACCGCTCTTCTTCATCTTTGCCGCGACGGGAGTCATGCTCGCCGCCGCGCTGGCGTATGCACCCAACGACACGCTCTGGGCGCTGATGATGATCCTGGGACTCTGCGTGTTCAGCACACTGACTCTCTGGGCGATCTTCGGTATGCTGGCGGGCATCGCATTGATTGTTGGACTGCTCACCCTCTTGAGCGCAGTCGTGCTGGCACAGCGCCATATGGTACTAGAACATACAGTGCACATCATGGTACTCTTTGGCAAATATCACCGGACACTCTACCCGGGGTTCAACCTTCGACTGCCCGGGGAGCAGGTGCTGACGATCATCTCGACCGCCGCCGTGACGATTGAAGCGGTCGCGCGCGATGTGGCACTGGCGGATGGACAGCGCTATGATCTGGCCGCAACGGTGGGATGTCGTCCAATGCCGAACCGCGCCTATTTACTGGCGGAACGTGGGTCAGACTGGCCGACGGGTGTGCGGCGCATGCTGGAGATCACGTTGCGTGAAGTCTTGAATGGGTTGCGCGAGACGGACCTCTTTGACGAAGATGGACTCGAAGGCGGCGTCTCGTTAGCGATGCGGCTCCGTGGGCATCTGCGCCAGCTGGTCGGCGGGTGGGGAGTGCAGGTAGAGTGGGTGCATCCCCATGATGTTCGCCCGACAGCGCCGCCGCCGACCCGGCAGCCGCTCGGCGCGAGCCACTCTGGCGCTCAACCGGCTTATCCTACCTCGTTGACACAATCAACCGAACAGGTAGCAATGCGTGGGGTGACGCGTGGCGCGATGCTGCCCTTGCCTCCCGCCATGCGCCACGATCTGCCGACGCCGCAAGCGCTGGAAGAGGCCTATAACGCTGTGCGAGAACGTCGCATCACGGACCCTGCCATGATCATTCAGATTGCCCTATCCTTCGAAGCCGCCGCCGCCGATGCCATGATTGCGGCCACCCTGCCCTTTGACGCGGCGCGCGCTGCGTATTTCCTGCGGCAGCTCGCACGTCAGTTGGAGCCCGTCAATGCATCAGTCGGCATGCCACGTGCTACAATCTAACTAGTCCCTTGTTAAGGCCGTCTGGTTGGGGGCGAGAACGGAGATCATGTCCATACCTGGTCCATCATCCATTAAAGTCATCGCCATCACGCAAGAACATCGTGGGCACGGGCTGAGTACCGCGGCCTATTTTCTGGCGCGGGCGTATGGTGCGCAGAAGATGCCTGTCTTGCTGGCGGACCTCACCCGTCGACCCCAGCGCGTTCAATTATTGGCGCGCCAGATGCCCGCGGAGCATGTGGTGCTCTGGACGGCGCCAGCGCCCTGGCTACGTGACATTCCAGGACTCTTGACCAGGATGCGCGCTGATGTTCAGGGTAAGATCCGATGCATCCTGATAGATGGTGAGGCTAGCCAATTGGAGCATGCCCAGGGGTTGCCTGCCGGCAAAGGCATTGATTACCTGTTGATCGCCTCCGAGGCGACGATCGATGGGCAACAGGTTGCCAAGAAGGTCGCGGAGCGCTTCGAGTCTCTCCGTGAGCGCCAAAGTGTCGGCGTGGTCTTCGCGCGTGTCAACGGCAAAGATATGGAAGACCTTCCCCAAGAGACCGCCGATGGCCTCCCCGTCCTGGGATACTGGCCAGCCGACTATCGGCTGGCGTTGACCGATGAGGACGCGGCTTTGAGTGTCAGCACGGAACCCCATCCGACATATCTCGCTGCTATCACCCGGCTGGGGACGACGCTGGCGCGACTGGTGGGTTTGCGTTGAGCACTTGACACACGCCCGCGCTGATGATACAATAGGCAACGTGATATACGCGTCACGCGGCGCTGGTGCAGTGGTAGCACGACACCTTGCCAAGGTGTAGGTCACGGGTTCGAGCCCCGTGCGCCGCTCCCTTTCAACCCCAGACCATCATTGTGGTCTGGGGTTGGTGTTTTTCAACATCTGGTTTGGGCTGCGAGGATCCTTGCCCTCCAATCTCGCGAGTCTATCGTCACCTGCTTGCCTTTTGCCGCGATGTCAAACGCTCGCGCCTACGGCGCCTTGCCCATCGACAACGATCCAATGTAAGCCGCAACTCGAGGTATGACCGCATGGATCAGATGCGCTCGCCGCGCAGTGAATAGGCCGAGAGCGCGATCATCAGGACGGCGAAGCCCACCAGGAACAGCAGATCTGGCCAGATTTGTCCCAGGCCATAGCCTTTGAGCATGATGTCTTGCAGCGCGAAATTCGCGTAGGTCAGCGGCATGATATAGGCCAGTTGGTGCAGCACGATAGGCAGCGACTTGACGGCGAAGAAGAGACCGCCGAGCAGGATCTGAGGGACGAGCAAGAGCGGAATGAATTGTATAACCTGCAACTCGTTGCGGGCGAAAGCTGATGCGAAGATTCCCAGATTCACGCCGCCGATCGTCAGCGCCAGCGTCACCAGAAAGAGTAGCGCGATATTGCCGTGGTAGTGCACCTGGAGGACGCCGATCACGAAGACCAACACCTCGATTGATTGCAGTAACGCGAAGATGGTGAAACCACAGACATACCCCAGCACCAGTTCGGAGCGACGGAGGGGTGAGACCATCAGCCGCTCGATCGTCCCCTGGGATCGTTCGCGCAGGAAAGCAACCGACGTCAGCAGGAAGACGAAGAAGAACGAGAATACTCCCACCAGCATCGGTGCGAGCGCATCGGTCTGGGTGAACTGCGGGCCGCCATAGAGGTAGTTCGCGCTGATCGAGGTGGTAATGGCGGTCGGTGCTGCGCCTGGGGTGGTGCTGAGCGCGTGCGCCAGCAGATTGGATATACTGATGAGTTGTTTGGCAGCGCCAGGATTCGACCCTTCGAGATCGAGAGTCAGGCGCAGTGTACCTGTCGCTGCGACACCGCTCAAATCGGTCGGAAAGATCAGAATGCCATCGACATTGCCAGATCGCAGCGTCGCATCCACAGAGTCGCGCACGACGGTGGTAAGCACCAGACCTTGCTGGCCTTGGACAGCGGCGCGAAGCTCCTGCGTGACCACCTGGCCAGTGGCGCCATCTGGCGCGACGAAACCCAGTGTCACCTGGTTCGCCGAATTATTCAAGACAAAATTGAGAATGGTCAGGATGACGATCGGCGCCAGAAAGAGCAGTGCGATCGTGCGGCGGTCGCGCGTGAATTGACGGATGATGCGCATCGTCAGATTGGCGACGCGGCGCATGGATAGTCCGTACCCAAACGCAGGCATAATCAAGCTCCTTTCGCGACTGCGCCACCGGCGCGTAGAGCAAAATAGAGGAAAGCGCGTTCGAAGTCGGACTCGCCAGAGATTGCGCGTAAAGAATCTGGCGTGTCCGCAGCTAGCAGACGACCGAAGCGCAAGAGGCCAAGTCGGTGACAGCGCGCTGCTTCATCCAGATAATGGGTCGAGACGATAATCGTCACACCCGCGGCATTGAGGTTCGCGAAGTAATCCCAAAAGGTATGGCGAAGTTCCGGATCAATGCCGACGGTCGGCTCATCCAGGAAGAGCAGGCGCGGCTCATGTATGAGTGCGCAGGCCAGCGAGAGCCGCTGGCGCATGCCACCACTGAGAGTACTGGCGGGCGAGTTGGCGCGATCCGCCAGGTCCACCAGCGCAAGGGTGGTGGCAGTGCGGGCAGCGAGCCTTCGACCATGCAGGCCATACAAACCGCCGAAAAATGCCAGATTCTCACGGACGCTCAATTCAGCGTAGAGAGCGTTAGCTTGTGTCATATACCCGATCTGTCCGGCGACCGCGCGGTCTGGCATAACATGGCCAAGCACGCGGATCTCGCCCCTGGTGGGGCGACCCAGGCCGAGCAGCAGGCGGATTAGCGTCGTCTTGCCAGAGCCATTAGGACCGACGAGGCCAAACGTCTCCCCACTGGCGACGGTCAGGCTTACGTCATCCAGCGCGTTGACATTGCCGAACGATTTGCCGACGTGATCGACGACGATGGGGTCTGGATTGGTAAGTTCCGGCATATCAGTTGCACTTTCTCACAGCGCGGCTGTGGTGGAGGTGATGATCGGGCTGGTCAGGCGCCATAGGCAGCCATGAAGGTCGCGACCAGAAATATGCTGAAATCATCGATTGTGTAAGCGAGCAGATCGGCATCCTGGCCGACGACCCGTCTGATCAGAAAGAAGACCGTCATGCTGATCACCGTCTGTGCCATCAGTAACGCTTCGCCATCGCGCAACCGGCCGCGCGCGATCTGGCCGCGCAGATACTCCGCGAGCGGATCCAGGATGCTTTTGACCATACTGTTGAGGCGTAGACCGGCATCAGGGTTGGTGATCGTCTCTGCGATGAGTAACCGCATCACGAGCAACGTCCGTCGATCGGTCATCAATTCGGCGATACGGGCGACGAGGCGCGGCAAGACGACCTGCGGGGGCACCTCGGCCAGCGTGGCAAAGGGGATCGCGATGCGGCTGAAAGGCGCGTAGGTATCCAGGATCGTCGTGAACAGATCCTCCTTGTTCTTGAAATACCAATAGATCAGCCCTGGCGCGATACCCGCCGCGCTGGCAATAGCACGATTCGAGGTTCCATGGAACCCATTGGCGGCGAAGACGGGAAGCGCGGCTTCCATGATCTGTTTGCGGCGTTCGTCGCGGGGGTCAGCCTGCATAGAATTCTCCTGATTGATCGATCAGTCAAGAGTATACCTGAACGGCGCGACCCTGTCAAGGAAGCTCTTCTGGCATTCGATCCGTGTTTTCCGGGAGAATCGCCTAATTCTTGCTATTTTCCCAGCACATGGGGTACTTGCTGAGACTTAGTCTGCGCGGATGCTGGTCGTCGGCGACGCAGCAATACGTTGCGTCAGGTCAGTTGCCGCGCGAAGTCGTGCGCGGTCCGGATAGTCTGGCCCCGCTGGCAACGATCGCGCCTGGTAGTGAGACTTGACGGGATGACCGCATCAGCCGATAATTGGGTAGGACAAGATTGGTTATTGGAGAGGTAGAGCGTGATTCGAAAAGCAGTAATACCGGTGGCGGGGTGGGGAACCCGCGTATTGCCCGCAACAAAAGCCGTGCCCAAACCATTATTACCGGTGGCCGATTTGCCGACCCTGCAATATGTTGTGGAAGAAGCAGTAGCGGCGGGAATTGATCATATTATCCTAATTACCAATCGCCATATGCGTGCTATCGAGGATTATTTTGATGAGAACCCAGAGTTGACCCGCACCCTTGAAGCCAAAAATAACACGCGTATGTTGGAACGTCTGCGCCACATTGAATCCTTGGCGCGCTTCAGCTACGTTCGCCAATCTCAGCCTCGCGGTCTGGGGCATGCAATCTTGATGGCGCGCGCCATCATCGGCGATACCGAGCCGTTCGCCGTCTTACTGGGCGATGATGTCATGTATAGCCCCGCCGGTCCTAACTGCCTGGGCCAGTTGGTCGCGCGAGCGGAACAGTTGCAAGCATCGGTGATCAGCACGATGCGTGTGCTCCCACAGGAGGTCTCGCGCTATGGGGTCATTGCTGGCGAGCAACTGGAACCTCACCTGTTCCGGGTGCGGGGCCTGGTGGAGAAGCCTCCGGTGCATGAGGCGCCATCGAATCTGGCGGTCGTAGGACGCTATATTCTCTCCCCACGCATCTTCAGTCTCCTCGAAAAGACACCACCCGGCAAGGGCGGCGAGATCCAGTTGACCGATGCCCTGGCGATGTTGTTGCAGTTCGAGACGATCTACGGGCTGGAATTTAACGGTCAGCGCTATGATACTGGTGATACGGTGGGCTGGCTCACAACGAGCATTGATTTTACCCTCCGCCGTCCGGATCTGGCTCCCGCCCTCAAAGCGTATCTCCGCACGCTGGATCTGACCGAATGAGAGCATTGACCTCGCGATCTGACCGCGCCTTTCCCACCAGCACCTTTCCCCAGGCGGGTGCAGTTGGTAGGATCGTTGTCGACGGAGGGAGACAGAGGGACACTCGCCAGAGTTCACTCAGTGCCCTCCGTTGGTACGACTCCCAACCTGAGGCTACGCTCCAGCAAACTTTCGCCTGAAATTGGGTAAATGGTGGGTACGGGCGGTTCAGGCAGTCTTCGAATTTGTCGTACGCGCATTGCGCTTTACGCCATAGAATGCGCCAAGGTAGCCAATCCCCACGGCGAGCGCGACAGAGACGAAGAAGGAAACGATCTGTACCGTTAAAGAGCCAGCGCCTCCCACGATCGCCTTGCCTGCGGGGTTGATGAATTTTCCCAGAATATTCGAGATCGCCAGCATAACCAATGTGCTCAGCAAACCTGGCCCGATCTGTCCGCGCTCCATGGCTGGTAAATAGCCTGCGACATAGAGGGCGAAGACGATCACGAACAGACCCAGGCAGGCGGGGATCACCAGACTGGGATTCTGTGTCGGATTGTTGCCAAATCCGACGATCACATTGCTGAGCAAAGCGACCAGATAGGCGAGGACAAAATAAGCAACGCCCACAATCACCCCCCATTTCAGGGCTGAGACGACGCTGGCGGATTCAAAAAATGGTGGGGTTGTGGCCGGATGGTCCGCTTCCTGTGGTGTGGGTATTGTTGGCCCTTCATTGGGCAAGGACATGGTCTGGTTCCTCCCACCCTGGCGCCTGGATTCGTGTACCGAGCAGGGTGATCAAAGTCATGAACTGGATGATCCTGAACCGGTCGATGGGACCGGCATCGATCCATAGTATAGCGCATGAGTATAGTCTTGCGCGCTGAAACGCCTTGATGTCCGATCGCACGTCATGTAGTATATGATGGAGACGCATGTTTCCGGCATCGTGGTCAGTGCATGACCCGCAATCAGATAATTCAGCGACCAGCGCGCACCACGCGCGCTTTCGCAACGCTCGAGGAACCTCATGCCAACGATTCCCATCGCCTTTTATCTTGTCATGCTTGAACTCTCCATCGGTTCTTTCCTGGTACTTTTCGCGCTGGACGTACGCAATGACACGAGCATCAATTTTGTCCGTTTTCAGGGCGTGCTGTACCTCTTTCTTTTCACGTTGTTGACGTGGGGTACTTTGAACGGCTTTGCCAGTACCGCGCTCTTGCGCGATAGTTTCAAATTCAACCTGGATTTCCGGTATCTGCAATGGCAGTCCCCACTCTTGCTCTGGTTTATGTTGTTGCAGGTCCCCTACAACATCGTTCTGCTCGTGGCGAAACAAGCTCGTAACGTGCGACTGGTGTTCGGCGGCGTTGCTTGTCTGCTGGGTGTGGCGGACTTGCTCTGTGTGGGGATGGCGTTTCGGGGGATCGCGGCAGGTGTGCTGGGCGGATTGCCGACGGTTGCGGCCTTTGTGGCGGGGGCGCTCTCACTGGGCGGCGTCAGCACGGCGATGTTGCTCGGTCACTGGTATCTGAATACTCCGACCGCCAGCGGCAAACCTCTGGAATTTGCTACTGTACTCACGATTGTTGGTATCATCGCGCAGATTACTTTTGGCTTGGTGGCAGGTCCGGTGACCTATAGCAGGACCTCCGCGCTGGTCACGGCTAGTTCGACCATCGCGCCTATCACGACCTATCCAGCCATTGAACGGATGATCCTCCCCAAAACGATCCGTGTCGCTTCGGATAGTTCGGTCTCAACGGCGCCTACCCCGACACCCCAACCCGGAGGATCCACCGTCACCTCACCGGTGCCCCATGGCGTCATTTTCAACAACTTGACGTTGACCCTCTTGCAATATCTGTTGGGATTCGGTTTACCGCTGATCCTCACGGGCATCGCGTTTTTCCTGGAGCGGCAACGATCCTTTCAGTCCGCAACGGGGATGTTGTATATCGCTGTCGTCTTCGCGTTCTTTGGCGAGATTCTCGCGCGCAATCTGTTCTTACAACCCTTGCTCTGAGAGGACGATTTAAGGTTGCCATTGGTATTGAAAGGTGCGCGCTGTCAGGGGCAGGTTCTGGCCGGTCAGGATGAGGTACAGGCGCGGTTGGACGTTCTGCCGCGAGGCCAAAGGCTCGAAGATCAGCGCCAGACCATCATTGCGCCAGACAAACATCGTGGAAGCTGGGACAGATTTTGCGGTCATCTGCACGACTGACGCGATCATCACGTTATGCGCGCCTACGGCTTGCGCGGCGACCCGGAAGCTATCCGGTGAGAACAGCACGTTGGGGATCTGGAGTGTGTAAGGCAGTGCGAAAAGCGGTTGGGGTTTTGTGCCGGGCGAGGGTTGTAATGGCTCATAGGTGAGCGTCGCGGGAATGGATGGGTCGTTTACACTCGGGAGGGTTGCGTTGGTGGGGAGTGGTGCCTGATAGACGATGTGCTGATTATCGGGCGAGATATCCCATGCCGCGTTCCAGAGGCAGGTATTGTCAGAGCTCGCGCATGGGTCGCTCCCTGCTCCGAGGTCAAATATGGTTGTGAGAGCATTCGCGACTGGGTCGAAGATGTCGATTGTCGCGACTAACTGGCCAGGTGTCGACCCAGTTTTTACGACGCTGACATAGATTAACGTGCCACGGCGAATGAGGTGGGTCACACTGCGGGCTGCGATGGTTGCCCGTGTCCATTGGGTCGCGTCGCCTCCGGGAGGTGTAGTCGCGGTGGTCAGGCTATAGAGATCGTTGCCAGCGCGGGCGAGGATCTCGGAGTCGTTTACCCATATGGCCTCATCGAAATTTGTTGGGAAGCTTCCCGCCGATTGTGAGTAGCTGAGCGATCGGGCTGTTCCCGTCTGAATGTCGCCAATCGCGAGCGGTCCCGGACCGCTGGCAGTGCCGATCGTGAGAACATATCGCCCATCGTTCGACCAATCCGCCACCCGATAGGTAGCGTAGGGCAGGCTAAAGGCCAATGCGGAGGCGTCACAATTCGTAGTGAGAAAAACATTACCGTTCTCACCCCCATACAAATACGGGGCGGCCTGTAAAGAAGCGTCGTTCGCGCAGACCTGGCCGTCGCTGGTGAATGCGCCTAAGGTTGGCGTTACCGCAATATTGTATAATCCTCCACCGGGTAACGCTTGATCAGAAGATGGTCCAATGAATAGCAACTCGCGGCTGGAAATCAGCGTGATCGCGAGCAAGACAATCAGGACAGCGGCAAGCCCCGCCGCGAACGATGGTTGGTTACTGTGATACCCGCCGCTCCAGGGGAGACGGAGACGCCTTTGGGTGCGTCGGGTGTTCGGCACGGTCTGGGGTGCTCGCAATCTACCAGCAAACCCAGGCATCATCCGTAAATCACGATAGATTTGCTCATAGCTCAGCAACATCTGTTGGCATGCTGCGCACGTGCGCAGGTGTTGTTCGACCAGGAGTTGCTTCTCACCTGACAGTGTGCCATCTTGATATGCTGAAATGCGCTGTCGCCACCGCGACTCATGTGCCAGCAATCGCATCAACGGCGCCCTCCCTGTTCGGCATCTTGCGCCGTAAGGATGGCGCGCAGTTTCTCTTTGGCGCGGTAGAGGATCTTGCGGGCATTGGCTTCGCTGATGTGGAGCATCGTCGCGATCTCGCCGATCTCGAATCCGCCGGTCGCGCGGAGCAACATGACGGCACGCGCGGTCGGGGTGAGTTTCAACAAGGCGGATTGCAGGACGTCGCGCTCGACGACACTCGTCGCCAGGTCGCCTTGCTCCGTCAGCACGACGCCTTTGATATCGCCCGCTTCCGCTGGTTGCAGATCCGCCAGCGAGACCCAGCCGAAATGATGTTGTCGGCGCAAGGCATTGCGCGCCGTGTTGGCGGCAATCTTATAAAGCCACGCGCGTACGTTGGTGATGCTGTCGATCTCGCTGAGATGGGCATAGGCTTTCAAGAAAGTATCCTGCGTGAGATCGGCAGCGAGCTCCGAGTCGCGCGTCATACGATAGAGGAAGTCCGCGATCGGTTTCTGATAGCGCGCGAAGAGGTCCTGAAAAGCCTGGACGGCCTGCGCGTCGCTGATCGACGTGGTATCACCTAACCTGCCGCCCGGTACCTGGCTGGCGAAGAGTAACGGATGGACCGGATCTGGACGCGGCCAAGCCCAGGGGCGCGGCCTACGCCGTCCCTGTAGCTTGATCGCGATACTCAGCGCCATACTTTACCTCTTCTTAAAGAGCATCGACCAACGAGTTGCCACTTTTAGGACAACCGGGAATTGTGGGATCTGTGTGATAGTTCTACACCTGGCTACCCATTTGGGACCATATCTTGTATTATCCCATCATGGTGCCCACCAGCGAACATTGATCGGCACCATGATGGGATGGCCAGGTGGCACTCACGGACGTAATTGGCCAGTTGGGCGGATGAGCAACTGGTTGATCGAGACATGGCGAGGCAGATCCAGGACATCTTCGACAATCTGCGCGATATCTTCGACTTGCATAGGGGGATTGCCGCTGAGCCAGTTGTCAATAATGCCCGGAGGATATTGCGCGACTTCCTGAAAGCCTGAAACGACAACGCCGGGTGACAGAATGGTGACACGGATATTCTTGCGGGTTACTTCCTGGCGCAAGGCTTCGCCGATGGCATTGACAGCGAATTTCGTGGCGCTATATCCCGCGCCTCCTTCCGCAACGATATGACCTGCCACCGATGAGAGCAGGATCACGTCACCCTGCCCGCGATCGATCAGATGTGGTACGCCATATTTCAGTGTCAGCAACACGCCATAGATGTTGGTATCGATCATACCTTTCCAGCGTTCGATATCGCCATCGACGATCGCCGCGCGGTAGCCAAATCCCGCATTGGGGATCAGGATGTCGAGCCCGCCAAAGTGATCAATGGTCCGCTGGACCATCGCCTGCACTTGGTCGACCTCGCGGACATCACACGCGACAACCAATGCTTCACCACCGTCCGCGCGGATCTCATCCGCCACCGCTTCCGCCTGTTCAGCACGACGAGCCGCCAGCACCACACGGACGCCGCGCTTTGCCAGTGTCCGTCCAATGGCTGCGCCAATTCCACTGCTGCCGCCAGTAATCAGGGCAACTTGCCCGCGTAATTCATTCATGATCGTGAGTTCATCCCTCTTTGTGATGATGCTAGCCGCATAGGCAGGTGGCTTACCACCCGTCATACACCAGATGCAGCTGCCGGATCCCCCATCATTATGCAGTTGAACTTGCGTCTTATGACAAGGGGACAAGGAGTGTCTCTACCGAAGAGACGGCATGTTTGCAGTACAATAGCTATGCGGAAGTCGCCGGATCGCGATGAACCGTGAGCGATGGAAAGTGAGAACAATTATTCATGAGGACCCCACACGCTCGGGTTGGGATTATTGGTGGTAGCGGTCTCTATCAGATGGCAGAGATGACGGCGCTCGCATCGACAACGATCACGACCCCTTTCGGCGAACCAAGCGACGCGATTATCCTGGGGAATCTGGCTGATATTCCCGTCGCCTTTCTGCCTCGCCATGGTCAGGGCCACCGCTTGAGTCCCAGTGAGATACCCGCGCGTGCCAACATCTGGGCCTTGAAGTCGCTGGGTGTGGAATATGTGCTCTCGGTCAGTGCGGTCGGCAGCTTACGCGAAGAGATCGCACCGTTGGATCTGGTCATCCCTGATCAGATCTTCGACCGCACCAGAGGCCGCGTAGCGTCGTTCTTTGAGGGCGGATTGGTGGCGCATATCGCCTTTGCGGATCCTTTCTGCCCACATCTGAGCGACCTGATCGCCACCGCCGGCGAAGCCAGTGGCGCGGCGACAATACATCGCGGCGGCGCCTATATCTGCATCGAAGGGCCGCAGTTCTCGACACGCGCTGAGTCGCGGGTCTACCGATCCTGGGGGATGGATATTATTGGCATGACGGCGCTGCCCGAGGCCAAGCTGGCACGTGAGGCAGAGATGCATTATGCGACCATCGCCTGCGTGACAGATTATGATGTTTGGCATGCGACAGAGGAAGCAGTCAACGTCGACCTCGTGGTTGGCAATCTCATGCGCAATGTCGCCCATGCCCAGGATATTGTTCGCCTGGTCGTCGCGCAGTTGCCAGCGACACACAGCACCTGGTCTTGCCCCTGCGCGACCGCGCTGACCAGCGCCGTGATCACGGATCGCGCCCGTGTCGACGCTGCCACGCGTGAGCGCTACGCGCTACTCTTGCGGCGCGCCTGGGACGTGTAACGGGCGCACTGGGACTACCTGGCCAGATTTCCGACTTGCCCCTATCCTGGAGAGCGCGATACAATGAAAGACGAGCATGATGATGTGCGAACGAATCGTTCATTGGCGTTCGCGTTGCTCCGCGCAACCGGTCGCGTTCCCACGTGCCTTCCGCCGCTCCTCCTTCGCTGACAGCGACGCGGTGTCACGTTCCCCCAAGCAAAAAAGGAGATATCTCATCACATGGCAACCAGCACGCAACCGCGTACTATTGGTGCCTTACGGGCGAGCGGCTACCAGTCGCGCACTGTCAAAGAAGAGATGCGCGCTAATCTCGTACGCCTCGTCCGCGACGGCCAGGAGCTCTTTCCTGGCGTCGTTGGCTATGAGGAGACTGTCATACCGCAGATCGAAAACGCCATCCTCTCCGGGCAAGATATCGTTCTCCTGGGAGAGCGCGGCCAGGCGAAGACCCGCATCGCGCGTAGCCTGGTGCAATTACTGGACCCAGAGATTCCCATGATCGCTGGCTGCGAGATCAATGATGATCCGTTACATCCGATCTGCGCCGCTTGCCGTGCCAAAGTCGCGGAGCAGGGCGATGAAGTGGAGATTGCGTGGCTTCCACGGGATCGCCGCTATGGCGAGAAGTTGGCCACACCCGATATCACCATCGCTGATCTGATCGGCGAGGTGGACCCCATCAAAGTCGCTGAGGGACGCTATCTCTCTGATGAATTGACCATCCATTATGGCATGGTGCCACGGACACATCGCGGTATCTTCTGTCTGAATGAGTTGCCTGACCTGGCAGAGCGCATTCAGGTCGGACTCCTGAACATCATGGAAGAGCGCGATGTGCAGATCCGCGGGTATAAAATCCGACTGCCGATCGATGTCTTTGTTGTCGCCAGCGCCAACCCGGAAGACTACACCAATCGCGGTCGTATCATTACACCGTTGAAAGACCGCATCGGTTCGGAGATTCGCACGCATTATCCCAAAGCGATCGATCAGGAGATCGCGATCATGGAAGCCGAGGCGGCGCCTCAAGTCGTTGATGGTGTTGAGCTGGTCTATCCGCGCTTCATGAAAGAGATCATCGCCCAGATCACACATCAGGCGCGCAAGAGTTCGGACATCAGCCAGCGTTCCGGGGTCAGTGTCCGAATCTCAATCACCAATTATGAGAATGTCGCCAGCAACGCGATTCGACGTGCTCTGCGGCTCAAGGAGCGCACGGCAGTGCCACGCGTGAGCGATCTGCCAGCGGTCATCTCCAGCACAGCTGGCAAGATTGAGATGGATACCCTGGGTGATGCGCGCGAAGATAAGATTATCCAGAAACTCATCAACCAGTCGATCGTCATTGTCTTCGATCGCTATTTCGATCAGCCGGAGTTCGATCAATTGGTCGCGGGTTTCGAGCGAGGCATGAATGTGCACGCCGCTGATATGCAGCCGTCGATGGAATATGTCACGCAGCTCTCGCGAGTTGGCGGACTTGAGGCGGCGGTCACGAAGCTCAAAGGTCATGGGAGCCCGGCTTCGGTGGCATCCGCCGTGGAATTCATCCTGGAAGGTCTGCATCTGAAGAAGCGCTTGAATAAAGACACCAGTGAAGGGGCTTTCCGCTACCGGCGCGACCGCTGAGGCGCGGCGCTTCTCCACACCGGGTGAAGGTCGGAGCGACGCCCTTCACCCACCCGTGTTTTTCCGGTGTTCTCCTGGCGGAAAGGGTTCGAGATGTTCAAACGATTTTTCTTCAATCGGCGCCATAGTTATTCCCGCTGGGATGGCTCGCAGCAGATCGAAGGGCTGGATGCCGACGATATCCTCAATGCCATGGCGGACGACTACCTCCGCGATACCGATGTGCGCAGTGCCTTGCAACGTCTACAGCAATTTGGCTTTCAGGGCCGCGATGGTCAGCGTGTCATGGGCCTCCGTGATATCATGGAGCGCCTGCGGTCACAACAGAATCAGCGCATGCAAAGGTATAATCTGAATGGCGTGATGGATGATATACGCCAGAAGCTGGATGCTATCAAACAGCACGAACGCGAGGGCATCCAACGGCGACTCGATGAGACCAACCAACCCAAGCCTGAATCCGCGTCCGAAACCCCAGACCAGGATGCTCAAGGCCAGCAGGATCCCCAGAGCCAGCAGGATCCCCAGAGCCAGCAAGGTCAGCCAGGCCAGCGAATGCAGCAGGGCCAGCAGAGCCAACAAGGGCAGCCAGGTCAGCGCGGGCAGCAAGGTCAGCAAGGTCAGCCAGGTCAGGGCGGGCAGCAGAGCCAGCAAGGGCAACAGGGGCAACAACATGACATGCCCGACGGACTGGACCGTCAGGCGTTGCGTCGAGCATTAGAGCAGATCGCGCAGCGCAAGCAGGAGTATCTCGACAGTCTCCCCAAAGATACGGCGGGACAGATCCGCGAACTCTCATCGTATGATTTCATGGATCCCCAAGCGCGCGATGAATTCCAAGAACTGTTGCAGATGTTGCAACAGCAGGTCATGCAGCAGTATTTCCAGGGCATGCAACAGGCACTTTCGCAGATGTCGCCGGAAGAACTGGCGCGTATGCGCGACATGATTCGCGAACTGAATCAGATGTTACGCGATCGCGAAGCGGGGAAAGAGCCTGACTTCGACAACTTCATGCGGAAGTATGGCGATTTCTTTGGCAATGATGTCAACACGCTCGATGACCTGATCGAGGATCTTCAGAGGCGCATGGCGGCAATGGAAGCCATCATGGATTCGATGTCCGAGGAACAGCGCGAGCAATTGCAGGAAATGATGGACCAGTTGGTCGGCGATGACCGTATGCGGGTTGATCTGGCGGAACTTTCCCAGCATATCGCTCAACAAGGCCCGAACGATTTCAAAACCAGATTTCGCATGCAAGGCGATGAGTCGGTGTCACTGACTGAGGCTATGCGCTTGATGGGTGAGCTCCAGGGATTGGATGAACTGGAATCCCAGATGAACGCCGCCCGCCGCCAGGGAAACATGGATGGGGTCGATGCTGATGCTGTACGGAACCTGTTGGGCCAGGAAGAGGGCGCCGCGGTCGACGAGTTGAAGCAGATGCTCAAAGAACTCGAGGATGCTGGTTATATCACTCGCAAAGGCAACCGCTGGCAGTTAACCTCCGCCGGTATCCGCAAGGTTGGCCAGAAGGCGTTGCGCGATATGTTCGACCAGTTGGACCGCGACGCATTTGGACAACATGCGATGGAGCAACGCGGTATTGGTGGCGAGAAGACCGATGAGACGAAATCCTATGATTTTGGCGATCCCTTCTTGCTGGATCTTCATGGAACGCTGATGCACGCGATTGAGCGACAGGGTTCTGGATCCCCCGTCCAGTTGCAAGCGGAGGATTTCGAAGTCTATCGTACAGAAATGATGACCGCATCTTCCACTGTCCTGATGATCGATATGTCGATGTCAATGTTTTACAGTGGGGCGTACCAATCAGCCAAAAAGGTTGCTGTGGCATTGGAGTCCCTGATCCGTGGCCAGTTTCCCCGCGACAACTTGTACGTCGTAGGTTTCTCGGCGCTGGCGCGCGAGTTCAAACGCGATGAGTTGGTCGAGATCAGCGAGATGGACCATGCGCAGGGGACGAATATGGTGCATGGGCTGATGCTCGCGCGCCAACTGCTGAATAAGCACAAAGGGGTCAATCGCCAGGTGATCATGGTGACGGATGGCGGACCGACAGTGATGTGGGACAAGGAGACGGAGCGCTGGCTCTTTACTTATCCGTACACCGATTTGGCCCAGGAGCAAACTTTACTGGAGGTCAATCGCTGTACGAAAGATAACATCCGAATCAACACCTTCATGTTGGTGCACGATGCGTCTTTGATCGAATTTGTGCAGGAGATGTCAGCGATCAATAAAGGCCGAGCGTTCATTACAACACCGGATGATCTGGGCCGCTATCTTCTCGTCGACTACCTGGCTAGCAAACAGGTCTATCGGCAATGAAGCGCTGCAAAGTACCTGAGAGAGTCTGAGAGATGGTGGCGAGCGCCACGTACATCGTAAAGATGTGTGGCGCTCATCGCCATCATTTCGTTGTGATCGATGGGGAAATCCCATGGTGGAGAGATCAAACCGCACTTTCGCGGAACGGCCCGCTTGGGAACTAAACGTTCTCGCATACGTATGCAATAATGGATTGATCGAAACCGTCGATTGATCACCTACGTTTCGCGCTGCGGTTGGTGGTGCACACGCTGATGTACAGAGCCAGCTAGTACTTACCACTTGCAAAGTCATGCAAAAAGCAGTATGATTCCCGCGCGGGAATCACTTACCATGACTTGGCTAACAGTGAATGGGCGGTGCCGGACGAGGTAGCAATTGCCCGTAGTCGGGTTATCCGCTGTATTACATACATGACCAAATGAGGTTGTCGGTATCAGAGGAGACCAACCGCGCCGGGTGGCGATGGAGCGGGAGACTGAACAGATGAGGATCTATGGATGATATAAAAGTCTTGGGAGACCGCTACGAGCTCATCGAACCAATCGGTCGTGGCGGTATGGCAACCATCTTTCGCGCGCAGGATCGTCGTATGGGTCGCCCCGTTGCGGTGAAGATTCTCCGTGAGATGTATTCCAACGATCCCAAGTTTGTTTTGCGCTTTCAGCGCGAAGCTCGCGCTGTCTCGGCGTTGGCACATCCAAATATAGTGCAAGTCTTCGACTATGGCCAGAGTGGTGAAGAATATTTCATCGTTATGGAGTTAATCGAAGGCGTTGATCTCCGCAAATATCTGCGCGCCAATGGTATTCTGGATATTCGACGCGCGGTCGTCATTGGCCATGACGTCGCCCTGGCGCTGGGCGCCGCCCATCGGCGCGGCATCGTCCATCGTGATGTCAAACCGCAAAATATCCTGGTCAACGATGAAGGGCTGGTGAAGCTGACGGACTTTGGCATCGCGACGTTCTACCGTGATGTCAATTCAGAACGCCTGACCACCACAGGCATGACTCTGGGTACCGTGCAATATTACGCGCCAGAGCAGGCTCAGGGCGAAGTGGTCACTCCCGCCGCCGATGTGTATGCCCTGGGTATTGTGCTCTACGAGATGCTCGTTGGACATCCACCATTCGATGGTGATACCCCCGTCTCAATCGCCGTCCGACATATTCAAGAGGTGCCGATCCGCCCCAGCCGCTATAATCCGGCGATTCCTCCAGGGCTGGAACGCGTGATCATGCGCTGTCTGGAAAAAGATCCGCGCGATCGATATCGCGATGGCGATGCGCTGGCCTATGCATTAGAGTCGTTTGATAGGCCGCGTACGAACTCTGGACGTATGGCCACTCCGCTGGATATGCCACCAGGCGAGATGCCTCCCAATGGGGGAGCGTTCCGCGGCACGCCCTCTGGCGCGCTGCAATCTACAAGTGGACGTGGACCGAGTGGTGCACGCCCACGTGCGGATACCCCCAGTAGTTGGGAAGACCCGCGCGCGTTGAGTGAAGATTTTATTATGCCAGGTCCGACCAGACCGGATGTGGCAGCGGGTGTCATGCCCGTTCCCGCGCTTGGTGAAGAGGATACACCCGCGCCGGTCGCAGGGATTACTACCGCAATTATTGTCGCCTCAGTCTTGCTCTTGTTGGCGGTTGGGTGCTTCGTGACCTATAAATTTATCAATCCCTTTGGCTCCTCAACCTCGAGTACATCGACTCCACAGACGATCACTGTACCTGATTTTACCAACAAGATGTATCAGCCAGATGCCGTTCAGCTCGCGCAGACGGATAATATCCATCTGGTCCAGCATGATACGACCAGTACCAAGGCGCAGATTGGACTCATTCTACGACAGGATCCTGCGGCTGGGACGGCGCTGGCCCCCGGGGGAAGTGTCAATGTCTATGTTGGGATCGGCCCTAATACGGTGACAATCCCAGCAGTGGCTAATCTCACTGCCGATCAAGCGTGCGCCGCGATCAAAGCCGCGCAGGATAGCGCGGGCAATCCGGGGAACTTAGTCTGTGTTACCAGCCCGATCAATGACCAGGCGGTACCGGTTGGCCTGGTCGTGAAGACCTCGCCTCAGATTGGTGACCAGGTCTCCCCAAATACGATTGTCACGGTCTATGTAAGCATCGGCCCGGTCTCTGTGCCCACTGCGACCCCGCAGGCGACGGCCACCCCAACGATATCCACACTGCAACCTACTGCCACCCCCACTATAGTTCCGACAGCGACGTCGGTGGGGACAGGGGTGACGGCTACACCAACAGTCCCTAAGCCAACTGCTACACCGTAAATGTTGTTTTTGGAGTATTGAAGGAATCGAAAGGAGCGGAGTGTCAAAACTCCGCTCCTTGCTCGCATCGTGTATAACGCTTGACGGTGCCTGGTTAGATTTCCTCATCCCCGCTAACAGGTGAGTCGCTTCTGGCTGAACGCTTCAACAATTTCGCATGGAATTGACGTGTCTGATGGCTATGGGGTTGTTTGGACCTTGTGCAAGCATGGACCGAGTTGAAATCTGTTAGCATGACGAGCGGATGCCGCAGCGTTGGATTGTGGGGAACATGGGACGGAAAACATTATCGCCGACGGCGGTGCTGTTACTGGGCGCGACGATCATCATTGTGATCGTCGCGGTTGCGGCGATCGCGGTGACGTTAAAGCCGTCGACAAGCTACAAGGATACCGCGTACTCAATTGGGGTGCCAGGCCCCCATTGCGTGGATCATGGCGGCAACTGGTTTCTCGCGACAGACGCACAGGCAACCGTGTCCTGTACAACTGAAGGGATGCAATTAGATGCTGGCGCAACAGATGGTCGCTATGCAGAAGTCTTTTATGCGACACCGGGAGGTGGGCGGTTTGACGCGCGTTACCGTGTGACGGTTGACGCGCGGATCACTGCTGGCTCGCCTACTGCCAGCGTTGGCATCGAAGTGCATCGCCAGACACCGCGAGGCGGCCAAATCCTTGAGATTGCGCGCAATGGCATGTGGATGATCACACGCTTCACGAGTGCGGGCAAGACTCAGCGACTGGCGATTGGGATGGTGGCCCAAATGCCCACAAACCCACAGCTTACCGTTGAGGTGAATGGGCCAATTATCACGCTCTCCTTGAATGGGACACTGCTGGGTAGCACGGCTGACCCTACTTATTTGACGACCAGCAGCATTGCTCTCGTAGCGCGCGATGTAGGTCAACCGACGACCGCGCTCTTTGATCATTTTACCTACCAGCCGCTGGGCGTTGCGACGGAAGTCACTGTAACACCAGGCTCTTCAGCAGCTGGAACCGCCCTGGGGAATAGCGCGTCAACCCCAACTGCCAGTGGTGGTGTCGGCACACCCACCTATAGCGCGCCTGTTCCCGGGCCTGGCTGCGATCAAGGTGGCGCTTTCTGGCCAGCGCCAGCCAGGGTAGGCGCATTGACTCAGTTCAGTTGCTCCCCAACAGGGTTGCGCATATCGCAGTCTCCCCAAGCCAGTGCTATGAGCACGGTGCGATTCTACGGTGAAGTGGGCGATTTTCCAACAAATTACCTGGTGGCTGCGACGATCGATGTGTCGCAACTTAACGGAGGCTGTGCGGGGTTCTTCACGCGAGTCCAGGACGATGGGGGGCGCTACGGGTTTTTTCTGTGTGGGCAGACGGGAGAGTGGTATATCGCGCGCTTTGCTGCGGAGAATGGAGTGGCTACGACGCTCCAGAGTGGCATAGTACCCCTCGCGTCCAGCTACCAGGTAGCGGCGATCATGCGCGAACAGACCCTGACGATGCGCATCAATGGACGCGATGTTGGGCAAGCAAACGATGCGACCTACTCAACAACCAGTTATCTGGACCTCGTCATGTTTGCTGGTTCGGCTGGCGCCGGAACGGTCACGTTCAGTGATTTCAATTACACTCCCAGTATCGGCAGTTAAGGCCAGCGCGGTGAGACGAGATTCTCGCGAAGGACTGCTGTTCAGGACGGGGATGTGGTACCCCAAAGTCAATTGCGCTCCGGCTTGCGCCGCCGTGAAGGCATGGCAGGCGCTGACGGTGATGGTTGTGGAACCGGACTATTCGGCGGCGGCACCAGGCTATCTGGAGGCACCGGACCCTGCGGATGTGGCAGAGAATCGTTCGTAGCTTCGAGACTGATGAGACGTCGCGCCAGCATTGTCGAGAAAGTGGTTTCGGCGAGTGGTGATGATGAGTGCGCACCGGCTCCGGCGGCGCCTGTCTGAGGTCGGCGAGCCTGTTGGGCTTTGACCTGAGCTTCCGCCGCCGCATGTCGCATGGTGCGATCCGCGCACCAGATGCGCAGGCAGACTACGCCGCCAGCCGGGTCTTGGATCAATTCATATGTTCCCAAACGCGCTAATGACATGCCACCCTGCCCACGCTTGAGCAGATCGGGCGGCAACTCGGCGCGCCATTCCCCGCCTGCTGTGCGGGTGACAGACGCGGTCAACAAACCGCGCTGCGTCAGCCAGGCACTGGCGGTGGCGCGTGCAACGGCAATATCGTAGGTCAGCGCCGCGGCAAGAAATGCGTCCTGTTTCTTCGCAGTGGCGATGATCGTGGACAGCGTGGTATCGATACGGTCAGGGGTGGCGGTGCACGCCACGCTATTTTTTGGACCGGTTGTCTCGACCAGATAGAGTGGGAGGTATGCGGCGCGGGGGGTGACTTCGGGGAGCGTTCGGGACGTGATGACCGGTCGCAATGCGGCATTATCCCAGTGACGCGCGCAGAGGGGTATCAAGAAGCGTGCCGCCGCTGGCTGATCCAGCTGGTCCGTGGTTATCAGCATCTCGGGGCCATACATATCGGGCAGTGGGGTTTGTGTAAAGGCGTCAAAGATCATCGTGCCATTGGCGCCTTCCTCGCGACGATAACTGACACCGTCGCGCAACGAGTTTGCGCCCAATCGTCCCATTGTCAGTCGTCCCGCGCTATCACGGCCGAGATGCCCAATGCGCTGTTGCACCAGGAGTACGCGATCGAGCAGATCAGCATCGATACCGAGCATGGCGGCCAGATCCGCTGTCGTTTGCGCGCCGCCTTCGCGGACCGCGTGGAGGATGGTTGCTTCGAACGGCGCAAGATCGCGCCGGACGATGCGCGTGCCAGGAATCTCGACGATCCAGACTGGATAGAGTAGCCGCCACAGATAGAGCGGTTGTCCATTGCCCGCTTCATCGAGCCGATCCAGCGCCGTCAGAGGGCTGTAGGGGAGGAGGTAATCGTTCTCGTTTGGTCCGAAGGTCACCGCGCCATCTCCCTCAATGCGGCGATCCGTGCCGGAACTTCGGTCGAACGCACTCGTTCGCCATGTTGTTGCACATAGTCGACTAACGCGCGCGCCAAACGCTGAAAACCTGCGTCATTGGCCGCACAGAGACCAGGGAAATCACCGACTAAGATCAATTGCCGCCGGGAGCGCGACATCGTCACATTCAACCGCCGCAGTTCACGCAGGAACCCGACATTGCCGTTGGCATTGGAGCGCGTGAAACTGAAGAAGACGTAATCACGTTCGCCACCCTGGAAGGAATCGACGGTCGCCACGCGTTCGAGGAGTTCCGCCAGGGAAAGGTTTGGCAGTCGTTGCCGCAGGAGTTCGCGCACCCGCTCGGCCTGTGCCTGATAGGGAGTGATGACTACCCAATCCAGTTTGCGACCGGCATAAGCGTCGACGAGATCGGCCACCAACGCAGCTTCGATCTCATTGCGATACCCATGCGCATCGCTGGCATCCTGACCACCCACAACACTCTCGGCGCGGGCAGGCCGCGGACGATCGCTGGTATCGACCAGCGTCAGCGGCGCTGCTAATACTGGAGAGGTCGCTGGTGGATCTGTTTCGATTGGCGATCGCAACTGATTGCCATAGAATTGCGTCGCGAGAAAATCGGCGATGACCCGCGGCATGCGTTTCTGCTGGGTCAGCAAGACGCGGTGGTTGGGTTCAGCGCGCGGAAACAGCAATTCAAAGGCGCTCTTGGTGAGCAGATCGCCAACGGCCCGTAAGAGATCATCCGCAATCACACCAGTGTGCTCGGTGAGCCATTGTTGGATCTCATCTGCGACGAAGGGCGGCAATTGTTGATGGTCGCCGACCAGGATCGCGCGGCGTGCCCGCACGAGCGGTACCAACAGATCCACCAGCCCAATCTGGCCGGCTTCATCGGCAATCACCAGATCGAATTCTTCATCTGGGAGATCGCGAGTCGTGGCGATGCCAATACAGGTCGCGCCGACGACATCAGCGTTCTCGATCAGCAACGGCACCAGGGTATCGGCATCCTCCGCCACCGCGCTCCGCCATGTCCGCATGATGGCCAGACGCTGACGCAACACGGGGATGAGATCATGCGCCCAGACCTGATAGGTTCGGATATCGCCACCGCGCGCAGGATCCCATTCCGGTCGGTCGCTGCTAATCGGAGCCAGCACAGCATCCATGTCACCCAACCAGGATCGTTGATCGCCCGTACGTTGCGCTAACAGCGCACGATCATCTGCCAGTGACTGAGCGAACTCAGCCAGATCGGGATGTTGTAATGCCGCCGCATGTTGCGCGCGCACGGCAAAATATTCCTGAGCGCGGTCGAGCAACGCCTGCGAGTGCCGCGATCGTCGTTGCTGATCGCGCCGCAGGCGTCGTGCCACTCGTGCCTCGGCAATGGCCCACCAGAGCCCGATGAAGGGTCGTGCGCGGCGCGCATGGAGATCGGCCTGGAGAGCCGCGAGATCCGCGAGCGCGGCATCGGTAGTCCGAAGGTGATCGATTTCGTCCGCCAGCTCTGTCTCCCACAAACGCTGGGGAATGCCATAGCGACGATCTATCTCTGTTTGTGCCGCCAGGAGCGCGACCTCGGTTGAACGAATGCGCGCGGCGATGGTGGCGACCTCGGCGTCTGAGTCATCTGCTGTCGCGACCGGCTTGGCGGCCTCCAGATGAGCCAATGCCTGCGACATGCGACGTAATGATTCGTCCACGCGCTCCAGAATTGTCGCGCGGGTCGCGTGAGTCTGGGCGTCTAATAAGAGATGGCGCAAACCTGGAGCCACGCGGTCGCTCTGGCCCGCGCGGATAATCCTCAGCCCAGGTATTGCGCTCAGTCGTTCAAGGGCGTTATCGACCGCGCGATGCGTGCGCGCGGTTATCAAGATGCGTTGCCCGCGCGCCGCCATCGTGCTGGTGATATGGGCGATCGTATGCGTTTTGCCGGTGCCTGGTGGACCCAGAACGAGCAATGCATCGGGAATCGTCTGAGCCGCCTTCCAGGCGGCAAGTTGGTCTGGATCGAGATCGACCGGTGAATCTGCGCCTTTATGTGCTTTCCGCAGTGGCTGATAGCGATGATCGACAAAAATGTCCAGCAGATGTGGATTACTGGACCCGCCAGCGCGGAGGGTCGCCACTGCCTCGCGTTGTATGTTGAACTGGGCGACGGAGGGTAATAATTCCAGCCAACCTGGTGTGGGGATGTCTGCGACGGTCAGGGCCTGACCTGCGGAAAATTCAACGATTACCCCCTGGCGTGTTTGACCAACGATCACCCCACGCAAGGTTGGGGCATCACGCAAGCGCACTCGATCGCGGATCCTCGGACGTGGGGCCTCTGGCGCGCAGATCAAGAGCCAGCGATGTAGCTCGGGTTCGGGCTCCGCCGTCAGATATGCGAATGATGCGCCACCTACTGTCTCCAGAAGTCGATCTTGTTCCAGACGACGCGAGAGTGAGATTAACCCATCGAGGCGTTCCAGATACCGCTCATGTGTCGCGATAGGGGGGATTGCCGTCGCCTGGTGGCCAGGGTGCTGGGTAGATCGGTTCCGATCCGGTGCCGACGCCTGCCGCCACATCTCGAGGAGCGTGGTGACGGCCTTCTGGGCCTCGCGGAGCGGGAGTGCTTCGCGTGGATCCGCGATCTGCCAGTCCGCAGCATGGACCCAGAGGGCCTCGCGGGCGAAGCGGTGCTGTTCGGGCAATTTCAGAGGACGCAACTCAGTTGTGGTGAAAGATGCCGCTTCCCCAGCGGGTTGCGCTACCAGACAGAGTGGGCCAGCGCCAAAGAGGAAATGTGGGTGATGCTGGACGACCTCTTCCACCAGAACGGGGACACCACGCTGCGTGTTCAGTACCGCTAACATCCCAGCCAGATCAGGTGCCAGCGGCGATAGGGCAGCCTTCAATTTGCGCTGCAACTCCGTACTGACCAAGATGGATACTGGTCCCAATACGTTCGCCCGGTCTGTCACCATCCGCGGCATCCCTTCGCGCCAAGCGCACTACTGCTCCCCCGTCAGGGGCCCTGGATCGCTATCGTACAAGAGCAAGGAGCCACGAGCAAATCATGGCCAAATCTCATTATGATCGGGCTAGGACTCATGGGTAAAATTGGGAACATGGAGCGGTCTGTGTACATGGTTCTGACTTCTCAGAAGAGTTGTGCGCCCAGCGGCACCTCCATGGTGGGTGTGACGAGCACCACAGCACCATGGACATCCGGAACACCAAGGGTAAGCACTTCGGAGACAAAACCGGCGATACGGCGTGGTGGAAAATTGACGACCGCCAGCACGCGCCGCCCCACCAGCGTCGCTGGTGTGTAGTGTACGGTAATCTGTGCGCTGGATTGCTTGATGCCCAGTGGCCCAAAATCAATGCGCAGGGCGTAGGCGGGCTTGCGGGCTTTCGCCAGTGGTTCTGCCGATAGGATCACACCGACACGGATGTCGACTTGCTCGAAGGTCTCCATGGTGCATGGTGGGCGCAGGTCGGGAATCAGTTGTGGATCGCTCATGCTCTTCCTCAAACTTCGTTGCGCGCCGAATTCAGGCGCTCCGTTCTTCCGCCATGCGCATCGAGAGGATACGCGAGACACTTTCCGCCATCGAGACGCCGTACAGCGTGCCGGTGTTGGTCATGGTGACGCGGTTATGGGTGATGACAATAAATTGGGTTTGGGTTGCCAGAATCTTTAAAATCTCGCAAAATCGTACGACATTGGCTTCATCGAGCGCGGCATCCACCTCGTCGAGCAGGCAAAATGGGGGAGGATTGGTCTCGAGGAGTGCGAAAAGCAGCGCGGCTGAGACCATCGCGCGCTCACCGCCTGAGAGCAGTGTCAGATCCTGTACTTTTTTGCCGGGTATCTGCACGATAACCTCAATGCCACCAGTCATACCTCGTTTCGTCACCCCGATCTCGGCTGGCCCTTCTTCGCCCTCCTCCGACGAATGGTCAGAGGCTGCCTCAGGATCCTCGTTCTTCGCTGCGCGACCAGGTGACCCGCTGCCGCGTGCCGGAGTCAATTCCAAACGCGCCGCGCCACCCTGGAAGAGCGTGACGAAATGGCGCTGAAAGCGCTCATTCACGGCATGAAACGTCTCCTCGAATCGTCGTCGCATGGTCTGATCAAGTTCCAGGATCACGGCGCGCAGTCGGGCCGACGCCTCTTCCATATCGCGGACCTGGGACGTCAAGAACTCATAGCGTGCCTTTAGTTCTTCATACGCGCGCGGCGCTTCCGGATCAAAGCCGCCGAGGGATTTGAGACGGCCACGAAGGCTGTCGATCTGGCGGCGGGTCTTCGTCACCTCATCAGCGGGGATGGGGTCGCCTTCAACCTGGTCGCGTTCAACGATGGCCTTGAAGTCCGCCTCATCCATCTCCTCCGCCATCTGACCGCGCAGTGTCTCGACCGCGTCGCGTGTCCGTTGCGCTTCGAGCAACGCGCGCCGGTAATCCGCCTCGCGCTGTGTCAACTCAACACGGCCAGCGGCGAGCGCGGCCTCCAACTCACTGGCGCGATGATCATGGGATGAGGAATCCGCTTCATGGGATTGCAGTTCGCGCGTCAGAGTCTGGGCGATAACCCGCGCCTCCGCTAATTCCTGTTCATAGCGCGCAATCGCCCTGCCGACATCTTCGCGTTGCTGTCGCAACTCGCCCAGCCGACCGGCGCGGCGATCTTCCTGAACGGCCAGGTCCCGTTGCTGATCACGGGCGATGGCCAGGCGTTCGGCTAGCGATTTTGCTTCATTCTGTTTCACGGCGAGTGTGGTGCGGTGTTGCGTCAATTCTTCTTGTCGCGCGCGCAGTTCGCTTTGCGCCACCGCAGCTTCCTCCTGGATGCCGTCCAGCGCGTCTGCCAGGTCGCGCTGTGCGGCTTGGGCCTCGCCATAGCGCTCATCCGCGGCGGCGATCTCGTCATCCAACGCGACCAGTTCTGCCGACAGTTGGCCTTCGACGGCTTGCTGAATCTGAGCCTCGCCCGTCATTTTCTCTGCATCGCGCTGCGCCTGCCCCAGCGCTTTCGCCTGATCCGCCAGCCGCGCCTCCAGGCTTTTGATGGCTTTCTCGACCGCCTGTGCGGTCGCGCGCTGTTCTTCGAGGACGGCGCGGGTATTTGTCACCAAACCTTCGAAGAGGCGAATCTGTTCTTCGAGCGCGGCCACGCGCTCGGGGATCGCGCGGAGTTCGCGGGCGCGGGCCAGCGCGCTCTCGCTGCCCTCGTCCACTACCTGACCAGTGACGAGCCAGCCAGCGGGGTGAGCCACATCCCCGCGAATTGTCACGACCGGTGTGGTGTGCAGGTGCCAGCGCAGTGCGTCCGGAGTGTCGGCATCGACGATGCGCATGCCCTGCAACAAACTGTTCACAGTCGCTGATACAGCTGGGCTGGTTGTGGTATCCAGTTGTGCTGCCAGCGTCGCTGTTTCGTTCGCCACATCGGACGTTGGCCAGATAATGCGGACGCGCCCCAGCCCACGGTCATGCGCCACCTGCGCGGCGCGCCAGGCATCATCCTCGCTGGCGGCCACAATGGCGTGCAGGAAGGAGCCCAGCGCGGCCTCCAGCGCGAGCTCGCGCTCTGGCGAAATGCGAGCCAGTTCGGCCATCTCCCCTAGCAGTTCTGGCCGTTCCGCGACGGGCAACTCCGCGCATGCCGTCAGCAGGGCCGCGCCCTCTTGCTGGGACGCCGCCCATTCGCGGAGCAACCCCAGCCGATCTGTCAAAGAACGCCTGTCGCGTTGCGCATCCCCCAGGGTGGAGCGCGCTTCATCCAATTCGGTCTGCGTGGTGGCGATGGCTTCCTGGGTCGAAGTGCGCGCGACCAATTGATCGCCTAATTCAGCGCGCAGGCCTTCGTGCGCGGTGCGTAGCGACTCGAGCCGATCTTGCGCGACGCGCGCGCGGTCTGTAGCCTGGAGCGCGTTGGTCTGGTGGGTGGTGAGCTTTGTCTGACGATCTTCACGTTGCCGCTTGAGGCGCGTCACCTCGCTCTGCGCGGCGGCCAGGCGCGCCTGCGCTTGCATCTGGTCGCGCTGGGCAGTGCGCAACTGCGCATCTTCGCGTTCCTGGCGCTGGCGCGCGCGATGAATTGTCGATTCCAGCGCAGCGATCGTTGCTTGCCCGGTGGATTGCGCAGCTTCGGCGGCGGCAAGCTCATCTGTCAAACGGGCAATCTGGTCGGCGGCAGCCTGGACTGCTGTCCGCATCTGATCTTGTTCGCCAGCCAGATCATGTTCGGCGCGCTCTAAGCTCGCCAGACGTTCGCGCGCGACCGCCAGGTCGCGTTCCAGCCCTTGGAGGCGCGCGGTGATCTCACCACGCTGTCGTCGGAGGTCACCGAGCAGACGCAAAAGCGTTTCGCGTGCCACCCGGTGCTGCTCGTGTTCCTGTTCCTGTGCAGTGAGATGTTTGCGCAGTTGTTCCAGCGCCCCACTGGCTGCGGATTC
>DAIDHM010000070.1 GCA_027459705.1 Ktedonobacteria bacterium | reverse complement strand
CCGGCCCAGATCTCGTTAGCTACTATCGAGACGATCCTGGATGATGCAGGCTATACGGTCGAGAAATAGGGGCTGCTCAGCACGGCAACGCACCACCTCAGTTCTTGAGGGTGGTGCGTTTTTTTAAGTAGGACACAATGTCATGCGCATCGCATAAGCGGCAACGAGGGGCGCAAGGGATCGTCACAGGGATGCGATGGTGCGAACTGCAGCCCAGCTATCGTCACCCTGAGTCAGTGTACCTATTCCGCTTCCGGCTCGCGAGCAAAGAGATATCCGACACCAGCCTTGGTGAGGATATAGCGCGGATGGGCCGGATCGGGTTCGATCTTGCGGCGCAAACGATTGACGTTGACCTGGAGCATGTGGTGTTCTCCGCTATACTCCGCGCCCCAGACATGTTCCAACAACATGTTCTGCGTCAACACCCGCCCGGCGTTTTGAATCAAATAGGCGAAAAGCTGGTACTCAGTTGGCGTCAGTTCAATCTCATTGCCGTCCATCGTCACGAGGTGTTGCGCGAAATCGACCATGACGTGGCCGATCGTGACTGGCTCCAGCGCTTTCGCTACTGCGTCGGCATGCTCGGCGCGCCGCAAAACGGCGCGGACGCGTGCGAGCAGTTCATCGACACTGAACGGCTTGGTCAGGTAGTCGTCAGCGCCAAGATCCAAACCATGCACCTTGTCCTGATCCTGCCCGCGGGCGGTGATTATGATGATCGGCAGTGCCGAGAACTCGCGCACGCGTTGTGTGACCGTGAAGCCATCCATCTTGGGCATCATCACATCCAACAAAGCCAGATCTGGCGTTTTCGCCGAGATTTCATCCAGTGCCTCTTGCCCATTAGTAGCCGTCAGCGTTTGATACCCTTCCAACTGGAGATTCCGCGTGACCAAGCGCAAGATCTGCGGATCATCGTCAGCGGCAAGGATGGTGATTTTTTTTGCGGCCATGATCTCTTCTCCCTCTGAAGACTCTCAATTCTCAGTATGTCATAACCACATTGCTCAGCGGAGAGCAATCCAAGTTCTCCTGACGTATTGTGACACAATCGTGAGAGAAAGACGCGGGACTGTGCGGCATTCTACGCGTATAATTCGATAAGATGTGGGCGAAGACGAGTAGAGAGTGAGCGCGCTCATCATGAAAGAATTAGTGGAAACACCCAACATTCAACCTGACCCACAAGTTTTTGCCGCTATGACGGCACTCGGTCATTTAGCTATGCAGGTGGGAAGTTCCCAGGTACATATTCCCTGTACCGAAGTGCTCGATCTCGTGCGGACGATCGGCCAGGGATCCTATGGCATGCTCTTCTGTCAGAGCCTTGATGGCAAGCAATCGCTGCGATTGATGGCAATGGTTGGTGATATTGCCACGACCCAGGCAGAGATTATCGCGCGACACCTCTTGCGCCAGGGCATACGGACCCCCCAGCTAGAATCTCCCTGGCTAGCCCTGCCCATCCATTTACAACTCCCAGAAGGACCATTAATGGCTTTTATCCTTCTGGGTTGGCCCACCACGCATACCTTCGATGAGACCGCTATGGCAGCGATGGCCAAATTGGATCAACTGCGAGATTCGATCGGTTCGGTCATCATTGCCTGTCTGCTGGCCGAGCGGGTACGTGAACACAACCTACCCTCATCATCCTCACCGCCCAGCATCTTCGAGAATGAAGTGTTAGCTACCATCAGTCATGAACTACGCACGCCGCTCGCGGCCATCAAGGGTTTTACGACGACGCTCCTCCGACAGGATCGCAAACTTTCACGGACCGAAAGATTGGAATTTTTGCAGGAAATCGATGAGGCCTGTGATCGACAAGAGATGTTGATCAATCGCTTGCTCCGGGTATCACATCTGGCACGTGCCACCGATATCATGGACCGTGAATTAGTTGACATTGCGGAAATGGCGCACGAAGCACTGGATAGCGCGCGAATGAATGCGGCCAAACGAGGGGCGCCTGAGCACCTTTTCGTGGCGCATCTCCCAGCGACGCCACTGCGCCCGGTTTTCCTCAATGCCGAACAGCTTCGTGAGGTCTGCGATCACTTGTTGGAAAACGCGATGAAATATTCGCCTGACGGTGGAACGATCACCATGACCGTGCGTCCGCTGGATCTCAGCGCCGACAAAGTTCTCGCGCGCTTGCCGGGAAATGCGCGTGTTCCAGGCTACATCGAAGTGGTTATCGCGGATGAAGGCTTAGGAATCCCAAGCGACCAGCTTGAGGCGATTTTTCAGCCATTTCATCGCGTGGACATGCGGTTGACACGCGACATTGGCGGTCTGGGCATTGGCTTAGCGTATTGTCGGCGCGTCATTGAATTGCAAGGGGGTGCCCTCTGGGCCGAAAATGGCTCCGGTTTGGGCAGTGTCTTCCGTATCGCTGTACCAACAGCTAGCAGAGAACACGTCTCAGCTTGAAATGCTTCTCAGACCGTGCCCTCATCGACGCGCCCGGCTTGCGCTCCAGGGGCAAAGACGATGACTCGCCGTCGCTCAAAAACGACGCGCGTCCCTTCCGGAAGCGCAAGGTAATACACGATGCGGGGGTCAAGTTCGGCAATACGGACGAGATGTACCCGGAACAGTTCGCTGGCATCATTATGGTTATGGGTGGCATCGCCACAACCGATGAACCAACCGCTGTCATCCAACTCTTGCGTAACAAAACGATCGAAGACGAGTACCCGCACCGGGACGCCTGGCACAACCCGCGCACAGACCACCGCTGTCTCGGATCGATGGGGATGATGGCCAGCCATAACGACGGCATTGCGTTGGACAACTGCATCCTGATCCGCGATGATCGTGATAGCCCGTGCCGCACCAGGAACGTAGTGATCGATATTCGTCGAGAATGGATCCGCGAGCTCACTGATCACAAGCGTCGGATCGGATGGCGACTGATCAAACCGCAAGGTTGACCAGCCATAGCGCATCGTCTCGCCTGCACTGATTGTGCGACCCGATGCCAGCAGGTAGTCCGCGATAAACTGCAGCAGATGCGTGGCGGCCTCTTCCGCGATCGATGCGGGCAAGTCGAGCGCAATCTCGCTCTGTTCGATTGAGGCCAACCCAACGGTAGACGCACGTCGACGACCATCAGGATAGCTGAATTGAATCCGCATTTCTTTCATCCGCTCTTGCGCTCGTACCGCACTTATTCTATGGTGACAAGCTCACCAGGCGTAGCAACATCAATCTCTTGTCCATGGGGGACCGCCGCGCGGAGCGCGCGGCGCAAATCTTCATCGGTGACGGGGCCATACGCTGGATCGCGATTCATTCGCACGTCTTCGCCATGTGACCACTCACCCTGAGCATTTAATCGATCATCCCAGCCATCATAATGGACAATGCGCACCAGGCGCGGTTGCCAGGCATGCAGGAGGTCAACAACCCCATACGCATCGTGATCCTGCTTATAGCGCAGGGATGGGCCAGTGAAACCAATATGGCCTGGATTGGTGCTACGCCACGTGGTCGACTCGATGGCCAGGAAGTCCACGCCTGCCAGTTGATCCGCCAGCCAACCATGTCGCGGATCCAGGGCGATCCCCTGCCAAACATCGCTCGACCGTCCAGCCGGGTATGCCGCCAGATCCCAGCAGAGAGCGATGCGTCGCGGCTGGCCCGTACCGATGGCGCCGCTTGGCCAAAACGTGAAAAGGTAGTGGACGCTATCCAGGTAGTGCTCGACGGGGATTGGCTGGACGGTGAGTGCCGGATGCAAGGTGATTGGCGCGCGATCAAATGCCGCAGCGGTGATATCGATATGGCGTAACACCTTTTCCAAATAGTGAAATATCCCATGCTCAGTCGGATTCTTGGGATTGGCGCCGACCCGTTCGCACCACGTCCGACTCGTTGCGTAAATCGGCAAGGGCCAGGGTTGTGTTGCCTGAATATCCCCCGCTTTGAAGCCCAATCGCAAGCTGACCAGCAAGCTATCCAGGCCAGCGATATGATCCAGGTGGCCGTGCGTCAATAGGACGCGCTGCGGGATGGATCCGCGTGCGGGTGTAGGGAGAGTGGCGAGATTCTGCACAACACCCATGCCGCAATCGATCAGCGTATGATCGACAATCGCTCCATCCTCTTCCAGGATCAGCGATGCCGCGGTATGCGCCTGGCGCGACCAGCTCAGTAACTCTGCCAACGCGGTGACCGTTGGCGGATCGGGAAGCGAGGGAGGCTGGCACCGAACACATGGACAGCCTGGATTGTGGAAGAACGCCGGCCCTGTGCCATGAAAAATGATTCGCGCGCGCATATCATCCACTCGACCCTTTCCTGCTATGGTAACATCTCATCGCTATGATATCGCAATAGTAGCCTGCATGACTAGTGGATGCGGTGAACGCGCAGGTGGCGCTGCAAGCATTAACCAGGTGACCTCTGGATCTCGGCAGGTTTCCCCGTGGAAATATTGATTGAGACAGGTACAACCGGTCATCTGCCCAGCGCGAGACTGGACAGCTACCGACCACGCAATGCCGGGCAACACGGCGCTTGCCAAGGCAAAGCATGCTGGAGCCAGTTCGCCACTTCCCACTAGCGCACACTCCGAGCTATCAGATATATTACCATCACACGGGGTGGGTCACGAACCGAGGGACCGCCTCAATTTCACGCGTAAGGAACTGTTCATGAGTCTGCCCATGCCGCTCGTATCCGTGATTCTGCCTACTGTCGATCGTCCGATTCGATTGTGGCAAGCGCTGGAAAGCGTCGGTCAGCAAACATACGCGTCGGTGGAAGTGATCGTCATCAATGATGGTGGTCCTGATGTAGAACACCTTATCTTGCGCTATCAACAAACGTACCAACGTCCAGCACGCTACGTGGCGCATCCAGAGAACCGCGGCCTGGCGGCGGCGCGCAATACTGGCCTGGCGACCGCCAGTGGGGAGGTGATCGCGCTGCTCGATGATGATGATCGCTTTCGTCGCGATCATCTGCAGCAGCTCGTTGAGCCTTTACTCCGTAGTTCGGAGACTGTCTTAACCTATGATGAAGTCTTGATCGAGATTGAAGATCGCCTTTCCAGTCCAGAACTTCCCCACATCGTCGCGACCTGCCGTCTGGGCATGCCATATCGTGCTGACATATTCGACCAGGACGATTATATACCACCAAGCGCGATGGTCTTCCGCCGCGCGGATGGACTGGTCGCGGGCGGCTTCGATGAGGTCATCCCGATGTGCGAAGATTGGGATTTCTTATTGCGTTTGCGGCAATTGGGATCGTTCCAATACATTCCTGGGGACATCGGCGTCGATTATAATCTACGGCTAGCGGGTGATAATCTGGGATCACAATTCGGCGAGGATCGGCAGCGTGCGTTGCGCATGCTCAGCGAACGCTATGGGCTGCCACCACTCCAGCCAAAGACCTTCCTGGATGTCGCGCGCGATTTGGGTTTCGCCATCATTCCTGTCACCACACCAAATGGGCAGGATCAGAAAGATTGATAGGGGGACGCGGGTGCTCATTGACCTGATTGGAGATTGGGCAAAGTCAAAGATTTTGTGATAAATTATAAATGGGCAACGTTGACATAGGGCATTCTTCTGTGGCGTGGTGATAGGCCGCGCGGTTTCGCGGCGAAAGGATCAATATGACAATGCCTGAAGCTCAAAAGACCGTCGCAGTTCATACGTATAAACATCCTTTGCTCCATGACATCTATCTGGGAGCGGTTCGGGGAGATTTTGCTCCCGAGATGGGGGGCGCGGGACGCTTAACGCAAGTGGTGGTAGGGTTTATGCCGTTCTTCGGCACTGTCTGCGCGTTGCGCGATATGCTGGCGGATGCGCGACTCCGCGACTGGTTGGGCACCGGATTGAATGCTGCCGCCTGCCTTCCATTCATCGGTGGGTTGTCGAAAGTGGCGGCGGTCTTACGCGCCGTTCGCCGTACCGGCCGCGTACTGAAGGCTGGTCGGATTCTGGCAAGCGAGGTCCCGGCGGCCGGCCCCTCATCCTTAAGCTGATTGTAAGCGACGCGTTTGGTCATCGATGATCAGCGCGTCGATAATCGTATCCAGATCGCCATCCATGATGCGCGGCAAATTATGGAGGGTGAGCCCGATACGGTGATCGGTCAAGCGATCCTGAGGGAAGTTATACGTTCGAATCTTCTCACTGCGATCGCCCGTCTGCACCTGGGAGCGCCGCGCGGCTTCTTCAGCCGTAGCGCGTTTCTGCTGTTCCAGATCCCACAGGCGGGCGCGCAAGACGCCCATCGCGCGCGCGGTATTCTTAATTTTGGAACGCTCATCCTGACAGGTGACAACCAGGCCAGTGGGCAGGTGGGTAATGCGCACCGCGGAATCGGTGGTGTTGACCCCCTGGCCACCTTTACCTGTGGACCGATAGACATCAATACGCAGATCTTTTTCATCGATATGCACTTCGATATCTTCGGTCTCGGGTAAGACGATGACTTTGGCGGTGGAGGTGTGGATGCGGCCGTTGGCTTCAGTGGCCGGAACCCGCTGCACACGGTGCGTACCGCCTTCATATTTCATGCGCGCGAATGCCCCCCGACCATGCACCTGCATGACCACCTCTTTGTAGCCACCTATCCCACTTTCATTGGAATCAATGATTTCCGCTGACCAGTGGTGGCGCTCGGCGAAGCGCAGATACATGCGCACAAGCTCGGCGGCGAAGAGACCCGCTTCATCACCACCAACCCCAGCCTGCACAGTAACAATGGCGTCGCGATCATCCATGATATCTTTAGGCAATAAGGCGAATCGCACATCCTGCTCAAGTTCGACCAACCGAGGCTCTAACACCGCCAGTTCATCGCGTGCCAAAGCGCGTATCTCTTCATCCTCTTCATTCAAAAGGACCGCAACTTCTTGGCGCTGTCGCTCAACCGCGCGCCACTCTCGATAGAGCGCGATGATATCTGTGAGGTCCGCTTGTTCCCGTCCGTAGCGTTGCAGGAGGGTGACATCGCCCAACGTCTCTGGACTCGCCATCAGATCGCTCAGTTCGTCATAGCGGTGTTCAATGAGTTCCAATTTGTCAATCAGCGAGGTGTCCACGAGGCCTCCACCAGTTCATCCAGTTCATTTGCCATCATAGTATACCACAGGCGAGATCCGCCTGCCTCGGAGCCAGATGCGCAGGAGCATGGTCACTCGGGCGACCACGAAACTGCTCATATCCGCTCGTTTTCACGTCTCCCCCCTTAGGAACTAACTTTTGTCAAGTTACCAAGTTTGTGTTATGATTATCACATGACACAGAGTTCACGACAGTGTGAACGGGCGCATGGCACTGGCCTTCCGGCATCGGCGAGCTTGCGGGTTGTCTTGATACCAGGTCTCCTCTCTCTGAAGCGACCAGATGTAACCCGTATCCCCAGAAGTCAAGCATCATTGCGCTCACAGAAAGGGGGACCCTATGAAACGCAGCCAGAACCTTTGCCCGCGTTTTCAGTATGCGGTTGGATTGCTGAGTAAGCGTTGGACTGGCTTGATAGTCAAGGTGCTTTTGGATGGTCCTATGCGCTATAACGAACTCGCCGAGAAACTCGATATTGTCGCAGATCGAGTTCTGGTAGAGCGATTACGCGAACTGGAAACAGAAGGTATCGTTGTCCGTGAGGTGTATACCGGCTCTCCGGTCCGCGTCGTGTATGGACTCACCCCGAAAGGCACCGCCCTGTCGCCGCTGATCGCCGAGATCGAGAGTTGGGCCCACGCCTGGCTACCCGAAGATCTGGCAACCACGACCGCCAGCACCTGGGAAGAGACCATCCGCCCGGCCGATGCTGTCGTAGATACCCATCTGAGCTAGGTGTCGCATGCGTGTGACCACGCGGATGGGCAGATGGAGTGGTATGATATCCTATCACTGGATGATCTGCGCACTGTGGGGCTACCTGCAAGGAGCATGGCATGAGTGTTTTCCAGCCAGTTCGCGATTCGGCTAGCGCGCTCGACCAGCGTGTCGTGATCTATATCCGCGATCTCGTGGAGAGTGGACAACTGGTCGCTGGCGAGCGCCTCCCCGCAGAGCGCGACCTCGCCTCCCAACTGGGTGTGAGTCGCACTGCCTTGCGCGAAGCGCTGCATACCCTTGCTGCTCTCGGCCTGGTCGAGCTTCGTCATGGGCGCGGTGTCTTCATTACCGGTGGCAGTACAGCCGCCACCGCCCAGCGTCTCTCCGCGTCGTTAGGCGTCGCCGACCACGTCGCTCGCCTTCACGAACTCTTCGAGATACGCCGCGTCCTCGAAGGTTCGGCAGCGGGCTGGGCAGCGGAACGCGCTACCCCCGCGCAGATCGCCGAGATGCGCGCCGTCCTGGACGAAGCGCGTCAGGCCTGCACCCTCAGCCATCTGGACTATGCGGTGGTTGGCCAGCTCGACGCGCGCTTCCATGCTTTAGTCGCGGGGAGCGCTGCTAATCGTACTTTGACGCTCCTGATGGCGACCCTGCTGACAGAACTGGGCGTCGCTCGCGGCCATAGTTTGAAGATCCCTGGACGTGTCGCGCGGTCGATCGCGCAACACGACGCCATCGTCGCGGCGATCGTCGCACATGATACTTCCCTGGCGCGCGGCCGCATGCTCGAACATCTCGATGATGTCGAGTCAGATATCCTTCGTGTAGAAAAATCCGCCGAAGACTGAGGCCCTGGGCCAATGCGCTCTTCTAGCAGTCGAGCTTTGACCCAGGGAGAGGTTGCTCTCAATATTCGATACTCAGATACTTTATTTCCTGGAATTCTTCCAGGCCAATCGACGCGCCTTCGCGCCCCAATCCGCTCTGCTTGACTCCTCCCATGGGCGCGTAGGCCACCGAGGGCAACGCGTTGTTCAGCCCAACGATACCCGCTTCCAATGCTTCAGCGACCTGCCAGGCGCGGTCCAATCGATTGGTATAAAAATAGGCCGCGAGACCCATCTCGGTGGCGTTGGCGCGGGCAATCACTTCGTCTTCAGTCTCGAAACGATAGATTGCCGCTACCGGCCCGAAGATCTCCTGACAGCTCATCCCTACCGTCGGGGGCACATCCACGAGGAGACAGGGATCGACATACGCGCCGCCGTCAGGTAGACTATGCGGTTCCGTAGCGCGCCGCGCTCCCGCCGCCAATGCCTCCGCCACCATGGCCTCTACGGCCTGCTTGCGTTGCCCATCAATGACCGGCCCGAGGTCAGGCACAGGATCCGCAACGGGATCGCCGACCCGCATCGCATTCACACGCGCCGCGAACCGCTCGACGAAGGCGTCATAGATATTGGCCTGCGCGAAAAAACGGTTGGCGCCAATACATGATTGCCCGTTGTTGCGGAATTTCGCCAACATCGCGCCTTCGACCGCGCGATCCAGGTCAGCGTCGTCAAAGACGATGAACGGGGCATCGCCACCCAGTTCCAGCAGTGGGCGCACCACACGCTCGGCACAGCGCCGCATAATTTGTTGGCCGACGCCGGTCGATCCGGTGAAACTGACGACCCGGACTGCGGGGTGATCCAACAGGGCATTGGTGGTCGTGCTGGCTGGCCCCTGAATGACATTGATGACGCCCGCCGGGAAACCAGCATCGGCAAAACACCGCACCATCGCCATCACGGCCAGCGGCGCTTTCTCCGATGCGCGGGCGACCACGGTGCAGCCAGCTGCCAGAGCGGGGGCGAGCTTGCGCGCCTGGATTGAGATCGGAAAATTCCATGGGGTAAGGCAGACAGCAACTCCGGCGGGTTGAGTGAGCGTCATGTGGCGGCGTGTGGGTAACTCGTTGGGCAGCACTTCGCCTGATGGGCGACGCGCCTGCTCGGCGAACCACTGGAAGTATTCGGCGGCAAATCGCACCTCGCCGATCGCTTCAGGTAAGCGTTTGCCCGTCTCCAATGTCAGCGTCCGGCCGATATCCTCGACGCGGGCGCGTAATAAATCCGCGACGCGGACCAGCAGATCGGCGCGCGCGCGCGCCGTTGTGTGCTTCCAGGTGGTGAATGCCGCTTGGGCGGCGTCAGCAGCTCGGCGCGCGTCGACCGCATCGCCATAGCTGATTGTCGCCAGCAGAGTGCCATTCGCGGGATTATGGACCTCTCGGGTTGCGCCAGCCCCAGCAGTGGTCCATGTGCCGCCGATATAAAGACTGGGTATGATGGATGCGGCTGACATTATGTGATACCTCGTATTCGTTCCCAGCGACCCATGCTGGGCCGCACGGGCTGAGGAGGCACGCGTTCCGGCATCCCGGGACAGGGTGCCCGGTCTTCCTCAGATGGATCAACAAGCACGCACGTCACAAGCAACACGTACACACCTGGAGGTCAGGCCATGCACGCCCCACGCGTTCGACGCCAGGCACCGAGCGGCGTACATTATGGTATCATAGACACACATAGGACGTCGCTCGGTGCATTGCTTCTGGCTTAGGCGCTGCGATAAAGCTTGGTCAGGACGAACTCGCGATGGCCCAATGCTTCCGCACAGGTCAAACGGCCATTGGCGGTCCGGTCGATGGTCGCCATCAAGCGATCGCCAGCTTCGCGCAAGTTATATTCGCGCCACAGCAGGCCCGAGACGTCTACATCAATATGCTCGCGCATCGTGTTGGCCGTCAACGGATTGGCGGTGATCTTGATGACAGGCACAATAGGATTGCCAATGATGTTGCCCTGGCCTGTCGGAAAGAGGTGGATGACCGCGCCCGCCGCGCCCATCAAGGTGATAAACTCCGCCGCCGCCGAGGATGAATCCATGAAGTTCAGGCCGCGTTGGGTCGGCGCGACCGCCAGATCGAGCGCGTCAACGACCGGGACGGTCCCCGTCTTTGCGATATTTCCCAGAGCCTTTTCTTCAATGGTACTGAGTCCACCGCGGATATTGCCCTGGGTCGGTTGCGATCCCAGCAAATTGGCCCCACTCCGTTCGATCTCGTCGATATATTTATCGTAGAAGTCCTGGAATTTAGCGCGCACCGTGTCGTTGATACAGCGCTGGGCAATTAAGTGTTCGCCGCCGGTCAGTTCTGAAGTCTCACCAAAGAGCACCGTCCCGCCATCGAGTACCTGACGGTCGACAGCCTGGGAGACAGTAGGACAAGAGCCGAGCCCGGTGGTGGTGTCTGACTCGCCGCATTTGATGCTGATCATCAGTTCATTGCGAGCGATCGGTACACGGGGCATTTCGCTGGCATCCTGCATGAATTGCTGTGCGGTGCGCGCGGCGGCGGCCAGAGTTGCCAGATCGCCGTGGCGTTCGATGGCGAAAGACGCCACAGGCTTGCCCGTCTGGGCGATCCCCTCAGCGATGCGATCTGCCCAGTTGGGCTCGATACCGACGACGACCGCGGCGGCGACATTGGGGTTCGCGCCATTGCCGATCAACGTGCGGAACGTGAGGTCGAGATCCGCGCCATATTGCAGGCGGCCATAGTGGTGTGGCAAAGCCATGACGCCAGGGATGGTCGCGGCGACAGCCTGGCAGACGGCGTTGGAGAGATCGTCTACTGGCAAGATCACCACATGATTACGGACGCCAACCCGGCCATCGGCTCGGCGATATCCCATTAAAGGCTGTTCTGCCATCGTGCGCTCCTCATATTGTGGGTATGGATTAACTGTCCAGTTTGCACGGCTTGACGCGTGATACCAACGCGAACACCATATTCTGTGATATCGGTGCCTTCGGGTAACGCGATCAACGCGACTTTATGGCCCAGGGGGATCGCTTCGGTCACGTCGATGGTGACGACACGGTCCGAATCCATATAGACTGCCGTCCGTTGACCAGGGGCGACATTCTGAACGGCGACGGCAACATGATCGCCTTCATTGTGCACAAGAAATGACGGTGCGGTCTCTGGAGCCTGAAATGCATCCGTTGGATCCGCGTGCGACGATGCCATAGGTCCTCCTTCGGTCTGGCTCCAGGCCAGGGCGGCCCGGATAGCAAGCGGCAAGGTCGTTCGGTGCCGCCGGAAGGTCCGGTGCCAACGACTGGGCCACTTCCTATAAAGTGGTAGTACCTCCTACCTCATGACCAGGGTACCATGGACGTGGCGGAGATGTCAAGATGATCAGGTCTGGTGAAGGGTGCCGCTGTCTGACTTCCCTGGCAGTCGGGTGAGAGTAGTGCCGCATCCACTTTCGATGGGCCGTGCTACAATGTGGCACAGGCTGCAACTACCATATAAGTGAAAGGAGCCGACATGGATGACTCGCGAGCGATTATCGATTTGATGGCGCGGGGCGAATACTCTGACGTGGAGCAAAGGCTGGCGGCAAGGGTCAAATCAGTGGTGCCTCCAGGGATGATCGCGGCGAGTTGGCAGGGTATCGAACAGCAGGTGGGTCGTTTTCAGCGCCAGGAAGCCCTGACTATAGTGACCCTGCAAGGGCTGGCAATTCAAGTGGTCACATGTGTCTTTGCACGTGCGGAACTGGATGTGAATGTGGCATTCGATGCCGCGGGCGAGATCGTCAGCTTCACCATCACGCCCGTGGGTACGCTGGAACAACAAGCCAACGCGACCTACTCCACTCCGCCCTATGCCCGGCCCGAGCATTTTCATGAGCTGGACGTCAACGTCGGCCAGGGGGAATGGGTCCTTCCCGGAACGCTGAGCGTACCCGAGGGTGCGGGACCATTCCCCGCCGTGGTCCTCGTGCATGGGTCAGGGCCAGCCGACCGCGATGAGACCATTCCACCTAACAAGCCGTTTCGCGACCTGGCCTGGGGACTGGCCTCGCAGGGCATTGCCGTCCTGCGGTATGTCAAACGCACACTGCAGTATGCCGCTCGTATGCGGCAGGAACTGGCTGCACTCACCGTGCAAACAGAAGTCATCGACGATGCCCTGGCGGCGATCTCTTTGCTACGCGACCGTCCGGAGATTGATCTGACCCGGATCTCTGTCCTCGGCCATAGTCTGGGTGGCTTCCTGGCCCCACGCATCGCCGCCGCTGATGCGGTTCGATTATCTGGTAACACTGGAGCGACACTTCCCGCAATCCGTAGCCTGATCATTCTGGCTGGCTCAGCCCGACCATTCGAAGATGTTTTGTTGGAGCAATTGACGTATGTCGCATCGCTCAGCATCACGGATCCAGCGACGCTCCAGCAGCAGATGGCCGCCATCCGCCAACAGGTGGCGATTGTAAAAGATCCCACCCGCCTCTCGTCCGCCGCCGCCACTGACTTGCCCCTCAACATACCCGCAGACTATTGGCTGGACCTGCGCGATTATAAGCCCGCGCTGGTGGCTCAGAATTTGAACTTGCCGATGCTTATCTTACAAGGTACGAGCGATTATCAGGTCACCACGGCGGATTATGCAATCTGGCAGGATGCTTTGGGCGACAGCCTTGCTGACCGTATGATTCTGTATCCCGGCCTCGGACATACCTTCATGCCCATTGCTGGCGGTGGTATGGCCAAGCCGGCGGATTATACCGTGGCGGGTCATGTCGCGCCAGAGGTCATACAGGCGATTGTCGATTGGCTGGCTTGACGTGACAGAATCAGACGTGCTGGAGATGCGTGTCCTGAAATTTTGTGGGATACTTCAGCCCAAATCCAAAGAGACGATCCAGCCCGATATGGCCAAACCATATGAAAGCGAACTGGACCAGGAGCGGCTGCGCGCTATAGTATCCCCATCCTAGCAATAGCAACGGCAAGAGTATGGTATGGACGGCATTGTAGGTCGTCGCCCCGACGCGCACATTGACGAGATATCCCAACGCTGCCAGATCTGGCACGAAGAAGAGCACGGCGTAGAGCCACCAGGCTCCGCCAATCGAGCCATAAGCGAGCGTGACGGCGCTGAGCAACATCCCACCTTCGGCGTGGAGCAACCAGCGCGGCTGTGTCAATGGGTTCATTGTTTACCTCTCACCAGGTATTTCATGCCCGTTGGCCTCTCCGGTATGCTCATCGAGCGGCAATACCCCTGAGGACCGTGTCAACGATCGCGGACGCCAGGCGAGCATCCATTGGAACGCCACTGATGAATTGACGGAAGGTAATGGGACCCAGTAGCAGGTCGAGCGCGAGCTCGCGGTCCAGGGTGGGCGCGAGGTCTCCCCTAGCGATACCGCGCTCGAAGAGCGCGAATGCTTGCTGGCGCACAGGCAGTTGCAGTGACCAGAAGAGTTCCGCTAACGCTGGATCACGATGCCCCGCTGCGGTGAGCGCCGGGATCAGTTGCGTGAGCAGCATCGAGCTGGTCGTCTCGATACGCTCCGTCAAAAACTCAATCAGATCCTGGCGTGTATCGCCCGTGTCAGGTAGGTTCACCGTCAAGATCAGCGTGCGCAGGGCATCGAGAACCAGCGGCGCCTTGGACGGCCAACGCCGGTAGAGCGTCGCCGTGCTTACGCCAGCGCGCTGCGCGACCTCGGTCAGCGCAAACTCTGCGTAACCTTGCTCGGCGATCAGCGCTAACGTCGCTGTCAGGATCGCGCGATCCCTCGCCGGATCGCGTGGACGGCCAGGATGTCGCATGGACCTACCTGCCTTGTGATGGATAATATCAAAACGAAACGTTTCGTATCTATATTATAGCCTTAAACTGATAGATTTGCAATACCGATTGGTGAAATAGCGTCAACATGGTCATCAAGTGAGGGCTGTCGTTCTACACTCGATGCACGCTTCAGTGGACAAGGTACGACGCGGGCGAGGGGTCTGCGTATGCTTAGACTCTCTGCGTGATGTCGCCAAACACGGCGAGGAGTTCGGGGGCTTTCGCTCTTTTCTGGCCATTAGCGCTGATAAATCGCTGCACTGCGAAGGCGCTCACGCTAGCCTGATGGTACAGATCGCGGGTGAAGGCGGTGTCATGGTTGGAAATGATGACGGGAATCCCGCGCGCGGCTAACTCGGCGGCTTTTGCGGCCAGGCGCTGTTGGGCGGCCAGGTTGAAACCCGCGGTGCTATAGGCCGTGAAGTGCGCGGTTGCGGATAACGGGACATAAGGCGGATCGCAATAGACCACATCGCCCGGTCGCGCGCGATCCATGGTCGCTTCAAACGATCCGCAGCAGATTTCAACTGCGGTAGACTGTAATTTCTGCACGAAGGCCAGTAATTCTCGCTCGGGAAAATATGGTCGCTTATAGCGTCCAAATGGTGTGTTGAAGCCACCTTTGGCATTGTAGCGGCAGAGGCCATTGTAGGCATGTCGATTCAGATAGAGAAAGAGCGCCGCTCGCGCGAGCGGATCGTGCGTCTGGTTAAAGCTATCGCGAAGCTTGTAGAATTGCTCCTCGTCATTGTTTGACGGTATGAAAAGCGCGTGGCTCGCCGCAATGATCGCGTCGGATTGGGTGTGGAGCAACTGGTAGAGATTGATCAGATCCGGGTTGGCGTCGCCAATGATATAGCTGGCATAGGTGGTATTCAGAAAGAGCGCCGCTGAACCAACGAACGGTTCGATACAGCGTTGACCAGGTGGCAAGAGGGATCTGATCCGCTCAACCAGTGGATATTTGTTACCGGCCCATTTCAGGAATGGTCGTGTCATCGTGACCTCGGGTGTTCTTTGCTGCCATTATGGCATAGTCATGCGGCAAAATCTATCGTTTTGACCAGGCAGGTCATGCCTCAGCGGAGATCGCTTGTCGGATGCGCTGGCGCCAGGGTTCGACAACCGTCAAAACCTCACAATTATCTTTGCGTCGCGAACTTCATGTGTGTGAGATCCGCACTCGCGTTCGGCGAATTGGGCTGGTATACTGCAAGTGAGAAGCAGGGGAGTCAACCGCGATCATGCTGACATCGGCGCGATCATCACGCGGCAACCGCGCTCCTTCAGAGTAGGCAATATGGAGGAATGGATATGGCGCGAAACAAAAAGCAGCCCAAACCCAGAGTGAAGAGCCAGCCCCGGCGCTGGCAAACACATATCCCAGATCGGGCGAAAAAATATCTCTATGGCTTTGTGACCATCGTTGTTGGGGGAATTGGAGTGGCAATAGTGACGCAGGGACCAAAGCAGACGCTCGCCTTTCCACGTCAGCTTGCTCAGGATTTCCCGGTCCTGTTCTGGAGCAGTGTAGCACTGCTGACGCTCCCCGCGCTTGCTGGGTTAGGGTTCCAAGCGCACGATCTGCTCGTACTACTCAGACGAAATCCCCTGGAACGTGATCGCTACATCCGGCATCTGCAACATGATTATGGCTTCATTCCCCTGGTGGTTGATCGTGATCCCTCACACACACAAGATTTGCCAGATTTTGTCTTTCAGACCCTGACATTCGTGGACCATCCATTCATGGATCTCGCTGATACTCGAGAAGAAGGTGTTCATGAAGCCAGGGAGAGTGTTCATGTCAATGACATTCGCGAAATTTTGGGGCGTCGTGAGACGCGTGTCATTATCATTCTGGGTGATCCGGGCAGTGGCAAGACGACATTTCTGCGTCATTCCGTCAAGCTGGCCGCGGATCGTATTCTGCCACCAACAACTGATCCGCAAGCTTCGATTGTGCCAGTGACCACCACTGTCGCGGCGGACTCGTCGTCGCAACGTCAGATGGAAATCTTGCCCATCTATATAGAATTACGCCACTTTGCGCCATTCCTCATGCCAGCCAAAGGACAAGAGCCGGTCGATTCCTGGGAAGCGCTGTCAAATTATCTGCGTGCGCATGATGCCAGCGGCTTGCGTGAATTCGCCACAGACCTGCGCGATTTCACGAAGCGTGGTGAGGTCTTGCTTTTCCTGGATGGATTGGATGAAGTGGATGAAAACGCTCGGGAAGTGGTCTTGCCCTGGATCCGTCAGTTGCCAGTCAAACTAGGCGGAGCGAAAATCAGCGGAGCGATTATTATTGGCACGCGGTTTACCGACTACGACCCCCATCAATTCGACGCGCTCGGGCCGGCGGAATGGCGGGCGGAGCCGATGGGACCATCCGATCAATACAGTCTTGCGGTCAAACTCATCCCAATTCTTACCAAACAGAACGCTCCGCATCGCGCGCAAAAGGAACCCGCACTTGAGGCGCAGGAATTCCTGAAAGCGCTGGATCATCATGACCTCAAACACGAGTGGCGCGGCAATCCATTGCTCTTTTCGCTGGCGGCGCTGGCATTCTCCTACAGTGGCACGCTCCCCCGATCGCGGGTCGCGCTCTATAGCCGGAGTGTCGAGGCTCTGCTCGCGAAGACCATTCAACAGTCTCGACAAGGTGGGGCGCGCAAAGTCTGGCTATTGGAACGCGTTCGCGATACATTAGCCCAGGTAGCGCTGGATTTCTATGATGCAAAAGCATTCATTGAGCAGGATCTCAATCCCACCCTTAGAAATGTGGCAGTGCAACTGGGTTTACCGGGTGATGATAGCAATATGCTCTCGCAGTGGGTCATCACGTCACGTCTCATCAAGGCTGTCCCTTCGCCACATGGTCCAGTATCCCTGACCTTCATCCATCTCACCTTCCAGGAATATCTTGCCGCGGTGGCAATTGCGAATCAACTCTGCGCAACCCAGACGGATGCCGCGCAGACCATATGGAAGTTCATCCAAGAACGGAGATTCAATGAAGGCTGGCAGCAACCCATGCGCATGCTGGTAGGGGTTTTGATTGAATCGTCAACGGATGCCCGGCCCCGCGGACGACAGGTCGCCCGGCGTTGGCTGGAAGAGTTATTGAGCATTGCCCACGATCCCACGCAACCTGATCATGACGCGGCACTGTTGCTGGCGGTCGCCACACTGACCGAGATCCCCGATCTGGCGGGTGTCGAAAAATACCTCGATGTGACGACAGTACTGCGAGATTGGGCGGAGACACTCCTGCGCGCCGCGAGCACAGGTCAGGAAAAGACGCTGGCGGATTTCCAGCGTATCGGGCGCGAGCTGCCACAAGACGCGCGTTTCATGGAACCGGCAATCGATCGCTTATTGCAACCATTGCGCGGAGATGGGCAGCCAGAAGTCCAGCGGGCGGCCGCACAAGTTTTGGCGGGATTGGGGGCGCTCGTCCCGATCGATCCGCTCCTCGCGGTACTGCGTCGCCAGGGTAATGACGAGGTACGCATCGCCATCGCGCAGGCCCTCATTACACTCGGCGCCACGGCGCAGGGCAGCGCCGACGCAGAGCACGCACCAGAGTCAGCGGCGCATGCGGCACTGCGTGCCATGCTTGCGAACGACGATGCTGGGATGTGCATCATCGTTGCGACTGCGTTAGGGGGAGCGGGAGAGAACGGACGTGAACTCATGCTGGCTGCCATCCAACACCAGGATGCGCAAGTCCGCCGTCTCGCGGTCGTGGCGTTGGGCAGTCTTGGCGATCATTTGCCAGTCAACGCGTTGCGACGAGCTTTGCGCGATGCTGATAGCTTCGTCCAGGGTGCGGCCATCAACGTATTAGCCGGGAGCGCGCATCTACCTGATTCCATGTGGAAAGACCTCGCGGTTGATGGTATCGAGCCGCTGATACAGGACCTCACCGAGCCAGCTCGCACAACCATCGCCTTGAGCATCCTGACCGCCTGGGAAAGAGGCTTGCAACAACCGCGCGCCCGCGCGCTCGTGCGCCAGTTGACGGCGCGGACCGACGCGCCCTGGCAACTCTGGCAGGCGCGCGCGGGCCTGGAGGATGACTTCATCCTCCGCCTGGACGCGATAGCGACCATAGCGGCCCAGGCCGCGCCTGAGTCGGCCCTGGCCGAGGCCGCCCAGGTCGTGGTGCCGACCACTTTACGGCGGCTCCGGTTCAGCGGCGCGTGGTTGCGCCAACGGGTGGCGATAATCCCACCGCTGGTCGAGATCCCGGCCGGACCCTTCATGATGGGCAGCTCTAAGCGCCGCGATAAGGAGGCAGAGGTTGACGAATATCTCCATGAGGTGACGCTGGTCGCCTATGCGATTGGTGTCTACCCGGTGACGGTGGCGGAGTACGTATGCGCCGTCAAGGCTGGCGCGGTCCGCGAGCCGCCAGAATCTGGCGGTGTGGACTGGTCCAAGCAGCTGATGCGGCTAGATCACCCAGTTGTCTGCGTCGCGTGGCGGGATGCGATGGCATATCTGGACTGGCTGCGCGCAACGACAGGCGACAGTGGCTGGCGACTGCCGACCGAGGCGGAGTGGGAGAAGGCGGCGCGCTGGGATGCCAGGACGCGTACGGCGCGGATCTATCCCTGGGGCGACACCGGGGACAAGACGAAGGCCAATACCAACGATGGCGGGCCAGGGACGACGACCCCCGTGGGCGCTTACGCCGAGCGCGGGGATGTCAGCCCGTACGGATGCCATGACATGGCGGGCAATGTCTGGGAATGGACCAGCAGTATCTATGATGCGTCCGCCTATCAATCAGATAATAAGAGAGAAATTAACAGTGATAGAACAGCAATACGAGTGCTGCGGGGCGGTTCGTGGAACAACTACTCCAGGCTCGCGCGCGCGGCGGTCCGCTACAGGGGCAGCGCAGACATCTACTTCAGCAACTGTGGTTTTCGCTTGGTTCGTGGGGTGGGGGCTGGCTCTCACTAAGTTGTTCTTGTTTTCTTGCTTTCTTTTATGGTATGGTAGTGATCCGTTGAGGTCGCGCGGGAAGGGTGGGGAATACCCCAATCGCGCGTAGCGCGAAAAATTTTTTTAAAAATCTTTGTCGCCCGCGACGGTGCTGCCCTGTGCGCGGTGGCGCGCATGGGGCACCCGGCGGTAGCATCGTCGTGGTAATGCGCCCTCGTGGTAATGCGCCGCCGTGGGATGCAATCCCACGGCTAAGCGCCTGCGGGCGACGAAACCGGATACAATCCGGTTGGGTCATGGGGAAGGCGAGCGGCGGGGGGATGTGCGGGGAACC
>DAIDHM010000069.1 GCA_027459705.1 Ktedonobacteria bacterium | reverse complement strand
GGCGCGTGCCCCGTCCTTCATCGGCCTGTGACGCCAAGGCATCCCCCATGCGCTCCTACTCGCTTAGCGATCTCTCCTCGGCACGTATGACGGCACCCACAGCTCTCTCCCTCGCGAGGCTCTCCCTCGCGCGGTGCTGTGTTCCGTCTCGCTTCTCTTCCCTATTCCCTTGTTCTGGTACAACTGATGAGATAATGGTGCTTGCTTTGCACGCAGGTAATGCCCGACTTGATATCAGACATTTCATGAGCGCCTCATTATTTTTGCATATCCCTTGTTTTTTGTCAAGCCCTATAGGACCACCATGCAACGGCGAGAATTCGCCCAGGATGATCAGGATATCCGCACCCAGGCGGCCCGATACGAGGAATTGACGTGGTGGGGTGGGGTGTGCTTGGCCCTCGCATATGCGACTCGACCGCTAGTGGATCACATCCGTGATGATCACTCAGGCAGGTATGAGTTCTGGGGTATGGGCTACAATGTTGGTGGGTCGCCAAGCCGAACTGATTCCGGGTGAGAGCGGTGGCGGAAAGCACTCACCGTCATCCCCACACAACAGGTCAACCAGACGAAGAGCAGACACAGAATCAGGGCATGAGCCGTTCGGTAGTTTTCGGGATTCCACATAGTTGCCAGCATGTGTAGCGTTCTCCTTCAAGGAGGGTTCGTTCGTAGCTCTAATTGCGAAGGCTTCTTCAAGTATAGGTCTCAACGCCACACTGCGCTATAGACCGATAGTCACCGTTGTCTCACCATACAGTCCTTCGCATGCCGTATGCCATCTCGCCTGCTCAGTCTGGTCCCACGCGATCACAGACAGCTCCGCTGAGACCTGCCAGTGCCCCCACTCCGATCAGCGGCAAAGAGCGAGCGATCATATTGATGACCGTGGCACGGTGTATCACATCCGCAGGATTTTCGATCAGTACTTTCAGGAGGTACCGGCATGTCATCTTTGCGTGTTGTCTCGTTACTCGCCAGCGCGACAGAAATTGTTGCGGCACTTGGCTGTGTCGATCTGCTGGTAGGGAGATCGCATGAATGTGACTGGCCGCCCGAGATCCAGGCATTGCCTGTCCTCAGCCGACCCGAGATCGATATTGCGCGGAGTAGCGCGGAGATCGATGCGCAGGTCAAGGCACGCAGTCAGGAAGCTGTGAGCTGCCCACCCGATGCGATAGCGGCTCTCAGCTTCTATTCCATAGACGCCGAGCAACTGACTTTGTTACGTCCCGATATCATTCTGACCCAGACGCAGTGTGAGGTTTGTGCAGTCAGCGAGCGCGATGTGGTCGCTGCCCTGGCTCGTGCGGCAGGCATGGCACCACGCATCGTAGCGCTCAACCCGCGTCATTTGTCGGATTGTTGGCAGGATATCCGACGGGTCGGTCAGGCATTACAGCGAGCGGATGCCGCTGAAAAACTCTGCGAAGCTATCACCCTGCGTCTGGCAGCCCTGGCACCGGTCGATCAGATGCGGCCGCGGGTCGCGTTTCTGGAATGGCTGGATCCACTGATGGGTGCTGGCAACTGGATGCCAGAGCTCATCGCAGCCGCCGGTGGAACGCCCTGCTTCGGCGAGGCCGGGGCACACTCGCCATGGATCTCGTGGGAAGAATTGGCGGTGGCCGATCCCGATATCATTGTTTTGTCGCCCTGTGGGTACGATCTGGCGCGTACATATGAAGATCTCCCGCTCCTGCAGGCGCAGCCCATCTGGCATACCTTGCGCGCCGTACAGGCGGGTCGTGTGTTCGCTGCCGATGGGAATGCCTATTTCAATCGCTCTGGTCCACGTCTTGTCGACTCAGCCGAGATGCTTGCGGCGATGTTGCACGGTGGCGATGGGTCGCGCGATGCCTGGATTCGCCTCCCGTGACGAGGCGCGTGAAAAGGCATATGGGCTCTGTGGGCGGCGGGGCAGAGATGATGCACCGGTGTGTGTTACCTTGGGCGAGAGGGGTGTGCTCAATGTGGCAACACATAGAGCACAAAACCTGCGACAAGAATCCAGCCCACTACGGCACCCTGCACATGGCGATCGCGTAGCAACACTTCAGCGGGATTGCCCCCTTGATGGCGCGTCTGTACCAGGTAGAGATAGCGAAAAATTCCAAAGATGACAAAGGGGATCGTCAGCATCAATCGCCGATCCCCGGTGGAATCGCTCTGAAATGTGTAGAGGCTGTAGGCCATGATGGTCGCCGAGGTAACGATTGTGATCAACTGATCGAGCAACTGGGGCGAATATTCCCGGAGGATTTCGCGGTGGGCGATGCCTCCGGCACTCAGGCTCAACACTTCCTGTCGGCGCTTACTGAGAGCCAGGAAAAGGGATAAAAGGATAGTACAGAGATAGAGCCAGGCGGAGATCGGCACAGCCACAGCGACCGCGCCCGCCATGGTGCGTAGCACAAATCCGGCGGCGATGGCAAAGACATCTAACAGGACGACATGCTTCAAGCGAAAACTATAGGCGAACTGTAGGGCAATATAGACCAGGATGCAGATGACGAAGAGTATGGCGCTACCACCCCAGGCGGCATAGGGATCGCCGCCCGTCCATGCGCTGCCCGAGGGAATACCTGGGCGGATGGCAAGCGCGATTGGCCAGAGATGCAACGCGATGACCTGGGGAGCATCGCTATCTGGCAACCACGCCAGGGAGGAGCCGAGCGCAATCGCCAGCAAAAAGACGACGGCAACCCCGGCGATCGCCACCGGCCGGGAGAGGCGGCCCGATGCCAGGGGACGATAGCGTTTGACGGGATGTTGCCGGTCGCGCTGGATGTCGACCAGGTCGTTGACGATGTAAATGCCGCTGGAGGCCAGACTAAAAGCGACGGCAGCCACAACCGCGCGGAGAATCGCGTCGCCCACCAACAAGTGGCCCGAGAAGACGAGGCCCGCGAAGAGCAGGAGGTTTTTGGTCCATTCGCGCGGACGCATCGACTGGATCAGCGCCAGGGCTTCGTTCTGTGATTGCCGCGTGGGAAGGGCTGACGTCTCGATCGCATCGTCCGCCACAAGTTCAGGGTGCTCTTTCATTCTTTAAGCCGATCGCGCTCTTCAATAAATGCGTTTCCGCAATTCAGCGAGACGCAGGATGGTAATTTTATGTTTATCCGTGCTGATGTAGCTTTTATCGGTGAAATACCCCATGACCTTGTTCACACTCTCACGCGACGCGCCGATCATCGAGGCGAGCTCTTGCTGCGTGAGGCGCATATCGATGCGCACGCCATCCTCCGTCTCGACCCCATAGTCTTTGGAGAGTTCCAGCAGCTTTTTGGCCACTCGCCCATACACATCCAAAAATATCAGATCTTCCACCATCTGGTTTGCCAGACGGATACGCTGCGAGAGGGTCTTCATAACCTCGATCGCAATTTCTGGATGACTTTTGATGACGCCAATAAAATCCTGGCGTTGCAGGGTATAGACATCGACCTTATCGACGGCGATGGCATCAGCAGACCGTGGCTGGCTATCCAGAATCGCCATCTCGCCGAAGCTTTCACCGGGACCGAAGACAGAGAGCGCGACTTCCTGTCCCTCAGAACTGGTCAGGCGGATGCGCACGCGCCCCTCTTTGATCACATAGAGCACCTGGCCGGGATCGTCGCGATGGAAGATTACTTCTCCCTGTCGGAATGTGCGGCGGCGCATCGCTTGCCGCAATTGAATGAGGCTGGCGGGATCCAGCCCTTCAAAGATCGCGACCCGCTCGAGCTGTGGTTCTTGCTCCTGTCCATCGATCTGAGTATCCATCGCGTCCCTCCTACCCACCGCCGTGGCGCGAACCTTCAGGGGGTTATCCGACCCCGGATCTTCTCGCGCCGATTGTACCGCACTGTGAGATTTGGCGCAAGCCGCGCTGAATCACTGCCATTGACAATGCGCAAGCAATATGGTATGGTGGAACTGACCTAGGAGAGTAGCTCAACTGGCAGAGCACCCGGCTCCAAACTGGGCGGTTGGGGGTTCAAGTCCTCTCTCTCCTGCCTGTCGCCTCGCCAGAGGCGACTTTTTTTGCCACCTCACTCGTGCTTGGCTCCCGCAGTCCGCGGCGCCAGCGCTTTCACCCTGGCGGAGGCACATACCGTCGCCCCTTCCACGTGATGCCGCGGCCCTCCTGTCTGACCCCTTGCAACAACAAGGCTTGCGCCAGTACCGTGCCGACAGGCCCTGCGAAGATATACCAGCGAGGTAGCCCCGCCAACCGTGCGGCGCGCCAGCGCAAACTGCCACCGACGACGACCTGTGCCGCGAAGCGAAGCAGTTCTGGAAGCGCGCTGTGCCAACCCTGCCTGGTGCCACGCCAGAGGGCGCGTCCCAGCGCCAACACTGGCCAGACGGTCGCCACCTGCAAGGCTCCGATTGCCGCCAGCGCTACGGCATCTCCGTGCTCGTCGATCACCGAAGGCCAGAGATGGTGAGCGTGCCCTTGCCAGGCCTCGCCCAGACTCCCATATCCCGCGGTGCGCACCGGGTTGGGCGCGGCAGCGAAAGCTACTCTTCCCGTCCGCGCCTTGATAGTGAGCGCTAAAGCGCGATCGTCGGCGAGCGCCGAGCGTAATCGGGGCGCAGCATAGCCATCGATAGCGCGCAGAACCTCAGATCGCACGAAAACACATTGTCCCATCGCCAGCGCCGCGGGCGAACGTGGATCATTCGCGCGCAGCGGATAGTCCGCGCCATAGACAAAACTGTAGAGTTCGCCAATCGCAGCGCGCAGCAGAACAGCCCCGCTATCTGGCTCATCATAAGTCGGGGACACACTCAAAAGATCCAGGTGTCGGAGATCACTTTGGCGCCAGAGCAATCCCAGCAACTCGGGATGGTGCCAGGTGTCGGCGTCGGTCAGGAAGATCCATGCGTGACCATCGGCGATGGCCAGTTGAATACCCTGTTGCATCGCCCAATTCTTACCTGCCCAGCCTGTGGGTCGTGGCGCACCCCGCACTAATCGTATGCGCGGGTCGTGACGCTCCATGGCCTGCACGACACTGACCGTCCCATCGGTGGATCCATCGTCAATGACATAGATGGTAGTGATGGGGAATCGCTGAGCGAGGAGGCTCCGCAGACTGCGGGTGATGCCACGCGCTTCATTACGCGCGGGCATCACCACCGCAATGCGCGGAGGATGGGCTGGGAGGGCTGGGAGCGGTGCGATCTCTAGCCGGGGCATCGCGCGATCCGCTCGCTCGATTTGTCCCCAGACAAAGGTGGATACTGCCAGAGCTACACCGCCGCCGATAAGTTGAAACCCCCATGTCCTCCACCGCGCGGTCATGACGTTTGCCCGGCCACTCTCTGCGGTATGGGTACTTTCTCTGAAGGCAGGGTGAAGATGAAGGTCGAACCTTCTCCCACGATCCCCGTGCTCTCAACCCAAATGGTCCCCCCCATAGCCTCGACATATGCTTTGCAGAGCGCCAGCCCTAATCCCGTCCCTTTGATCGTCGATGCGACATCGCGAGGTAAGCGTACAAGTCGTTGAAACAGCATATTCCGTAACTCGGGCGGTACTCCCAGTCCGTAATCGCGCACCGCGATCGCCACCATTGGCGCCTGAGCATTTTTCCCGCTCTGGATCGTGGCCGAAATAAGGATGGGAGTACCAGGTTCCGAATATTTGGCAGCGTTAGAGAGCAGATTGATAAATATTTGCCGGATAAACTCTTGATCGGCGCGGACGATCAAGTCATCCGGGATAGCGACCGCTATCGGATGATTGACTCCACTATCTGCAATGATCTTCACCGCGCTCTCGGCCAATGGGCGCACGGCAGTGGGTGAGACCGCAATGTTCGCGACCGCATCATCGATATGACGGGCGTTGGCCACCGCGTCTACCAGCGTAGTCAAATGTGCGAGTGATTCCGCGCTACGGTGCAGAATATACCGTTGACGGTCGATTTCACCACGCGTGCCGAGCTCGACTGCCAATCCGAGGTAATTCTGCATCGCCATAATGGGGGTCCGCAATTCATGATTGACACCCGAGAGAAACAGATCTTTCAAGCGCTCCAGTTCGCGTTCGCGCGCGAACGCGGTCTGCATATTGTAAAGGTCGCGTTGGGTTCGGCGCAGCGTGGTTACCGCCGCGAAGGTAAAGATACCCAACGCGATCTGGACCGAGAGCGGAATCGAGTAGAGCGCCGGACCAGCGGGTTGCGCGAGCGCGGCAGCGATATCGGCGGCGTGATGCGTGAAAGTAAGGATAATAACTGTAAAAGCTGTGGTAGCAAGGGTGGTGAGGATGATGGCGCGCGGCCCCAGTAAAAGGCCCGCGACGCCAATCGGTAGAATCAACAGCATCAGTTCCGGTACGTTGGTCAGTGAAAGCATGCTGTTCACTGCGAAGAATGTGTCAGACAGGAGCACATACAAAATGACCCCGCAGACACCGCCAAACAAGGCGTAGGATGCCACTTGCGGTCTTCCGACTCGCAATGCGATCGCCGCCAGGCCAAATCCGACTAAACCGATGAGATCCTGGGCAGTACTCGCAAAATCCTGGCTCTGGACGTCGACCAGGATCGCGAGCGGAAGGGCGAGGAGGGCCAGTCCCAACAAGCCAGGGATCATGACTCGTAAGAGATTTCGTTGTCGCTGTGCTTCGAAATCCTCGGCAAACTGCCCCACCAGTGTCGCATGCTCCGCTTGTTCTGTATGAGTGAGTAAGGGAGTACGGTCATTTGTCATGAGGTTGGACCATCCTGTGCATCACTCAATGTCCGCATCCGTTCCAGGCGATGATGTGGATCTAACGCCAGCGTCTGATGGATCGCGGCGATGAGTTGATGGGGATCGAGTGGTTTCTTCAAATACACATCCGCCCCACTGAGCATACCCAGACGCTGATCGCGTGGCTGTACCATGGCGGAGAGCATGATGATGGGGAGGTCTGAGGTCTGACGATCACCACGCAGGGCGCGTACGACTTGATAGCCATCCAGTTGTGGCATGCGTACATCGATGATGACAATATCCGGCGCGGTCTCCAGACAGGTCTGGAGGCCAGCGGCGCCATCCATCGCCGCAATCACCTCAAAATTTCCCAGAACTTCGAGGGCTGCGACCATGGCCTCGTTCAAATGTGGGTCATCATCGATGACCAGGACCCGATATGGACGTAGCATCCTAACCGTCCTTTTCTGTATCAGGATTCTGCGATTTGTGTAGGAAGCGATCCTTGAAATAGGGTGCGGCGAGTCAACAGTGCAGCGATCAGCCAGACCGGGTAGGCGATGTAGGGTGAGGTCGTCAACCAGAAAGTCAGAATATCGGTCACCGAACGCAGGTGATCGAGCGTGTAGATGAGCACGAAATACAAAATAGCATATCCGATCATCGCGCCGGTGATCAAGCCGACCTGGAGGACCCAGCGCCGCCTCTGGAAAAGTCCTATCGCTGTCACGAAATACAGCGGGCCTAGCATGAATGAGTCTTCGAGTGCACCCGCCATTGTTCCAGAATCCGTACTGAGCGCACCGGTATCAACGTGAGTGCCATACCAATACCAGACCTGGCCCAGCAAATTCGCGTGTGGCGAAGCGACGACGACGTGAAAATAATAAAGAACATAATAAAATTGCGGGATGGTGGTGACGATGCTCAGCAGCAATGAGAACGTGGCCAGAACCGTCAGCCAGAGTGGACGGCTAACCCGGACACGGGTAGTAGAGGCAGCGCTCGTCGACATGGTTACGGGCTCCTTGCCTTTGCTTGTCGTATACGGCATACGCATTTTGAAAGTAGCAGTATACAGAGACGCACGTCAAGATATAAGTACCATTCAGACAAGTACACGATGGCGCTCCTCGCGCATCGGCCCGAAGTGCGGAGAGCCGACCTGTGCAGATGGGCATCGTTGCCCCCCTGGTCGCCAGGTGCGAAATCCCTTTGCTTGAGAGATCGAGTGACGGCCGTACTGGGCCGGATCGGACTTTTGATATGGTCAGATCAGGGATTACCACTGCCGTTGCGGATGTATCCCAGAATAATCTGATTAATCAACGTTTCTACAGGAGCATGATCGTCCGTAAAGACGATCGATGATGGCTGACCAACGCGCAAATTGGCGGCATGGTCTTGCGCGGCCGCAACAACCTGCCGCAGGTCTGGTTGGGTGAGTATCTGCCCATTCGCGGCCAGATTCCCGATCTGCGTAGTGTCGTCGTTGGTCGCGATGATCATGCTATTGGTATCGCGCAGCGCATCGATCACATAGACCCGCTTAAAGACCGCGCGCAAGGTACTGGTCAACGCATTCACGAGACGATAATCCGTTGTAGTACGGCCCGCGTTGATGGCCACGACCCCATGAGGGGTCAGGTGATTGCGGACGATCTGAAAGAATTCGCGTGTCGTCAGCTGAAATGGTATGTAGGGCTGTTGATAGGCATCGATCGCGATCAGATCGTAATGTGTGGCTACCTGATCGAGATAATATCGGCCATCCTCAATATGGACTTTCAGGTTTGGCTCCGTCATAGCGAAGTATTGACGGCCCAGCTTGACGATCTCCGGGTCAATCTCGACCCCATCAATGGGAATGGGGCCATAGGTGTTTGTCAGAATGTAGGGGACAGTGCCAGCCCCAAGGCCGATCACTGCGGCATTATGCAGATCTGCGGTTGTGTAGGGAGGGTTGTTGAAGAAAGGCGCGATCGTGAAAAGATCCCAGATGCCATTGGTCAGGACATGGCCGGGATAATAGATGGAATGAACCGCCTGGCCTTCGTTGAGCACAAGTTCATATTGCCCGTTATATTTATCAACCTGGATGTAATTATAGAGCGACTCGCGCTCCGCAATGAGTTGCCCTTCATAAGCGGGTTTGATGGTATGGGGAATGGCATTGAGAACGAGCGATCCCACCACCAACACCATGAGCGGACCGCCCAGTCGTGCGAAGCGTGGGCGCGCGCCAGCGACCCAGAGCCCTGCCAGGCTCCCAACCAGCAAGATGGCGGCAAACGCCAGGAATGTGCTCTCCGTGCCGATAGTGGGGATGAGAACGAAGACCGGCAAAAAGGTTCCCAGGATCGAGCCAATCGTCGAGAGAGCATAAATCAGGCCAGCCGTGTTGCCAGCCTCATCCAGCTTCGTGATCTCTAACCGTATGGCGAACGGCGTGACCATACCCAGCAAAGTCACGGGCAGGGCAAAGAGCAGCACGGTGCCCACGAGCGATCCGATGAAGGCACCGACATCCAGGCTGGCAAATCCTTGCAATGAGACGGTGAGGATCGGTCGCGAGAGTATTGGAACGAGGCCGATCAATGTCGCCGCGAGAGCGACGATTGAATAGAGACGGGTGGATGTAGGGCGTCGATCTGCCAGACGGCCTCCGACATAATACCCAATGGTGAGGTAGACCAGTTCCATGCCAATGAGAATCGCCCAAATAAACAGCGAGGATCCAAAATAAGGCGCCAGGAGTCGCGAAGCGCTCAATTCCACTGCGAGCGACGTCATACCGCTCAGGAAGACAATGAACAGCAAGATGAAACGCTGCAAGGCGACCGGCCGATTTGGCTTGGTATTTGGCGAAGCAGCGGTGCTGGAAGAAGTCATGGTGACGTGGAGGCCCCTTTCGTACCGCATGGCAGCTGGTCAGATCCTTGTTGCGCTCCGTTGCCCCAACCTGGAGCCAACCATCCAGACCAATTGCTCGGTGCGGACCATCTGCTAAGAGCAGACTATCCGCTGAGAGCGGACCATCCGCATTGCTTAGACATCATACCTGATCTGGCCAGGGCGCGTGCAATTGCCCGTGTTCAAGGTCCCAGAGCGCTTGACGTATGCTCTAGAATAGACAATCGAAGAGGGGCTTGGTCGGCAGCCATCATACGCCTGGCCAAACACAGAGAGACCTAGAGGTATTGCCACCATGATCTGTCCGCAATGTGGCATGGTTTTATCAGCGCAGGCGTATCAATGTGAGCGCTGTGGGTTTGTTGTAGGGTCACCACCAATCCCGCCGATGATCAGGCCTCCGGCGCGTCCTGGCGCGGATCTCCCATCACGCCCAGTCTCTGGGCCCTGGTTGGTGCCCGAGGAACCCTTACCAATCTCTGGCATGTGGGGGCCAGGTGGTACCTCTGAAGTTCCGCTGCCCTATGAGAGTAGCGGCCAATGGTCGCGTCAATCCCTGAGCGGTACCCCCTCCCTGCCGCGTGATCCGCAGAATGGCGTCAATGGTCGAATGCCCATGCCGCCCTCAGGACCAGGCATCGGGGGACCGAACATAGCGCGATCTGGCATGCTCCCCCCTGGCCCAATTGTGTCCGCTTCGCTCGTTCCTTCGCGTCCGCGCCCGCCAGCGAATATTCCCAGTGAGATCGGGCCGGGTGTTGTCTTGCAGCGCGGTCGCCTGCGCATTCTGGCGCCGTTTGCACCCACGCATGGTCAGACAAGCGGACATACAAACATTGTGGCCTGGTTGGCCAATGATGCCGGTCGACGTGGTGATCAAGTTGTCCTGCTCGAGTTGCCCTTAAGTGGACATACACCTGCAGACGCTATTCAGATCCGCGATACCATGGCCGCACGACTCGACGTATTAGAGAATCATCCGTCATTACCAAGGATTTTAGGGGCTTTTGGCGAACAAGGACATCATTTTCTCGTCTTCGCGGCGCCAGAAGGTGAATTTCTTGCCGACCGGGTCGCGCGAATCGGTGGTCCGTTGCCAGAGCGACAGGTGCTGACATATACCGCGCAACTGCTGGAGACGCTTCAATTTCTGGAACGACAGAGCCCGGCATTGCATCATGGGATGATCACGCCTGATACGGTGATGATCAGTGCAGATAGCCGAACAGCGCGTTTCGCGCTCTGGTCGCCCCATCAACTCGCCACATGGATTGGCATCACCTTGCATGCTCCCCCCCCCATTGCGCCAGGCTATGTCGCGCCGGAAGTGCAGCGAGACCGTGGCATCGTGACGCCGCAGTCTGACCTCTATAGTTTGGGCGCCACTATCTTTTTCGCCTTGACGGCCTCAAGTGGTGCGTCACGAGCGGCAGGTATATTTCCCTCTGCCCGTTCATTGAACCAATTGGTCACGAGCCCGACCGACTTTGTCATCGCCAAATCTGTGCGGCTCATCCCGTCTCAGCGCTATCAACATACCGATGAAATGTCGCTCGACGTGGAACGAGCCTCACGTGGTGAGTCACCCGTCCGCGATGCCCTGAGCGTCATGGCACCCATCTCGCCATCGCGCACGGGTCAGACGATTGCCTGGACAGTTACGGGCCTGACAACGCTCTTATTGGTTGGCATTCTGCTCTTTGTAGTGCTGGTACGACCGGCAGCGAGTACCCCCCCAATTGCGCAGGCAACCGTGGTCCCGACGGTCGCGGTGGATCCGACGTTGGCGACGCTGGCCGAACATGATGAAGGCCTGAGTACAGGCTTGTTTATTTACGATAATCAAGGTTCAGGCGCTCAGCCAGGGGGCACAGTGACTGCCGCAACGCCGACACCGGATGGCGCCATTCAGGCGGAAATAGAAGGCGCCAATGCGTTGAAAGCCAACGATCTGGCTTCGGCCCAGGCAGATTTTCAATTGGCGGTGGAAGATGACCACTCCAACGCAGAGGCGCGTATCTACCTTGCCAATACGCAGATTGCTGTCGCCCAGGCACCATTCATCACTATGGATGTCGCGGTGAGTTTCGCCCCCCGAGACCTGGCCATTTCGCGCGACGTCTTGCGCGGTGTGGCGTTGGCCCAACAACATGTCAATTCAGGTCATGTGCTCCCGAATGGAACGATGTTGAAGATCGAGATCGCCAGTGTCGGCCCAGAGGCTGAGGCGGCACCCCAGATCGTCCAATATTTTCTCAGTCATCGCGACCAACTGCTGTCCGACCACAAGATAGGCGTGATGAGTTGGTCTTCAAAATCCTTCGACAAATTGTTGCTCAGCAACTTACAACAAGCTCTGATGCCATTGTTGCAACAGGGATTTCCGGTGTTGGCGCCGGTCACCACAACCGATCAGATTCCTCCCCTGCCAAATTTCTTCCGCCTCAGTCCCACCAACGCTATGCAGGGCCAGGCGTTGGTCCAGGAAGCGCTCGCCCGATCCTACGGAGGAAACACAGAAGTCGTTGTTGACGCCAACAACGTCACCGATCTGGAGATTGCCGCGGCGGCACAGGCTACCCTGAAGACGCGTTTTGGCTATGGCGCACTTGATGAATACACCAGCGCGGCCGCTGACCAGGGTCTCTCTGGTTTACAAGCTGCGGCCAAGCAGATTCTCTATCATGGCGCACAGACCATCATTTTCATCGGGGACGCGCCAAGTTTGACCGAATTAATGAAGTCGCTATTGGCACTGGGGTATACCCCCGCGGGATTGCCGTCCATCTTTGCCGCACCTTTCGCGGACAGCCCGGATCTGATTGGCGCGAGCAACAACGCTACCGCCCAATTCGCCAATGCGAACCAGAAAGCGATGACGAGAGTCAATGTGCTCGGTTTGACGGACGTGAGCGAATGGTCCTATCTCGCGACGCAGAACCTCGCGAAAAATGGCATTCCAAATTTCTTTCAATCATATAGTGACACATTCACTGCCGGCAATTCAGCCTTTGCGTTGGTCCCCAGCGTGGATGCCATCCTCTCCTATGACACAGTGAGCATCCAGATTGCGGCGCTACTGCGCTCGGCGGCTTTCAATGGCAAGTCATTGCCCACGCCACCACAACTCATCGGTGCACTCAATGCGATCACTCCTACCACTCCGTATCAGGGCGTCAGCGGACTCATCGCTTTCTCCTCCGCGGTGGGAACAGCGGGCATCCCGGTCAATCGGTCGATGGTACTCAAGTCAGTGGTCATTACGTCCGATCATACGGCCTCCGGCCAACCTCTCTTGGGCTGGAACGTGCTGGATATCGTGGGTGGTCCTATGGCGTTTTGTGATGTAAAAAATGGTTGTCCGCCACCCGCGTAACGTGTACGGAGCAGCTAGCGCGGACGCAGGTTGCACACAGTGTGGCCTGTAACGACGCGGGCGAATGAAAATCGCGCTGAGAGGTCTGCGGTCCACGCAGCCCGCCTCCACGGTCTGGGCATCGGCAGGCGGGTTGGGCATGCGGGCATCGTCTGCACATTTAGCGAGGGCGGGCTCAGCATTGCGTTCCAGGATTATCGAAGCGGTAGAGATTATAGGCATCGAGCATATTCAGTAGCGAACTGCCCGGTCCCCAGCCCGCGTTATAATGGGCCGCGTCCCAGGGTGACTGCCCGAGGGCGATGGCCTGAGCGCGGGTGCCGTTACCCCAATTGGCAGTGACGTTGTCATAGTAGCCATTCTGGGCAACGGAGACGTATTCCTCTACGCCCTGGTAGGGTGTATAGGCATAGGCGAATGAGCCGGGTGAACCCCAGACCGGGAGCCCCCCAATGGTTGGATAGCCAGGGATACCGCCGACATTGCCCCAGTTATATCCCGTGTAGCCTGGCACGCGCAGGCCTTGTTCGATGCCCCACTGGGCCATGATCAGTGAGGTATGCCAGGGATGCGCCATCCCGCTTGCGATCATGCGCTGCTGCGCGAGACGCGCGAAAGGCAGCGCCGTGCAGAAAAATGCGCCTGGGCCGCTGACGACGGGATGTACTGGGTAAATGACGGGAGTAGCTGTGGGTACCGGCGTCGCGGTCGGAATCGCGATACCCGAGGCACGTGCCAGCCAGTCTGCGTTCAATCCTTGATTCAGGACGCGGCTCAGTGGCGCAAAGGTCAGGATGGTAATGGCCAACACGATGATCAGACTCGCCATGACGAAGCGGTGGATGCGGCGTGCCGCGCCAGCTCGTCGCTTGGGTGCGCGGAACGCAATGACCTCCCCGGTGGGTGAACCTGGCAAGATGGCGATTTCATAAGCCTCGGCCACCCGCTGAGGATCTCGCCCTTTACCGGGCGCCAGCGTCCCAGGTGAATTCAGCTCAGCGCGCAACCGCGTGACCGCACTCTCTTCAGGTTGTATGGGGGGAGGTGCGAGATAAGGCGTCAGTGCCGTGGTAGGTAAGGTGGCGAGGTCTGGAGTGTTTGTCGGGAGATGGGGGGGAATCACCGGGAGTCCCAGTGTGGGCGGACCAGACAGAGGGACGATAGCGCGCCGCTGGGCGGTGCTTTCACGCGCGTCAACCGAATGTACGGCTGGTCGCTGTGCCGTTCCATCTTCTCCAGGCGATTGGATCGAGGTAGCCGTCGTGGCCGTGCCAAAAAGCGGAGCGTGCACCGCAGGGCGTTGCGCGGTTGCCCCAGGATCATTGGCTGGTTGCGCGATCGATCCATCTCGCGTACGTCGGAGATGGGGTGGCAGTGAAGCATCTGGCATGGGCGGGATAACATCCTTTTCGCTTGAGTCGCCCGTAGGGTGACGCCGATTCAGTACAGCGAACCCATTGAAACACAACAATGCAATTTTGTCACCAAGAAGGCGCGCCTGACGAATGCCATGACTTCTTTCTTATGGCCGAAGGCGCTCTGACTGTGGATTGGTGCTCGGGTGGAACGGGTACTCGTTTGGGTGTTTTCTATAAAAAGTGCGTGGCAGAATGACCATATGCTGAGGCGTGCTCGTGGTACTCTTGGCGTCGCGGCATGCCGTCAAAATCTTGGTAAACTGGGTCCAGAGGTACAGAGTGCATATCGCGCGAAGGTGATCTCCGTCAGTTCTTGCGAGGTTTCTGAACCGATTCATCTGCGGCTATGCGCTCGCATAAGGTGATGGTACAATAACTGAAGAATCCTGCGATGAAGACAGCGCACGAGCGGGACCAGCAGTGACGCTGTGAGGAGTGTTTGTGGTGGCGAACCGTCTTGCTTTTGGGTGGGTCTTACATCAGCATCAACCCGTCGGTAATTTTCCATGGGTCTTTGCTCAAGTTTATAAGGTGTGCTATGAGCCCCTTCTGGAAGCGTTCGAGCGCCATCCAGCTCTGCGTGTCACGTTGCACTACACAGGGCCTTTGCTCGATTGGCTCATCGCAGAACATCCAGACTATATCACCCGCCTGGCGGCACTCGCGCAGCGGGGACAGATCGAGATTTTAACCGGTGGCTATTATGAGCCGATCCTGACCATTCTCCCTGAATCCGACCAATATGGTCAAATTACCAAGATGAGCACGTTCATCCGCCAGCGGTTTGGCTACGAGCCATCCGGCATGTGGTTGGCCGAACGCGTCTGGGAGCCGCAACTGCCCACACCAATGGCACGTGCGGGGGTCCGGTACACTGTTCTGGATGATACGCATTTCTTTATGGCTGGTCTGCGGTCCGATCAGCTCTATGGCTATTACATGACTGAAGATCAAGGCCATCCCGTGGCGGTCTTCCCTAATCCACAGGTGATGCGCGAATTGATCCCATGGAAACCAGTCAGGCGGATCGAGGCGGAATTTCGTCGACTCTATGAAGAAGCGCAGGGCTCTCCTCGCCTGGTGGTCCTCGCGGATGATGGCGAAAAATTTGGTTCCTGGCCGAATACCTATGATCCGCTTTGGCGCCAGGGAGTATTTGAGCATTTCCTGAACATGCTCGAGAAGAATCAGGAATGGCTCGAGACCGTACAGTTAGGCGAATGGATGCGTCGATACCCACCGCTGGGTCGCACTTATATTCCGGCGGCATCCTATGCCGAAATGATGGAGTGGGCGTTACCCGCTGGCGAGGCACGGGTGTTAGAAGAAACCCGCCATCAGGTTCAGGCGCACGACCTTCCTGGTGCGTTGCATTTCATGCATGGCGGCAACTGGCGCAATTTTGCCGCGAAATATCCCGAGGCTAATAATGCCCACAAGAAAATGCTGCGTGTCCATGAGCGGATTCATCAGGTCGCACCCCTCCTTGGTCCGACCCGAACCCAGGAAGCCTTCGATTATCTCTGGAAAGGTCAGTGTAATTGTGGTTACTGGCACGGCGTTTTCGGTGGTCTCTATCTGGCCGATATTCGCTCGGCCATCTATCAGAATCTCGTGCATGCGGAAGCCATCGCGGACGGCGCTCAACCTATCGTCGAACCATCGATTACCCTGACAGACTTCGATTGTGATGGTAACGAGGAACTCCTGGTTGAAGGTCCCCAGATGGATGTCTATATCGCGCCGCATGATGGCGGCTCGATATTCGAGTGGGATTGGAAGACTGTGCCCTTTAACCTCGTGGATACCCTGGCGCGCCGCGAGGAGGCGTATCACCATAAGCTCATCGATAACCAGATTCAAATCGTGCCGCCGGTCGATCCGCTGGCGATTCCTCTGATAGATCGGGTGGATGTCGTCAAAGCTGAGGAAACCGCGTTGGATGCGGAGGAAGAGTCACATGAGTCGCAGAGCATACACGAACTCCTGCTGGCCAAAGAAGCGGGACTGGAGCGGCTCTTACAGTATGATGACTTGCGACGCACCGCCCTACGTGAACGCTTCTTCGCCGCATCCACTACTCTGGAGCAAGTGATAGCAGGAGCTTATCAAGATCAAGGTGATTTCGCTGGCGCCCCTTTCATCGAGCAGGTGGAAGGTGTCGGGGTTGGCATGCTGGTGGTGGGGCTCTGGCGCGATGGCACCGTTCGCACTCCTCAGGGGCCAGCGACGTTGCGCTTGCGCAAAGCGATCGCGATCGCGACCGATACCTCCGAGTTGCGGGTCACCTATACCCTGCATAATACCAGCCCTATTCGCATCGTCACGCGTTTCGCCGTCGAGGGAAATTGGGGCCTGCTGGGTGGTGGCGGTAACCCCGCCGCGTGGTATACCGTCAATGGTGAACGCCTCGCCGCGCTGGATATGAGCGGCACGCATACCCATGTGCATACGGTCGCACTGACCAATGCCGGGGTGGGCATTCAGCTCCAACTCGCGCCAGGCGTCCCCGCCGACCTGTGGCGCTACCCGGTCGAGACCGTCTCGAACTCAGAGGCGGGCTTTGAACGCAGTTATCAATGCTCTTGTACGTTGTTGCATTGGCCGGTCGATCTCTTGCCAGGCGACCGCTGGAGCGTGACCCTCCGCCTCGCGCTCTCACAACCGTAACCCACAGTGATGCCCCCAGACCTGGAGAATCAGGAAATCGGCTCCTGGTCTGGGGGCATGTTGCCTGCAGCGGAGCGAGATACTCGCTCCGCCATGCCTATGTGGAGCAGTTTGGGCGAAGGGTCATGAGAGATTTTCAAGAAATTTGGGCTAAGGACGAGAAATAGGACTCAGGGCACTCGACAAAATATGGCCGCTATGCTAAGATGGGGCGCATAATTGATCTGCGAATAGACGTCCAAATGGGGAGGTGGCGCAGTCCATGCCACAATGGGAAGAAGAGTTGCAAACCTTGCTCGCGTCATTAGGCGTCACGATTGATGCGCCCGCATCATCGGATGCCGCGGCGTCGATGCCCACTCCATTTCTGGCCGATGAGTCGCAAGAATATCTGGATGAGGGCGCGGCACCGGGCAACCCGGACGATCGTCTGACGCTTGTTCAGAGCGAAGTGGAAGCCACGATGCGCGAGGTAGCGCGCCTGGCGCGTGAAGGTTCATTGGATCCGGCGGTGCACCAGGACATCCTCTATGTCTTGCGCTCTCTTACGCGCTCCAGTCCCATCGCCGGTCATGAGGGTGACGAGTGGGATCTCGCATCGGCCGCCGCGGTTCTGCATTTCTGTCGGATTGTCTCGCGTTTCCTCGCGGCGATCAGCCAACGCCATCCTCAATGATCTGCGCAGCCGCGCGCATCACTTCGATCGGCGCAGGCTGATCGATCCATAACGTGAATGCCAGCGCTCCTTGATATACCAGCATCGGTACGCCTGTCTGGACCTTATGCCTTCGTTCCGCCGCCGCCGCGACCAGTGCGGTGCGCGCGACTATCAGATCCACCACCCACGTGTTACCCGGTAATTGATCGAGCCAATGGGCAGCGATCGGCATACCCGGTTGCTCACTGGAGCCAATCGGCGTCGTATTGATGAGGATTGTCGCACGACCAAACCATTCCGTAACCTCCGGTTGCGGTCCATCGGGTGGAGGGAAGATCGCTAACGGCTGATGGCCACCCCAGCGCATACTTACCGAATCGGCCAGAGCCAGGCCTGATGCCTGGTTGCGGGTGATCAGCACGATACGTTCCACACCCAAATGGTGCAATGCGACAACTGCACCCCGTGCTGCGCCGCCGGACCCCAGAATAATCCCGACATCGCCGCCCTGCCAGCCATCAGCGCGCAATGCCGCTGCCAGGCCGGCGCCATCGGTGTTGTGCCCGCTGAGCTTCCCAGCGATGGGGACGATCGTGTTGACCGCGCCAACCTCCAGCGCTGAGGGTGCGAGGGTGTCGAGCATCGGCATGACAGCGAGCTTATGCGGAATCGTCACATTGGCTCCGAGGATACCAGTTGTGCGTAAGCTCGCAACCCGCGCCGCCAGTTCTTCGCTGGTTGTGGGCCAGAGGTCATAGCGCGCATCAATCCCCAGCGCGCTGAAAGCCGCATTGTGCATCGCCGGAGAGCGCGAATGGGCAATGGGGTCACCGATCAGGCCAGCAAATTTGGTCATCCTCACCCTCAAATCTTGTCTTCGCCCCACAGCTATGCATATCATTATACCGCGAGAGACTCGCTCACCCGCGTTATGATCCCGCTCGACGCACGATCGTGGTCCAGACGTGTGGTCTGCTCCTTGATCTGTGTCCCCCTGCACTGAATGGGAAACCGCACCGGTATGTGCGCATCCGGGTAGCCCGGTGCCGCCGAACCAGGAGAAAAGATCGTGTCTGATCCGTTGCGTTTGCTGGCCCTCACCGGACTGCCAGTTGTCCATCCCCTCATCGGTCGTCGCGAGGCATTGCTGACCGTATCGTCCGCCCTCAAAAAGCTTCAAGATGTCGTGATTAGCGGACCCGGCGGTATTGGCAAGAGCGCCTTGGCGGCTGCCTGTGCAGATGCTGCCAGTGACATGACCGCAGAGTTTCCCGGTGGCGTGCTCTGGGTGACGTGTGATCACATCATGGAGCAGGAGGATCTGGGCGAGCTCTGGGCCACGATTTCGCGCCCTCTCATCCTGGACGGTGTCGCGGCGGAGACGGACCCTGTCCGCGCCAGTCAGCGCCTCCGCCTGGCCCTCACGCAACGGCCGCGCATGCTGCTGATTCTTGACCATCTTGAGGTCACGCTTGATCTGCATGCGGTCCGGGCGGCATTAGGCGTGCCAACATATATGACCTTGCTCATCACCGCACGGCAGGACGAAGTGGCACCGGGCCACCCGGCGGCACCGGGCCACCCGGCCGACGCGAGTTTCATGCACCTGACGCTGGGTGCATTGAAAGCGGCTGATGCCCTGGCGCTCCTCCGCCAACTGGCGCCCACTGCAACGGACGGCCTGGCACCTCGCGAGGTCATCGCCGCGACGCGAGGCATTCCCCTCGCAATACGGTGGGCAGCGGCACATATGCGAAGGACTGGCGCACTGAAGCTGCCAGGCGCGGACCAGCCGGCCGCACCGATGCCGCGCGACCCAACCCGCGCACTGGCGCGCTGTTTCGCCACTCTACTCTGGCCAGATCTCGCGCCCGTTGAGCGGACTCTCGCAGCGGCATTGGCGGCGCTGGTGCAAGGAACATCGCTGCCCACTGCCGCGGTGACAGCCCTGGCCGCGGCACTCGACGCGCCAGATGCCGCGCCGAATATGATCGCGGCGGGCGTGTTGCAGCCTTTGAGCGCCGACCGCCTGGCCTTCAACGCTGCCGAGCGAGCACTTTTGCTGCCTCATTGGGAGGCACTACCCATGGCGACGCGCGACCATCTACTGGATGCAGCGATCGCATTCTGGTTGGACTACGCCACTGCCCGTCCCGGCTACACCGGCACTGAGGCGCTGGAATACGATGCCGCAGGAATCTATGGGATTCTGGACACCGCACTGGCTATTGGCCGCGATGCCGAAGCGCGCACCATCGCTCAGCAGATCGATTATACTATCGCGGCCCGCTGAACCGGCAACTGATCGCGGCCGACCCGGCGGCCAGGGCTGCGTCCTGTGCCGGCGGCGCGATGGCAGATCAGCCACCAGCGGCTAGTTCAGTGCCATCCATCAGTTCAGGTGCATATTCCGCAATCATCGCCGGCGTCAGCGCGTTAGCGCGCGCGATTGCGGCGTAAAGATGGGCACTGCGGCGCCAGGTGCGTTCCTGGGTTGTGGGATCCAGCGCGATCAAACCGAAGCGCATGCTCCACCCCTGCGCCCATTCGAAGTTGTCGATGAGCGACCAATGGAAATAGCCTCGCAGATCCGCGCCCGCCGCGATCGCCGCGTGCATCGCTCGCGCCGCCGTCACCAGAATCAGCGGACGCAGGCGGTCTGTGGCATCAGCGACGCCATTCTCGGTGACATAGATCGGCTTGCCGAGTCGCGCCGCGTCGCGGGCGAAGCGTTCGATCCCCTGGGGATAGATCTCGCCATAGACACCGCCAGTCCCCGGATCCCCGAGCCAGGCGCCGGGCGCTGTCGTCCGATGACCGAATCCTTCTGACCATTTCCCTGGGTCGAACCGGATGAGATCGCGAGCATAGGTATTGAACCCAAAGTAATCGAAAGTGCCACGAACGGCCTGTAAGTCGCCTGCTAACGGACGAAAGATCGGCGCCACCTGGCCCGAAATCAGCGCATCCAGAAAGAAATCATTGAAGGCGGTGGTCTGGATGCGCGTTGCCAGACGATCCAGTGGATTCCTGGGGCGCGCCGGATCGAAGGTGTGGAGTTGCTGGGCGACACCGACGCGTGCGTTTGGCTGGATCTGGTGGATGATGGCATAGGCGGCGGCGTGGGCCCGTGCCATCTGCGCCTGCGCGCGGATCACTCCGCGCAGATCGCCTGTGTGGCCAGGAGGAAAATCACCAATCGTATAGCCAAAGGTTGCGTAGACATTGGGCTCGTTGATCGTGCACCAGAAATCACAGAGGTCGCTCAGTTGCGGCACGACCTGCGCGACATAGGCCGCGAAGCGCGTGACCGCATCGTCCGCGAGAAAGCCGCCACGCGCTTCGAACCATTGGGGATGTGTGAAATGGTGCAAGGTCACCAGCGGCGTCATGCCGCGCGCGCGGAGCGCCGTGAGCATCTGGCGATAGCGCGCGATGGCGCCATCGTCCCATTCCCCAGGGCGCGGCTCGATGCGGCTCCACTCCAGTGAGAGGCGCAGTGCGTTCAAGCCCATGTCGTGGGCGCTGGCGAAATCGCGTTCGGCGTCGCGCCACCAATCGCAGGCGATTCCCACCTGTTCACCAGTCTTGATATGCCCAGCTTGTTGCCAGGCATACCACTGGTTATTGGTCGTCTCGCCTTCGCACTGGTGCGAGGCTGATGCTACGCCCCAGAGGAAGCCCTCAGGGAATCGCAAACTCTGCTCCGCCATCGGTCCACCCTTTTCCACAAGAGTCGTGTTCTCGCTCGCCCGCGCTCAGCGCAGGGTGTTCACATCCATCCAATAACGATTCGGATTATCGGGATCGATCAGGACATCCACCGTCGCGCCCGCCAGATCCTCGGCGACCGTTCCGCGGAGTGGATCGCTGCTGAAGGTATAGCGCTGGCCGCCCTGCGGATCGTCCCAGGCATTGGCAATGAGGACGTGCCGGGTCGCCAGAGCGGCACCCGCCACGCCGATCGCCGGGCCGCGCTGTTCAGTAACCCGATCCACGACGACGCTCACGCGCCAGCCATGGACCTGCAACCAGGCGATCTCGCGCTGTCGTCGCTGCTGGTAGCGCCAGACCGGCACCACGAAGAGTCCCAGGAAGAGCACCCAGATCGCGGTGACAATGATGATGAGGGCGGGGGTAGCGTTGCTGATAGGTCGTCCGTGCCTTTCTCTTCTATTAGGACTCAGGTCATGCTCATATTCTACGATGCGGGCGGCGCAAGGATTTCCGATTCCGGAGATGCTGCACTCAATTCCGTTAGCACCTCCAGGATCATCTCTGGCACTATCGCAAAACTGTAGGGCATGTGGACGCGTTCGCTGCGCTGATGGGCACCGAAGCCATATGGCCCGATATTGGCGACCGCGGGGATAGCTGCACGACGGATCGCGTCGAATGGGAGGGTGTAGCGTCCCTCTGCGTACCTAGTGCCCCAGAGCGGCATGTTTTCGATCAGGGCATCGAGTCGAACGTGAGGATCCGGCCGCGTATAACTGAGATCGGAGAGCAGAGGGAAGTAAGTCGCCAGGGTGACTTCCGCAGAGGTGTAACGCTCTGCAACCCTGGCGATTGCTCTCTGAAACTGCCCCGGTGCGCTGGCGACATGCGGATAATAGGGTGGCGCGAAGGCCAGGACCACTGCCGGTCCATGCTCGCCGCTCATTTCCCAGAGCGCCCGCAAGTAATGCAAAGTGACCTCACGCAGGTCCATCGTCGGCGCGCATACGGCATCCGCTGCTGCCAGCGCGCGCCGAACTTGTTCTTCGCCAACGTGCGCCACCGCGGCCTGGCGCAACGCGGCGAAGGTCCAGACTCGCCCTTCGGAGAGATGCGCGGGCAGGGGTGCATCGTGGTTCTGGCTGGCACGCAGGCGGCGGGTGATATGCGCCAGGGTGGATGAAAGGGCGCGCCGCGCAATGCGTGTGACGCGTGCCAGGACCTCTTCCGGCCCACGACGCAGGGTGAGCACATTCAGGTAAAGCCAGGCCTCGTGCGCGGTCTGCGTATTGTAGCCCGTTTTGAGGTCGCGCGAGGTGAGCGTGACGGGCGGCGCGGTTGATTCGTCACCGACACGCTCAGCCAGCGCGGGATTGAGCGACAGCGCGCGCACCAGGTTGGCGCAGATCAGATTGGCATCGACGCCGCCGAACGGGTCACCCGCATGCGTGGGGACACCGATACAGTACAGAAGCGGCAGAAGCTTCCCCACCGTGCCGGTATAGATCATATGCGCACGGTCGCCAGGGAAGCGCGCGGTGACATAGTCCAGATTGATCAGACCTAGATATTCCAGCGCGGGGAGATCCGCGGACCTGGCACGTAACCCTGCCAACCACGGCATCGCCGCCAGCA
>DAIDHM010000049.1 GCA_027459705.1 Ktedonobacteria bacterium | reverse complement strand
GCGGCGCGGCGGCCGTGGCGCGGGTGACGGCGGCCCAGCGCCGCGTCTTCGCCACCGTCCAGGCTCAGGTCGATGCCTGGGGCATCGAGCGCAATGCGGAAGGCTGGATCGCCGACGCCTATCTGTATTGCAACGAGGTCGTGGACCCCGCGACCGGCTGGCGCGTGCCGCTGGCGCCGTCGTGGGTCATCGCTACCAATCCACGGGTCATCGCGCGCCTCAAGCCCGACCCCACGCGACGAGACTTCGTCATCGAGGTCAGCGAAGGCGTCAGCGCTGCCGAACTGGACGAGGCAAAACAGGCGGGGACGTGGCGCGACGGCGTCCGTTCACCAGTGGATCAAGACGGCAATTGGCTGCCCGTCAGCCAGCGCCAGACGACCAGCACGGACCGCTTGCGCGGCGCGACCGGCCTGCGCCTCTGGGAGAATGAGGATGTCGTACCGCGGCCCACCGATGTCTTTCAGGAACGGCTCTACTGCATCCGCTGGGTCGATCCGGCGACGAACGTCCGCCATTACTGTGCCCCCACCGCCGCTGACCTGGAACGTGAGCAGCGCGTCCTGGAGTTGCTCCAAGAACGTTTCGCCGCCTGGCAGGTCGCGGGCGTGCTGCCCAGCATGCGTATCGAATCAGGCTATAATACCGATCAACCAATTAGGGAGCGTGGGTGGACGCACTGGCACCAGCTTTTCAATCCGCGGCAGTTGCTGCTGACGGGGTTGTTCGCCGAACAGAGCGCGCAAGAAGAACCGTTCGTCGCGCAGTCTATGCTGTTGATGATCGGGAGATTGATAAATTGGAACAGCCGACTATGTATTTGGAATACTCTTAAAGCACCTGGCAGCGGATTTACTGAACAAACTTTTTATAATCAAGCCTTAAACACGATTGCAAATTATGGCCAACGCTCATTGGGTTTATTATATTCAGCTTTTACCGCTGATTTACCTGCATTTATAGTCAATAGCGGAAGTATGATCCAGACGATCGACGCTCGGCAGATCGACTATCTCGCTGACCTCTGGATCACCGACCCCGGCTATGGCGACGTCATCCACTATGATGAGCTCTCCGAATTTTTCCTGGCGTGGTATGACCAACAACTCGTCAAGCTCTTTCCGGGGTGGTATAGCGACAGCAAACGCGCGCTGGCGGTGAAGGGCGAAGGGGCCGATTTCCGCGTCACGCTCGCCGAATGCTACCGCCGCACCGCCGCGTATATGCCCGACAACGGCTACCAGGTGGTGATGTTCACCCACCAGGACCCGGAGGTCTGGGCCGACCTGACGCTGGTGCTCTGGGCGGCGGGCCTCCAGGTCGCCGCCGCCTGGACGATCGCCACCGAGACGAGTGGAGCTGGGATCCGCCAGGGTAACTACGTCCAGGGGACCGTCAATCTGGTGCTACGGAAGCGGCGCGGCGCGGCGCGCGGCGACCTGGCCGATATCTTCCCCGACGTGCAGCGCGAGGTGCGCCAGCAGGTGCGGTCCATGCAGGCGCTCGATCCCACGGAGGATCCTAACTTCGACGATGCCGATTATCAGCTGGCCGCCTATGCCGCCGCGCTGCGCGTCCTGACGGCCTACGAGGCGATCGGAGAGATCGACGTGGAACGCGAGCTACGCCGGACGCGCGCCCGTGGCGAGACTTCGCAGATCGCCGGGTTGATCGAGCGCGCCGTCCGCATTGCCTCCGACGAACTGATCCCCGCCGGGCTGGCGGCGGCGATCTGGCGCAAGCTGGGGTCAGAGGAGCGGCTCTACGTCAAGGGCATCGCCGTCGAGGCGCGCGGCGACAACCGCGAGGGCGTCTATCAGGAGCTGGCGCGCGGCTATGGCGCCACCGCGTACCGCCCGCTACTGGCCACGCGCTCTGCCAATAATACGCGCCTCAAGACCCCCAGTGAAATGGCGGCGCGCGACCTGAGCGCCCCATCATCGACGGGCTTCAACGGATCGCTGTTGCGCCACCTGCTCTACGCGATCCACACCGTCGCGCGCGACAATGAGCAGGGGCCGCAACTGGCGCGCGCCTACCTGCGGCGCGAACTGCCCGATTACTGGGGAGTCCGCGGGCAGATCAGCGGCTTGCTGCGCTACCTGCGCGCCGTCCCCGCCGGGCTGCCACACTGGCAGGCCGACGTGAAGGCGGCCGAGCTGTTGCTGGGCAGCATCGAGAATGACGCCATCTGAAACCGGGGGAGGGGCTGTCCGTGATCACACGCTACTCGTCGCGGCGCGACCGGCTGGACCGCTTCCTGGCGCCGCTACTCACCGGCGCCACGCGCTATGACCGCATCGCGGGCTATTTCCGCTCCTCGATCTTGGAGGTGGCGGGCGACGGATTAGAGCAGATGGCGCCCGGGGCGGTGGCGCGCGTCATCTGCAACTCTGATCTGCACCCGCTGGATGTCCAGACTGCCCGCGCCGCGCAACAGGCGATGTACCGCGAGTGGCGCCGCGACCTGCCCGACGACATCGCCCCCGCGCTGCGCGACCGCCTCACCCGGCTCTACACACTGCTCACCACCGGCAGGGTGGAGGTCCGCGTCCTGCCCGACGCGCGCTTTGGCTTTGCCCATGGCAAGGCGGGTGTGGTCGGTCGCGCTGATGGATCCTCGCTGGCCTTCCTCGGCAGCACCAACGAATCCAAAACCGCCTGGACGCTCAACTATGAGTTGCTGTGGTGTGACGAGAGCGCGGAGGGCATTGCCTGGGTGCAACAGGAGTTCGATGCCCTCTGGCACGACGCATCCGCGCAACCACTGGCGGAGGCGGTGATCGTCGACGCCGGACGGCTGGCGCGGCGCACCTTCATCCCATCGGTGGCGGACTGGCAAGCGATGCCCTCGCCCGCGCCTGCGGCAGCCGTGGCCGTGGAACTGCCGATCTATCGTCGCGAGAATGGCCTCTGGGCGCACCAGAAATATTTCGTGCACCACGCTTTCACGCTACACCAGCGGAGTGGCGCGCGGCTCGTCCTGGCCGACCAGGTCGGTCTGGGCAAGACCGTGCAACTCGCGCTGGCCGCCAAGCTGATGGCCCTCTGGGGCGGCGGCCGCGTCCTGGTCGTCGCGCCCAAGACCTTGCTGGCGCAGTGGCAGGATGAGATCTGGTCGCTGCTGGAACTGCCCTCGGCGCGCTGGACTGGGCGCAATTGGATCGATGAGCAGGGCGTCAGCTACCCCGCCAGTGGTCCGACCGACCTGCGCCGCTGCCCACGTCGTGTCGGCCTGGTCTCGGGCGGACTGATCACGCAGGGCGGCGAGGTCGCCGCCATTCTCAGCGAGCTCGAATACGAGTGTGTCATCATCGACGAAGCGCATCGCGCGCGCCGACGGAATATTGGCGCCACCCATCAGCATGAATCCGCTGACCCCAACAACCTGCTGCGCTTCGCCCAGGCCATCGCGCCACGGACGCGGAGCCTGCTGCTGGCGACCGCGACCCCCGTCCAGATCGATCCGATCGAAGCGTGGGATCTGCTGGAGGCCCTCAATCGTGGCCGTGACAGCGTGCTGGGCACCCCATACAGCCGCTGGATCCACAATCCCCGGCAGGGGTTGGAACTCATCCAGGGCCGCGCGGCGCCGCCCGGCGACCTCGACACCGTCTGGGAGTGGCT
>DAIDHM010000048.1 GCA_027459705.1 Ktedonobacteria bacterium | reverse complement strand
TCACGGCCGTTTCCCGTGTTTCGACCTGGCGGTGGAAGCGGGCCAACGTGGCGCGACGTTTCCTGCCGCGTTGGTGGGGGCCGATGAGGCGGCGGTGGCCAGGTTCTTGCGCGGTGAGATACGGCTCATGGATATTCCACGGCTGATTCGACGCGCTTTGGATCAGCATGCGCCAGAGAGCGGACCTTCCGTCAACAACGCGCCAGATCTGGATGCCGTACTGGCAGCATGCGAAGCGGCGCGGAGCTTCGTCGAGCGGGCCGAGCCCGCTGACGAGCAGTGAATCATTGAGCCCGGGCCGGGCAGGATGACAGTGTGTGAGCGCTATCACCACGAGAGCGCGTATAGCGAGCATGCGAGGGGATGAATATCCATGCAAATAGTGATTGCGATCCTGGTCTTCGCGGTCTTGATCATCGTCCATGAATTCGGCCATTTCATCGTCGCCAAACGCGTGGGCGTCCGTGTCCAGGAGTTCGCCATCGGCTTCCCGCCGCGCCTCTTCAGCTTTCAGCGTGGCGAAACCCGTTATTCCATCAATCTGCTCCCCCTCGGCGGCTACGTGCTGATGCCCGGCGAAAATGGCGAGACGCTCGACGACCAGGGCCGGTTTGATCCGCGCGCCTTCGGCGCTCAGGCGGCCTGGAAACGCGCGGCGATCCTCGTGGCGGGTGTCACGATGAACTTTTTGCTGGCGATCGTGATCTATACCGGTCTGGTTGGGGCACAGGGGATCGTCATCCCCGAGGTTGGCATGGTGCAGCCCGGTTCGCCCGCGCAACTGAGCGGGCTCCAGGTTGGCGACCGCATCCTGACGGTCAATGGCGAAAAGGTCGCGACGGCCGAGGACGCGTTACTCGCGATTAAAGGTATTTCGCTCAATCATATCAAGCTACAAAATGTGCCGATTACGCTGGTCGTGCAGCGTGGATCGCAGCAGGCAACCGTCAACACCGAGGCGCGCAAAGCGCCGCCAAGCGGCCAGGGGCCAATCGGTTTCGCCTTCTCTGGACGAGCCTGGTCGGTACCCTGGTGGCAAGCGCCCCGCTGGGCGATCCACACGATTCGCAATGATTTCGTCACCGAGGGGCAGGGGATACAGGGCATCATCGTCGGGGCGATCGCGCCGCAGAATGCATTCACCGGCCCGGTGGGCATCGTGCAGGTGACGGGCCAGGTGGCGGCGTTGGGCATCGGGCCGCTGCTCTCGCTGATGGCGCTGCTCAGTTGGAACCTGGCGGTGGTGAATCTCCTGCCGATCCCCGGTCTGGACGGTGGGCGTTTGCTGATTCTGGGGGTCGAGGTGTTGCGGCGCGGGCGGCGACTGGCGCCGGAGCGCGAGGCGATCATCAATCTGGCAGGCATGGTCTTCTTGCTGTCGTTGATGGCGCTGATCACGATCAACGATATCGGCCATATCCTCAGCGGCAAATAACCGCGCTATCCCGGCGCTGGATGGCGGAAGGTCCGCTCCCAGCGGAAGGTCCGCTCCCCGGGCATATCTGCCACCATTGGCACACAATACTGCCGATGGCTGGCCGGGTTGCCCACGCGCGCCGCCCGCGCCCATATCCGCACATCGCCCGTACCCATGGGGAGGCCACCGCCCATTCATCGCCACCCATGAATGCATGCATGGGCTCATTGTACGAAATCGGTTCACACCGATTGTTGCCGTACGTGGGTGGTGGGGGGCAAGGCGCGAGGACGCCATCGCCCCCGACCGCCGTGGGATGCAATCCGGTTGGGTCCCGAGGGAACGTGGATGCGCAGGGGAAGGTGATGATGGATTGAGGCAGGTGGGTCATGGGGGTGAACCTAAACCGTTTCAACGGTTTTCGTCGGCCCGCAGGCCGCTTAGACGGGGAATTGCATTCCCCGGCGATCGGGGACGCCGCCTCCGCCCTCACACGCCGTCGCCCATGCTGACATCCACCTCATTGCGTAATCGTGGTGCTTAGCGTATGGTACAGACATCGCAGAATTCATCTTCGGGACGACACCACCATGATGCACCAACTGATAGCAAAGCAGTATTCCCTTGTTTCCCCGCTCATCGCAGGGTTGGAAAACCATTTGAGTGTGCAAGCGGTGATTGAGGGGACCGTAGAGGGCCAGATTTGGGTTGACAACCCATCTGCCCCGCGATCCGTCTGGTTTGAAACGCCAGAAGGTCAATATCTTGCTGGAGCAGCAACGAATCTGACATTTCTACCCGATCTTGCCGAACACTTGCTCCCCTGGCCCTTTGCGCATATCACCTGTTCTTCCGCAGACTGGGAAGCGGTCGTCGCAGCACTGCTCGCCGGGAAATTTGTTCGCCCGCATAGTCGGCAATATTTTGTTTTTCATCGCTTGCTGCTCCCAGATTGGCAAAAGCGCATCCCGCCAGGACATGAAGTAGCCCTGGTCGATGCCCAGTTCCTGGCACGTCAAGACCTCAACAATATCGCTGAGGTCCAGGAGCGGATCAGCGAATGGAGGAATTTTGTGCGCGATGGGTTTGGGTATTGCATCGTCCGAGGACATCAGATCGTTTCCACGTGCCTGACTGATTGTACGAGCGGGACCGCCTGCGAGATCGGTGTGGTTACCCAGGCTGAAGCGCGACACCAGGGTTTGGCTACGGTAGTTGTTGCGGCCACGGTAGCTCACGCGCTTGCTCAGGGCTTTACGACCATTGGCTGGCATTGCTGGGCCACTAATCGCGGATCACAACGAGTGGCAGAAAAGGTTGGTCTTATCCTGGCGGCTACCTATACCATGTATGCCACTGGGGCAGGGGCAGAAAATGCGGCGGATCTGACGACGGCGGAATGGCAGGCACAGGCAGCGTTCTGTGCCCATGCCGCTGGCATGTTAAAGGAACAAAGCCGTCGCATGGAGATGCAGGCGGCTCAAGCCCATGCCTTAGCCGGGGACGACACGGCGGCACTCACCCTCCTGCAACGCCTGGTCGATAGTGGCAAGATGCCGACAGGATGGGCGACCTGGCGGGATTTTCAGGCCTTGCAGATGACTCCTGCATGGGCCGACCTCCTGGCTCATGCGCAAACGGCTGAGACTGGGATCCCACCAGAGTAGCGCAATGCGGACTGTTTTCCGCTGATGCTGATGGGCGGTGATCATCTATCTACTCGCCGTGCTGCGCGAGGTCCATCTCAACCGGAATCCGCTCGCGTTGCTGGGCGTGATCATCATAATCATGCTCGCGTCGGCATGCTTTTCCACCTTCTCCGTCATTATTGCCTGCCTGGGGAAGACGCGCGAGCGAGTCATGGAGATTGGCCAGGTCCTGCCCATGCCCGCCCATACACGCCGCCCTCACACGCCACCCATGAGTGCATGCATGGGCTCATTGTACGAAATCGGTTCACACCGATTGTTGCCGTACGTGGGTGGTGGGGGGCAAGGCGCGAGGACGCCATCGCCCCCGACCGCCGTGGGATGCAATCCGGTTGGGTCCCGGGGGAACGTGGATGCGCAGGGGAAGGTGATGATGGGATGAGATCATTCCCTGCAGGTGGGTCGTGGGGGAGAACCTAAACCGTTTCAACGGTTTTCGTCGGCCCGCAGGCCGCTTAGACGGGGAATTGCATTCCCCGGCGATCGGGGACACCGCCGCCGCCCGCATGACATCGCCGCCGCCCTCACATCGCCGTGCCCATGGGGCATCGCCTCCGCCCATGTGGCATCGCCGCCATCCTACACATCGCCACCCGCACACGCCGCATCCCATAACGCCGCCACCCACACACGCCGCCACCCCTGCTGACATCCACCTCCTTGCGTAATCGCGGTGCTTAGCGTATGGTACAGACATCGCAGAATTCATCCGAAGGGAGACTATCAACCGTGAGTCGTTTCATGGCAGGCCTCGTCAGCGGCCTCACCGGGATGCTCTTGCTCATCATTTTCAGCATCTTCAGAATCCCCTACATCAGTTTCGTGATTGTCCTGGGAGTTGGCGTCCTGGCTGGCATGCTCGTCGCGCGCAATCCGGCCTTCGCGGGCAAGACCGGGGGGGCGGGTGCCATCGCCGGGCTGATCGCTGGCGCTTTCTTACTGGTCGGCGCCATTGCCGCCGCGGAGATTGCCATCCATTCTCCGCAAGGGCAAAGCGCGCTCAGCACCGCAATTCAAAATGCTCAGGCTACTGCCGCGGCCAATGGTAGCTCAACACCCAACACCACAAATGTCATCCAAACCGCGGCAACCATTGGGGCTGTCGTCGGTGGGTGTCTGCTTGGTTTGGTCGCCCTGGGTATATCGACTGGATTGGGATCCTTAACCGGGATGCTCGCGGGACGAAACAACCAGCCCGCCGTGGTCGCACCGCCAATGGGGTATCCCCAGTATGGCCCACCTCCAGGGCAGTATCCTCCCCCCGGGCAGTATCCACCGCAGTATGGTGCGCCACAACCTCCACCATATCCCCAGCAAGAGGGCTATCCACCCGTAGCGCCTCCGCCAGGCTATCCACCGGAGCCACCCCGATAAACGTCGGCCCGAGCATGAAGCTCGCCATCATTGCTGATGGCGAGCTTGGTGTTCCTGTAGCGCATCAAAGCAGTGCAGGAGTATATGGGACTGTCGGACGCGGCGGAGACGTTGGTCAAAACCTACTCTCGCGGGATGATCCGGCGGTTTGAGGTCGCCCAGGCCCTTTTGCACAGCTCGCGCGTCCTCTTCCTCGATGCACCAACGGGAGGATTAGACCCCTTAGGGCGGCGCACGGTCTGGCATCACCTGTCGGAGCTACGCGCCGCGACATACAATATGACCATCGTACTCACGTTACCCACATTATGAAAGAAGCCGGCAGCGTGTGCCAGCGTGTCGCGATTCTGTATCATGCTTCCACACCCCGCACCGCCGCCCATGAATGCATACATGGGCGACGTGCCATGGGTGGTCTTTCCCCCCACGCTGCCCGCTCTCCTCCGCGCGATCCGCTCGCCAATACCCAATCCGCGTCGGTGGATTTCGTGGCGGCAGTGCCGCCTCTAGGCGCGATTTTAATCGCCCCCGTTTCCTCCACGCCCGGGCCATCCACCGCAGCCCGCGCCTCCGCGCCCTGTCATCGTATCGTAGCGATCTCCACACCGTACCCCACACATCGCCGCACCCCACGTCGCGTCATCGCGATTTGGTAGCCCGAGTATACTGGAAATAGAAGAGTCTACCAGCAGGAGGGAACCAACCAACCATGATATCCAAAAAAATTTTTCGCGCTCCGCGCGGAACGAGACCCGGGTAAGCTTCTTCGCTCCGATTCGACGTGTCGTTTCGGAGCGAAGAAGGTGAGAATGAAGAAAATTTAGCGTGAACCAGGGACGGGAACGCGCGCGAGGCGAAACCCAACGAAGACGTAGAGGTAGCCTGGATCGTTCCTGAGGCGATACGCCGCGCGCGCGCCCGAGGAATCGCTCCCCCACGAGCCGCCACGCAGCACACGATTGTCTGCTGTGTTCGTGCTGTCCTCGCGGCGGTTGTCGGCCTGGTAGGCTTCGGCGAAGTAGATGCTGCTCGTCCACTCCCTGACATCGCCTGCCATGTCATGGCAGTCGTACGGGCTGGCGTCGCCGCGCTCGGCATAGGCCCCC
>DAIDHM010000010.1 GCA_027459705.1 Ktedonobacteria bacterium | reverse complement strand
CGCCGCGCCACGCGCCGCTGTCAACGCGCCGATGATCTTGCCAGAGACGCTGGCGGCGCTCCAGCCTTATGTGGGGTTGGTGGAGACGCTAGGACGGCTTTATACTCAATTGCATCGCGGCCCAATGCATCATTTCGACCTGACCTACAGCGGCGCGCTCGCCGATCTCGACACCCGGCCATTGCGGGCCGCCCTCATCAAGGGGCTACTGGACGCTGTCTCCGAAGAGCGCATCAATCTGGTCAATGCGGCGATCGTCGCGCGTCAGCGCGGCATCGAGATTGCCGAACATCAAGCTCCCACCGAAGCCGGTCCCTACGCCAGTCTCGTCACATTGCACACCCGCCACGAAGGCGAAGAGGCAACCCTGGCTGGCACGATCATCTGGAATGCCCAGCGTATCGTGCATGTCGATGGTTTCGCGACTGATTTTGAACCGCGTGGCCACATCCTCTTTTGCCGTAACATCGATAAGCCAGGTATGATTGGTCGCGTCGGTGTGATCCTCGGGGACGCCCAGGTAAATATCAATCATATGGATGTCGGCCCTCTGACCGCCAGCGGAGGACCTAGCGGCGAAGCGTTGATGATTCTCAACGTCGGTCGCCAGGTACCAGCCGCCGCTATTGAGCGGATCCGCGCCACTGAAGCAATTGCCGGAGTTACCGCTGTCGAGCTGTGATGACGTACAGCCAAGCAGTTGCTCATAAGCCAGGACATCCCAGGCGCAAGTTATTCGGGATGTCCTGGCTTATCGTTCACGAGCTGGAATACGGAACAGACGCCATGCGGCGCACACTTGTCCGTAGCTACTCTGGTGGGAATGCCACAACCCCGAGTCGTCTGCGCATCCGGAGTCGGAGCCCGAAATGTAGCTGATGATCTCATTTCAGCAACCACGCAATCCGGAATACATGCTACAATAGATGGTGTATGGTTTACCGAGATTCCGCCTCTGCTTGCGACCACCAACAACGCGGGAGCGCCACCCGCGCACCTCAGGATCAAGCGCGCCTGGCGCAGCTGAGTGGCTGGCTCGCCTCACTGAGCGAGCCAGCATGGTTGGTTGGCGGCGCGCTCCGCGATCGTCTGGCTGGTCGTCACTTTGCCGATCTGGATGTTGTCGTCGCGGGCGACCCTACCGTTGCTGCCCGTGGGTTGGCGGACGCGTTGGGCGGCAGCTTCGCGACGCTGGCGGCGGATCGCGGCGTCATCCGGGTTGGGTGGCCAGGCACCAACTGGCAGGCACAAACTATTAATGTTGACATCGCCCAACAGCGCGGTGCTTCGTTGCTGGAAGATCTGCAGAGCCGGGATTTCTCTATCAATGCGCTGGCCCTGCCCCTGACTCCATCCGCGCTGGCCTGGCTTTACGATATCCCGGCCACGCCACCCGCGACGATCACGACGCCGCCAGAGATGGCGTTGATCGATCCGCTGGGCGGATTAGCGGATCTTGCAGAGCGACGGTTGCGCCTGGCGAGCGCCGCGGCGTTGCGGGAAGATCCCCTGCGGATCCTGCGAGGGGCTCGGTTAGTGGCGCAATTGGGCCTCATGCTGCCCGATGCGACGCGCATCGCCGCCGCACAGGTCGCGAGACGAATCCCGGAGGTTGCGCCAGAACGCGTCACCGCTGAGATGCTGGCGATGATGGCCGCGCCGCGCGCCACTACTGCTCTGCGGGCTTTGGACGCACTGGCCGCACTCACCGTCGTCGTCCCACCGCTGTCGGATTGTCGCGGTGTCACGCAGGGGAGTTTGCATTACTGGGATGTCTTCGAGCATACGCTGGAAGTGGCGGACTATATCGACCAGACCGTGGCCCTGCTGGAGGCCGGGATGCTGCCAGACGCTCCCGCGTCCCCCCAACTTGATCCCGCGACTCAGCGCGTCGGCCACCCGCTGTCGCTCAATTTCGGTGGCCATAACCGCGAGATCCTCGAACATTTGCGCCAGCCGCTGGGTGAAGGTCGGACCCGGCTGGACCTGCTCAAAGTCGCGGCGCTCTTCCATGATATCGGCAAACCCGCCACGCGTGTGGACGATGAGGGGAAGGTCCGTTTCCCTGGCCACCCCGAAATGGGAGTCGCGCCGACGCGCGCCACCCTCCGAACCTGGCAACTCGGCCAGCGGGCGCGACGCTATATCCCAGCGATTGTTCAATTTCACATGCGTCCTGGCCAGCTCGCGGGTCCGCAAGGCGTCTCGGACCGTGCCCTGCGCCATTATTTTCGCGACACTGGGGATGTGAGCCTGGATGTCGCGGTCTTCTCGATTGCTGATCACTTCGCGGTCTATGGCCCTACTCCTTTGACCGCGTTCTGGTTTGCGCATTATGCCATCGTCAGCGATCTCGTCCGCCGATATTATGAGGAACCCGAGCACGTCATTCCCGCGCGCCTCATCGATGGCAATGACCTACGGCAACACTTCGGCATTCAACCAGGCCCACGGATGCGCCAGATCCTCGATCAGGTCCACGCGGCGCGCATTGATGGCATCCTCAGCACGCGGACCGAGGCTCTGGCAATGGTGAGCCAGTTGATCACGGTAGAGGAGGAGTCAACATGACCCAGGAAACGATTCTTTTGACCGGATTCGAGCCCTTCGGCGACCATGCTATCAATCCATCAGCCCTGGTGGCCGAAGCTCTGGATGGCGAGCGCATCGGTACGATGCTGATCCGTACCGCAACCCTCCCTGTGGATGGCGCGCGGATTGAGGCGACTCTCCACGAGCTGATCGCATTGACCAAGCCGCGAGTGGTGTTGGCGTTGGGCCTGGCGGCGGGACGCGCGGCGCTCAACGTCGAACGGGTGGCGGTGAATGTCCGTGATTATGCGATTACTGATAACGCCGGAGCGCGACCTGAAGGATTGCCCATCGTGACGGATGGCCCCGACGCGTACCTGGCGACGCTACCGGCCGCGGAAATCGTCCGCGCTATCCGCGCCGCCGGTGTCCCCGCGCGCCTGTCTGACAGTGCCGGCACGTATCTTTGCAATCAGGCGCTCTACCTCTTGTGTCACTTCAACGCGGCACGCGAACCAGCCGTGCCCTGTGGATTCATCCACCTTCCGGCACTACCCGCGCAGGTCGCCAGCCATCAAGATCTCCCGCTGAGCCAGGATGGCGGACCAACAATGGACCTGGCGACCATGCTCATCGGCATTCGCGCGGCCCTCGCCGCCGCTGTGCGCTTTCTCCAGGAATCGGATGGTCAGCAACTCCCATCACACCGGTGATACAAATCGAAAGTGAGAAACCTTTGATGTTCAACCCTCCGCGCAACATTGTATGCCTCTTCGATTGCGATAATACGCTTCTCGACAACGACGCTCTCAAAGCTGATCTTGACCGACGGTTACGCACGATCCTTGGGGATATTCGGCTCGAAGCATTCTGGGCAGCTT
>DAIDHM010000238.1 GCA_027459705.1 Ktedonobacteria bacterium | reverse complement strand
GGCTGGTGCGTGGGATGGCTTCCAGCGGCTGGTCCGCCCCTGAGCGGATGGCGAGATCGTCAGTACGGGTCTTCCAGTATGGTACCCTGCCGGGGGTCGATTTACGCGGTACAGACGTATCCAGTCGAGGCCTGGTGCCGCTCAATTTCATCGCGCACCAGGGCGAGATGGCTATCGCCGTCCAGACCACGCTGTTGGGCCGCCACCTGGTCACAAATGCGCTGGCGGCGCTGGCCGTGGCGCAGGCGGATGGGTGGGATCTCGCGACGGCAGCGGCGGCGCTGGCATCGGTCCAGGTGCCGCAACGCATGCAGATCCTCGTGGGCCAACATGGCGGCACGGTCATCGACGATACCTACAATGCCTCACCAGCCAGCATGAAGGCCGCGCTGGAATTTTTGGCGGATTGGCCACGGCCGGTGGGAGGGCGTCGGCTGGCGATTCTGGGGACAATGCGCGAGCTGGGGCCGCGCGCGCCACGCGAGCACCACCGCCTGGGCCGCCGCGCCGCCGCGCGTTGCGATCTGCTCTTTGCGACTGGTGAAGAATGCGAACAGCTTGCCGCTGGCGCGCGCGCCGCGGGCATGGCCGAGGTAGTGGTCGCGCCCGACCCCGCCGATGCAGTGCGAGCCTGCGCCGCGGTCATGCGGGCGGGAGATGTCGTACTGGTGAAAGCTTCGCACGCGGTCGGCTTAGACCGCTATCTCCACCTGATCGTGCCCCCACACCCATGACGCGCGGCGCAGCGAGCCAAAAAGTGAGGCAGTGATCAACGCTTGACAAACCGCGGCGGGTAGCGCATAATGTCTATGTTCGCGGGAGTAACTCAGTGGTAGAGTGCTTGCCTTCCAAGCAAGACGTCGCGAGTTCGAATCTCGTCTCCCGCTCCAAATGCTTGGGATGCTTTGCCCCACCTGGCTTCGTATTATACGAGTTGGGTGGGGTCATTTCATTGGTTGGGGTGAGAATCATGGCCGGGAACTCACGTGTGGTAGGTTTCTGTATATTGACCTGGAGTAACGTGGCGACAATCGGGCAACAACACGATGCCGGTGTAAATGTTTTGCTTGCTAATGGTACAGTCTTGCTCGTCGGTGGCCAAGATTCCGCCGCTAATAAAACGGCGACCGCTTCGAACTATACCCCATAATCGGAAAGGTGCATTCACCACGCCGACGGTCATCAGTGGCGTACCCAACATCAAGTCAAACGACAACAATCCGCATCTCTCGCCATAAGATCGTTGCGGAACAGGCCGCCCGTACTCGTGCTCAGTAGATCACGCTGCAATTGTGGAGCATACCCCACAGTGCATGTACGCCATCTCAGCAAGCTAGCGAGCTATCATTACCCAAAAGACGCTGCGTGCATGCGGCTTAACCAGGATTCTGCGTGGCAAGCAATGGTTAGGAGCCGCGTTTGATAATGGTACCTAGTGCGATTGCTACTAAATTTTCTCCTTTATCATGCATGGCAAAGAGTTCGCATTGGCAGATGGCTTGACGGGTTGAGGCAGAGATGACATGTGCCCGAGCCACCACTCGGTGCCCACGAGCTGGCCGAAGATAATTGATTTTGAATTCACTCGTGAGTACATCAGCTCCAAGAACACTGCCTCCCACAAAAGCCAGGGCATTATCCGCAAGATAACTGAGCAGCCCTCCGTGTGCCAGGCCATGCTGTTGCAGAAATTCTGGCTTGAGTTCAATAGCCAACTCAGCCCGTCCTGCGGTAAAGGTGAGAAGTTGTGTACCGAGTAAAACACTGAATGGTTGTGATGCAAGTACGGCACGACCGTATTCGAGAAGATCGTTTTCCATCATCTGGCTCTCCCGCTGATGTGTCGTCGCCAGCGTGGCTGTAACGACGTATGAATCGAGAAAATGCTGATGGCAATTTTTTTGAGCGTATTTCTGCTAGCGCTCTCCCCTTCGGCTTGCACCTCTCTTCGCTCGACTTCGTTTCACATATACCACACATGGGTATTTCGCTCAAGAATGGAAAATGGTTGTCGCTGCGGTGACGGCGTTTGCCTCCCCAGCATGCATGGGGCGGAATTTTCGCACACACCCCAATGCAGACAGGATCATTACCTGATTTTAGCGTGCGTGGAGAATTATGCGCCGCACCTGTCCAATTCAAGTATCTTGACAACTTCAAGCGAACTGCTACACTGTCTGCATACCTGCTTGAGCAGAAAACACTGGTAAAAAAACTGCATGGTAACCCATGAGTAGGTACAGATTATCTTCTCGCTCTATCATGCAAGCACACTCGGTACGATTTGGGGGCTGTTTGACGTGTTTATCACACCACCAACACAAAACTTTGCGACCAATGTTGCCAACGCCCATAAAAATCTCCTCAAGTATCAGCAATTTTCCCCGTCCGCATTCGCGGCCCAGCGCCGTCAACAATTGATCGCCACCCTGGAACATCATTATCTTTCGCCCTTGAATGCGACCTACCGTAAGACCGTGCAAGCGACGGGAGTCAACCTACCAACCAGAAAACGTGGCCCTTTTGGATTATTCGGTGGATCAAATTCCTCAAATACGCATCTCAACTTTCCTCAGCGCATGCCACTGACGGATATTTTAGCTATGTTGCCGATCACCGATAAACAGATTCTTCTGTCGGGTTCGTATTGGGACCAACCAGCAGTATCTCGCGATTTGATCCGCTTTGTGCCTGCGACCAGTGGTACGACGACGGGCATAAGGGCGCAATTGCCGTTGACGCTCTCAGGATTATGGGCGCCATCGATGGAACCGATGGTCTGGTATCTCATGCTTTTCGGTATCGATCCGCTGCAGGCGAAAGGCTATGCGATCGCCCATTATTTGCATCAACAATCTGAGGAACAACGCAACTTTGCCACCTATGCGGCGTTTTCGACATTCCAGCGTATGGCGCCCGATCTGATACACATGGGCAGCACTCAGGATACCCTTGAACAACACATTGCGCAACTTGCTCAACCTGCCCACTGGGCACTGGCGGCTCCGACATTTTATCGAACGGTGGCATTGCGCGCCTCAGATGCTGATCTCGCTCGTATGCGGTTAGACACGATCTTTTGGGGGGCGGCGCCGTTAAGCAACGAAGATGATGCGCTGACCCGCGCGAAATTCAGGCTGCGCTATTCCTTAGGCGTCTATGTGACTACTGAAGGTGGCTATGTCGGCATCCAACTTGCCGAACACACGCCGTATGTTGTCCCAACCGATCGCCTCATCGTTGAAATCGTGGATGAACAGGGTCACCAGGTTGCTCCAGGCGAAACAGGGGATGTGTTGATTACCAGTCTTGTGCATGATGCCGCGCCCATCATTCGGTACAGAATTGGCGACCGGGCTCGTTATCTTGGTCATCCGAGCACCCACACCAGTCTCTGGCGCGATCTCCAACTGACCTTACCGACACAGCAGAATACCTCACCGCTCGGGAGCGGCCTCTTACAGCATGGCATGTTTCTCGATTCCCTCTCACGGTCAGGTGGACTGCTCTTCGGGGCGATGAAATTTGCCTACGAGGATGTCGCGAAATTACAGGATGAGATGGGAAAGCTGGGGACACCTGCACCGATGCTGCAAATCGCGAAATGTCTCACACCAGATGGCGGTCCGTCAGTCGTTGTGCGCCTCGAAGCGCCAGCGAATCGCGCTGATGACTATCGCGCAAACATGCTCACTGTCCTCAAAATGGCGCGCCAGTTGGACTACTACTTCACGACAGGCGAGTTGCCTCCCCCAACCATCGTCATTTTTGCGCCAGGCGAACTGAGTGCCGGACAGTTTAAAGTTCCACCTCTCATAGATGAGACGGTGAGACGCGAAGAGGTGGGTTAAGGGGCTGGCACCATTCAAGCAACAGCATCAGCACAACAATAAAGGAGACATGCGTCATGTGGTGGAGAAAAACACCGCGATCGGCAACCCCTACCCAGTCTTTTTCCGATCGCCATCCTTTCAAATTCGTGCAGAAAGGGCACGTCCTCTCAGCTGCCGCGTATGAATTACCGCGAGATCCGGAAGAGGTGAGCCGCCAGGATTTCCAGCATTATATGTTTCGCTACATGCTGCATGCCAATGTCCTGGCGCCTGTCAGAAATCCCCTGGGTATTCTTGACGTAGGGTGTGGGACTGGCCTGTGGGCGAAAGAGGTCGCGACACAATTCCCCAATGCCAATATTATTGGCATTGATATCGCACCCCAATCCGCCTCCAAAGAGCAGGTCGTTGCGAACTACACGTTCATACAAGCCGATGTGCTCGAAGGATTGCCCTTTCATGCCGACTCTTTTGATTATATTCACCAGCGCGTGCTCGTACTGGGTATTCCCACCGATAAATGGGTCACTGCGACCCGTGAGCTCGCGCGCGTCGCGGAGCCGAACGGGTGGATCGAGTTATGTGAACCGAGCTACGGCTTTGGTGCCCCGGCACTTGAGCAGATGTTTTCCTGGATGGGTGCCCTGGCCAAGATGCGGAACATCGACGTTGGGATTGTGCGATACTTAGGTGACTTTCTGCAACAAGCTCAATTAAGAAGTGTTCGTAGTCACCGCATAGATATTCCCGTTGGAGAACATGGTGGACGTATCGGTCGGTGGTGTGGGACGGATGTGCATGCCATCTTTAAAGGGCTGCGACAACCGCTGATTGGTACCAAAATTACCACTGAACAAGAGTTTGATGCGACGTTCCTACGGTTCCAGACTGAATTACGCACCCACCGTGGTTTCATCCCCTATTTTGTTGCGTACGGGCAGAAACCCGGGATCAGAGCGAGAAGTTGATAAGCTCGTAATAGTCCCAATTTTTGCCCTGGTTTCTGGTCAAGTGGAGCTTGACACGTGATGCAAGACGTGTTATCATTTCGGAGTAAGTCCAGGCTAGAGCATCCCTAAAACTTCTCATCAGGGCGCCAACACGGTCACTCTCCACTGGCAAAGGGATAACCGGTCCCGATTGGCAGTGACCCACAAAAGGCCTGATAGAGCAACATTGTCCCGGTTGAGGGATATCCACTCTGGTCTGTCGATGCGCATCTGCGGGTATGGTGTAGGGGCAACATGCAACTTTCCCAAAGTTGAGATCGTGGGTTCGAATCCCATTACCCGCTCCAATGAGAGCCTCTTCCCCACTGGTGGAAGAGGTTTTTATGTTTGAAAAGCTCGAATTCCTGACACGGGCACACCCAGGAATGGACATTGTTGAGCATGACAGTCCAGGTGGCATGACTATCAGGAGAGAACCTCACCCACAATCTTCTCCGAGCAAGAAACAGGGAGTTGCCAGCCATAATGGCTGGCACCTCCCCAACGACGCGCCGAAGGATGACTACTCCTCAGCGGGCTGCACCAGAGTGCTAGAGATCGCTACTGCCGACTCTTCGCCAGTATCCGCATAATCCGCTGTGACCGTTGCGTCTTTGCCATTCGAGACGCGCAAGGCATTGAAGATCAACGAGAACACCACCGTGACGACCAGATTCAGCAACAGGCCGACCACACCGATGTAGGCCTTGAACGGCACCGCGGGATCGATCATACTAAATTGGCTGTGCGTGATGGTCAGCGCGTTAATCAACCCCTTCGAGTTTGCGGCATTCGTCGCGTAAGAGACGAGGTAGCTACTTCCGACCATACCAGCGGCCCAGCCGATCAGCAGACCCCAGCGGTGGAACCACCGCGTATAGAGCCCCAGGATCACTGGTGGTAGAGTCTGTAAGACCCAGATGCCGCCCAACAACTGGAAGTCCAGGGCGTTCTGGACCGGGACGAAGAAAATGAAGGCCAGCGCGCCGGCTTTGACGAAGAGGGAGACGACCTTGGCGACTTCAGATTCTTCGCGGTTCGACGCATTGGGGCGGAAGAATTCTTTGTAAATGTTGCGCGTGAAGGTATTCGAGGCCGCAATCGACATAACCGCCGCCGGAACCAGCGCGCCGATCGCGATAGCCGCGAAGGCAACCCCGACGAACCAGGGGTCGAAATTCTTCATGATCAAGGCTGGGACAACGTCGTTGGCCGTCATGACATGGAAGCCATTGACGACCGTTTTGGTTGGGGCAATCTTATCAGCAATGGCCATGAAACCGATCAGCGCCAGAAGCGCCAGTACCATCGAATAGGCTGGCAACAGCGCGGCATTACGTTTGACGACATTGCCGCTCTTGGAGCTGAGCACGCCCGTGATCGAGTGGGGATAGAGGAAGAGTGCCAGGGCAGAACCAAGCGCGAGCGTCCAATACTGGTTGACCAGCGGGGCTGAGAGGGTGAGTTTTGCCGCTGGCACCGCTTTGAACATCGCGCCAAAACCACCCAGGTTCAAGGGGACGACGATGATAATCGCGATGACCGCGATGTAAATCAGCAGATCCTTGACCAGGGCAATCAGCGCGGGGGCGCGCAGGCCGCTGCTATAGGTATACACTGCCAGAATAATGAAGGCGATGATCAATGGCAGGTCTTTGGTGAGCGTGGTGGTGCCTGTGATGCCCAGTGCACCGATGATGGTCTGCATACCAACGAGTTGTAACGCGATATACGGCATGGTTGCCAGGATGCCCGTAGCCGAGACCGCGAGGGCCAGCCAGCGGCTATCGAAGCGCCCCTTCACGAAATCCGCGGTGGTGATATAGCCATGCTTCTTGGAGACCGCCCACAGGCGTGGCATGACGACGAAGACTAGCGGATAAACGATGATGGTATAAGGGACGGCGAAGAACCCATACGCGCCAGCTGCGAAAACAGCGGCTGGCACGGCGATGAACGTGTAGGCGGTATAGAGATCGCCACCCAGCAGAAACCAGGTAATCGTGGTGCCGAAGCGGCGACCCCCAAGGCCCCACTCATTCAGTTCCTGCATGTCGCCCCGCCGCCAACGTGATGCGACGAATCCGATGACGGTGACAAGTAGGAAGAGGGCGATGAAGATGCCAAGCGTGGTCCAATTGATCATGACAACTCCTCCTCATCAATCGAGGACATTTATAATGCCGACAGCCTCAGGCGGCGCGAGGTTCGCGGAACACTGCGGTGCCCCACACAAACCTATTCCTGAGAACAGGAAGCATCTTGGCCGCTAGCGAGTTACTTACTCGTGGGCGTCTGGCGATCGCGCACCGCGAAGTACACAATACCGATCAGCACGGAACTGACGATGATCCAGAGAAATTGGAACCAGTAGAAAAATGGAATGCCCGCAAGCTCTGGATTCACTGAGTTGTAGATGGGAACGATAAGGGGGACGATGACAGCAGGAACCAGCAATAACAGCCAGAGTTGGCGCGCGCGCCCGCCTGTTGGTTGTGTAGCCATAGAGAAAGCTCCTTTCGTAACAATTATCCTGCCCACAATAATTGTCGGAAGCAGTGTAACTGGCGAACAGGATATTGCGCTATAATGCGATCATATATGGAGTTCTGTCAAGTGGTTTCGCTGGTGATCTGCGCAAATTCGAATATTCAGGCTGGCGCGTGGGAAAACTCAGAACAATTGATGGTAATACCGCGCAAAATGACGGCTATCCATCGAGCATCTCGCAGACTGGCGATCTTCGTCGCCAGGGCATATGATGTCAGCGGCAATGCGCCCCTGGAGGGCGTCGATGACGAGCGATTGGGATGCGCCTGAGGGGGAGAGATGGTTGCGAATATCCTGGTCATCAGCGATCTGCATTTAGTTAATGGGCAGGTTGACCTGGAACTGTGGGGGCCGGCGCAACAATCGGCATTCGAAGAACTGCTGGATGCGACGCGTCCTGGCGGTGCACTGGCAGCGGACCAGGTGGAATTGATCTGTAATGGCGATACTTTTGATTTCTTACTCACTCGTCCGCACCTCGATGCCCAGCTTACAACTGATGTCACGATGGCGCATGCGAAGTGGACGGGGATCGCCGCCGCGCATGAGCCGTGGTTTGCCGCGCTACGACGCTTCCTGGAGGTGCCGGGGCGGCGTTTGACCTTTTTGATTGGCAATCATGATCTGGAACTGATCTATCCATCGATCCGCTCTCGGCTCCGCTCGGCGATACGCGCGAACCCTGGCACAGTGCGCGTCTGCCTGGCGCGGGCGTATTCACCACGTCCAGATGTGGTGGTGGAGCATGGCTGTCAGTATGATCCCTGGAATACTATTCCCACCATCTGGGAACAATCAGCACCGCCCGCATACCCATCCGAGCTTGAGATGAGCGATCCCCGCGGCCAGGCCATCGGCCCAGCTTTACTGCCCTTTGGCTCCCGATATATGACCCATGTCTTCTTGCCACTGCGCGAACGCTTCCCTTACCTCGATCGGATGGTGCCGGATCTCGGTGCTACGCGCCAGATCGCGCTGGTCAGTCTGCTGGCCCCAGCATTAGCGATCGGCTGGGTACGGCATATGCTTGATCTGATCGCTCCTGCAACTGCTACCCCAACCTTCCCAGCGAACGAGGAGCCATTAGCGCTGTTTGACACAGCGTTGCGCGCCGTCGCCGGCGTCACTCAGGCCGTCGGGGCACAAGAAGATGATGCCTGGCTCGCGGAGATCGCCGGATTGCGCAGCGCCCTGGCAATGCCCGCGCCAGAGGCGCTAGCGGCGATCGTCACCGGCACCCAACCCCGTCCACAAGGGGCGGATCTGCCAGTGATGCCCCACCCGGCCAGCAAATCAGAAGATACGCCCCATCTGGTGATTGTCGGGCATACCCATAATGAAGGGAGGCGCAGTTTGCCGACCGGGGGCGTCCTGCTAAATACTGGTACATGGATGCATCGGTCAGTCGTCCCCACTGCGGCGGAATGGTACGCGGACCTCGCTGCCTGGTTTCGCGAGGGACGCCAATCTGGCCGCGCCCCTCGCAATGGCACGCGCTTCACAGCAGCATGGCTCCGCGCGGATCCCGGCGCAGCGACCGTCGGTGAATTGATCGCCTGGGAAGACCATTCTTTTAGTCTTGTTCCGGATGAAGCGTCGATTATTGCGCCTCACTGAAGCGTCACACAACCAGATCTCGCGCGATTCGACCGCGCAAAACACGAAAGGAAGAACATTCTGATGGCTGTACTTGAGGTTGCTGAATTCACCGCGCTGGAGGGCAAAGGCGCGGAGTTCGCCGCCGGGATCGCCCGTGGCATCGAGGTCATTCGTAGTGCTGAAGGGTGTCTGGATGCGCAATGGTCACGGTCAGTGGAGAATGCTGAGGAATTCGTCCTCTTGGTTCGCTGGCGCACGATCGAAGACCATCTCCAGACGTTCCGCAATGGCCCGCTATTTCCGACCTATCGCCAGCATATCACTGGCCTCTTTGCCGGACAACCGCGCGTTCGACACTATCACTTCGACTGAGCGGTAGGTGAGCAGAATAGTAGAGACCACCATGACGATACGCTCGGCATGGTGGTCTTAATGTTTGCCCGCCTGTTGGGGCGGTCACGCAGTGGGTGATTCGGGCAAGTTGGGTGGTTCGGGTGGTCGCGGTGGCGTTTGATTGCGATTCCGTTGATCCTCCCCATCGGCGCGGTCATCGCTCCGTGGGATCTGCTGATCGTCATCACGATCGCCCCCCTGGGCGATGAGGTGAATGGAGTGCCCATCAGCATCCTCGACCGGATCGCGCAGAATGGCCGCTTCGACCTCTTCCATCCGTCGCACATAGATGAATTGCATCGCGCGGCGGATCGGTTCAGGGATCTCTGTGACGTCTTTGCGGTTATCCGCTGGCAGGATGATGCGGCGAATGCCAACATGGTGCGCCGCCAATACCTTCTCTTTGAGGCCGCCGATTGGGAAGACATTGCCACGTAGAGTGATTTCACCGGTCATCGCAGTATCCGCGCGGATTGGTCGCCCGGTCAAGGCCGAGATCATCGCGGCTGCAATGGTAATGCCAGCGGAAGGACCATCTTTGGGGATCGCGCCTTCAGGCAAGTGAATGTGCATATCATATTGATCGGCGAAATTCGTCGGAATACCCAGGGCTTCGGCCCGTGTGCGAATATACGAATGCGCGGTATGCGCCGACTCCTGCATCACATCGCCCTGTTGCCCAGTCAAACGGATCGACCCACGACCGACCATGACGGCCACTTCGACGCGCAACAGCGTTCCGCCAGACTCCGTCCAAGCCATCCCGGTCGCCACGCCGACTTGATCTTGCTCAAGCGCGCGTTCTCCCAAAAACCGCGGAACTCCCAGATACTCTTCGACCTGGTGGGGAGTAATGCGTTTGTGGAGGCCGGGATTGAGATAGACAGAGCGCGCGATTTTGAGGCAAATAGCGGCGAGCTGGCGCTCTAAGGAGCGGACTCCGGCTTCATGCGTGTATGACTCGATGATGTAGCGCAATGCCCGGTCCGTGAGCGTGATCTGGTCAGTCTCATACCCGGCTTCTTTGAGGACTTTCGGCCAGAGGTGGCGTCGACCAATCGCGGCCTTCTCCTCAAGCGTATAGCCCGCGATCTCCACAATCTCCATACGGTCAGCCAGCGCTCGGGGGATCTGATAACGCGCATTGGCAGTACAGATGAAGAAGACTTCGGAAAGGTCGAACGGAGCCTCGAGATAGTGGTCGGTGAAGGTGTTATTCTGCTCGGGATCCAGCACTTCCAGGAGTGCCGCCGCCGGATCACCGCGATAATCCGATGCCAGCTTATCTACTTCGTCAAGCAAGAAGACGGGGTTTTTTACCCCTACCGACCGCATGGCTTGGATGATGCGTCCCGGTAACGCGCCGATATACGTCCGACGGTGACCGCGAATTTCGGCTTCATCGTGGACACCGCCGAGCGAGATACGAATAAATTTGCGGCCCATCGCGCGCGCGATTGACGCGCCAAGGGAAGTTTTGCCGACTCCGGGCGGCCCAATGAAGCAAAGGATTGGTCCGCGGTTGGCCGCCTGATTGGCCGCATATTGGTCATCCTGCGTCCCTTCCTCGCGCGCGAGGTGCTGGGCGCGCCTGCTACGCAATTGACGGACGGCCAGAAAATCCAGAACGCGATCTTTAATGGTGGCTAACCCATAATGTTCGACATCGAGCAACTTCTTAGCAGCTTTGAGATCTAACTGATCCTGTGTGCGCTCTTGCCAGGGGAGCGCCATCATCATGTCGATATAATTGCGCAACACGTTGATCTCGGCGGAAGTCGCCGGGAGGCGTTCGAGTTTGTCAAGCTCTTTGAGTACCTTGAACATGATGGTCTCTGGCATACCCAACGTCCGGATCCGCTCGCGCATCTCCATAATTTCGGTGGCGGAGTCATTTCCCAGTTCTTTCATGATAGCGCGGATTTGTTCTTTCAGGTAATATTCTTGTTGGTTGCGATCGACCTGGTCGCGGACGCGCTGCCTGATACGTTGGTCAAGTTCCTGTACTTCGATCTCATTGCCAAGAATGACACAGACCATCTCGAGACGTACCTCGGGATCTATTGTTTCGAGCAACTCTTGCTGACGGTGGCTATCCGAGACGATATGCGCGGCCAGCGAATCCGCCAGGCGAGAACAGGAGTGAATGACCTGGATCTGGGAGATATCATCGGGGGTAAACTTGTGGTTATACGGGATGAAATGCTCAAACAGTTCATGGGCATGGCGCACGAGAGATTCCGCTGATTTGCTGGTGGGTGTCGGCTCAATGATGCGAGTCACCGCGACCCGGGGATAAGGATCCTGCCCCAACCATCCTTCAATATGGACGCGCTTATTGCCCTCCACCAGCACCACGACACTGCCGTCATTCTGAGGATGAACCGACAAGATGTCTACGAGCATCGCGACCTCATTGAGCTCATCAGGCCGCGGATCCTCCGAGTCAGGATGGCGTTGCGTCACGACGACCAGGACGCGGCTACTTTTGTCTGCGTCTAAGACGGCGCGTACGGACCGTGGACGTGTGATCGTGAGGTTGACTCGAATCTTAGGAAAGACGACAACGTTTTTCAACGGGACAAGTGCATATTCATGCATAACTTCCTGTTCCTCCCCATTTCCATTGCGACCGGCAATCAATGCCATCAAACGCCCTCCACTACCCCAACCGCCACAGCGCCAAGACCTCGATGGCTGATGCACAGAGAGCATCCCGATAAGTCAAGATCCAGAGGGCGCAGAACGCGCCTCTGGATAATTCTGCTCCTCGCCTACGTTGTAGGCGAGGAAGGCAGCATACTGAGCGTTGCCTACTCTGCACTTAGAATGCCAGATCAGCACAACAGGCGATCAGGCTGAAGCATTTTCGCGGACATCCGGGAGTGTGGTATTCGTCGCGGTTGAGGATCGACTCTCGCGGAGGATGAACTGGGGTTGCCCATGATGGCGGATGACCTCGGCATCGATGACCACTTTACGGACATCACTGCGCGAAGGAATCTCATACATGACGTCCAGCAGAACCTCTTCGACAATGGTACGCAACCCACGCGCACCGGTCTTGTGGCGGAGCGCCTCTTCGGCAGCCGCGTCCAGCGCCTCGTCATTGAAGACCAGATCCACCCGGTCGATCTGCAGTAGCTTCTGGTATTGCTTGACGATCGCATTCTTGGGCTCCGTCAGAATGCGCACTAACGCCGCCTTGTCGAGGTTATCGAGCGCAACGGTCACAGGGAGGCGGCCGATGAATTCCGGAATCAGCCCAAATTTCAGCAGGTCGTCCTGCATGACCTGTGACAGCACTTCGTTGGATTCCGCCATCTCATTCCCCAATGGCGTGCGGAATCCCATAGATTTATTGCTGCCAAGGCGTTGCTGAATGATCTTGTCGATCCCTTCGAACGCGCCGCCACAGATGAAGAGGATGTTCTGGGTATTGATCTGAATGAAATCCTGGTGGGGATGCTTGCGCCCACCCTGTGGGGGGACATTGGCGACGGTGCCCTCAATTATCTTCAAAAGGGCTTGTTGGACCCCTTCACCTGAGACATCGCGCGTAATTGAGGGGTTATCGGCCTTGCGGGCGATCTTATCGATTTCATCGATATAGACAATGCCACGTTCAGCGCGTGCGATATCAAAATCCGCCATCTGGATGAGCCGGAGCAGAATATTCTCCACGTCTTCGCCGACATAGCCCGCTTCGGTCAGGGCCGTGGCGTCGGCAATGCAGAACGGGACATCCAGAATTTTCGCCAGCGTCTGAGCAAGCAAAGTCTTGCCGCATCCGGTAGGGCCGATCAGGAGAATGTTACTCTTCCCCAGTTCAACATCGTCGATCTGCATGCCCGCGTTAATGCGTTTGTAGTGGTTATAAACCGCTACGGCGAGGGCTTTCTTCGCGCGATCTTGTCCAATGACGTACTGATTCAGCTGATCAAATATCTTCTTCGGCGCTGGTAGTTTGCCTGTCGATGGACGCTGGGTGCGCGCTGGAGCGGGCTGATCCTCTTCTATGATTTCGCGGCATAGGTCAACACACTCATCGCAAATATACACTCCACCCGGGCCAGCAATCAAGCGAGTGACTTGATCCTGGGATTTCCCGCAGAATGAGCAGCGGTAGGTCATACCTTTTCCTTTCGTTGTGGACATATCTCACTACCTCCGCAGAGAGGAATTGACCAGCATCTCACACCGCGGTGATGCTAGATGTTCCGGAACCAGCGCATCTCGTTCCCGATGTGTGTCAAGAAAGCTAAAATAGGCCATTCGGCCACCGCCCTCAGCAGAATTGCGTCTGGATTATGGGGCAGAATCCATGTTTTTCAGACCCATCCTCCACCTCCGCGCCAAGCGCCTGCCTGTCGCCAGGTGCATTGGTCAGTCGCACTCGTCCTCCGCGTACGTACGCTTACGATTTGCGCGATTGGCCCTTGCTGGAAGCGGTGGGACCCTCGACGGCCGTCATGCCAGCGGGATCTTCTTCAGCAATCTTCCCCATAGCCGTCGACGTGTCAGCGGGGTTAGTAGACATATCGGCATCAAGCGCCCCCGTCTCCAATTCCACTGGTGCGGCCGGCTCTACTATCAAGTGTTCCTCCAACCACTTCGTCGCGTGATCGCGCAGGATGCTCCTGGTGACCGCGATGCGCTGGGTTGGGGTAAGATGTTGGATGCGTGCCCGACCCCGGCCGCCCGTGTTGCCATATTGGTCGAGGAGTTGTTGCAGGTCGTGGTCAGTCACGACCAGGCCTTCCCGCTCGGCGACTAATTCAAGCGCCCGGCGTTGGCGAATGCGGCGCATGGCTTCAGGTTTCATCGTCTCGCTGTAATCTTCGCGAGTGGTATTGAGCATGGCGAGATACTGTGAGAGGTCCATTCGGTTGCTCTGGAGCATCTCTTCCATCTCGCGCATCAGGTCTTCCAACTCCGCCTGAACGAGTTGGGGTGGAACGCTCAGTTCCAACCGCTCCAGCAAGGCTTCTATCAGACTTTCACGGTTCTTGCGCTGCGCGGTCTCGGTGCGACTCTGCAGCAAGTCGGCGCGCACCGCCTCACGCATAGCCGGAACGGATGCAAACTGCCCGGCTTTTTTGGCGAACTCTTCGTCAATCTCGGGGAGCTGTTTGATGGTAACCTTTTCGAGGGTAACGACATAATTCCCTGGCTGACCCGCCATCTCGGCTTTCGGATAGTCGGCCGGGAGCGTCGTGGTGAAGGATTTGGTCTCGCCTTCCTGCATGCCCACGATCTCTTCATCCATGCCGGTAAAGAGGCCAGTGCGGTCAGTCGTCAGGTCGAAGTCGTGGTCTTTGACATCGCTAACCACCTTTTCGTTGACCGTCAGCTGCATGGTCACCGTCACCCGATCACCCATGGCCGCCGGACGATCGACCGGATGGTATTCCGCCATCTGATCGCGGGCGCGATTGATGATATTATCGATGTCTTCCTCAGTAACTACCACAGCTTCCGGAGTAATCTGAATGTCGTGGTAATCCGCCAGGACCCCTTTGCCAAGCACAGGTACGTTGACCAGCACCTCATGCTCCTGACCATAGTTGATCTCGTGAACGTGCGCGTGCGGGGAGGCCAGGAGGGTGAGTTCGCTCTCTTTGGCTTTCTCACGGACAGCGCGCTCGACAAGATCATCTATCGCCTGCTCATAGAGGGCATCGCGTCCAAACATCCGCTCAATGATGGAACGCGGGGCATGTCCCGGACGAAAACCAGGTACTTTTTGTTGCTGCGCCAGCCGTCTATAGACGCCCTCTGACGCTTTATCGATCTCAGTCCAGGAAAGCTGGACGTTGAACTGGGCTTCGCTTTCTGGAGTGGTGGCAACCGTGACGTTCACTCAAACTTCCTCCGACTGCTCCCGTAGGATTTTGTCGTTTCGTCGATATTTTTAGGAATGGCAACAGGCAGTGGACCTCCTGCCATCTCATTTGGCGGTGAAGAATCCCTTCCCCTGATTATAGCACGATGGCCTTCAACGAATTCCTCAACGGGTGGGCGATAAGAGACTCGAACTCTTACGGGTGTTAGCCCAACGGATCCTAAGTCCGCCCTGTCTACCATTTCAGCAATCGCCCATGTGCAGGCAATGCTCCATCTGCACACCACAGGTTGTGGAGCACGCGCTGATAAGCACGTCCGGTATGGATATACCGTCGCTTCCATCACCCGCTCGTACGATGAAGACATATACACTGCATTTATCGTATTATAGCCTACTCCATGCCGGACCGCAACTTTTCCTGATGTGTCAAATCGCAAAGCTTTCCGATCAGGATATGACGTTTCCGGCAGCTCGCCTGCGACAGACACGCCAGCTCACCCCGGCCGCGCTGCCGACCCACCCGCGTCCAGGTGACTCCTCAGGCGGAAGCAGGCGCGCGCCGCACCCAGCGTCCGGTGCCGACGTCCGCACGGATCGCGCCATGTTCCGCGACGACCGTGCCACGAACCATCGTCATGACAGGTCGCCCGGTGATCTGGCGTCCGGCATAGGGCGTCCAACCAGCTTTGGAGAGAATATTCGCGTCCTGCAACGCATAGCGAGCGGTTGGATCAACCAGCACGAGATCGGCATCGGCGCCCGGCACAAGCGCGCCTTTCCGCGGCCAAAGGCCCAGCAGACGCGCGGGCATCTCGCTATATCGTTGGGCGATCTGTTCCAGCGTCAATTTGCCGACGCTCGCCGCGTCCAGCAGGATCGGGAGGGTAGTCTCCACACCCGGCAAGCCAAAGTGGCATTCCCAGATTGTGCCGTGCTGTTTTTGGGCCAGCGTCGAGGGAGCGTGATCTGTCGAGATCAGGTCGATCGCATCATGCGCGAGGAGATCCCAGAGTTTCGCTTGCGCGGGCGGGTCGCGCGGCGGCGGCGTGCATTTGCGAGTGGGGCCGTGTTCGACGACATCCGCCGCCGCCAGTGTGAGATATTGCGGGCAGGTCTCAACGCTAATATGCGCGCCAAGCTGCCGTTCGCGCGCGGCCAGGGAAATGACCTCTGGCTGGCTCGCGTGGGCAATGGTGATCTCCGCACCTGTCAGGCGCGCCAGCAATGCAACGCTATTCACCGCCACTAACTCGGCCTCCCAGGATCGCCATTCGACGATGACTCCATAATCGGTCCTGAGCGCGGCATGAAGCCGTTCTTCGTTATCAGCGGTAATGGCGTCATCCTCGCAATGCACCAGGGCGCGCGCGCCGACCTGCGCTAAGATTCGAAAGCAGCGCAAGAGATCATCGGATTGGAGGGCGGGCACGCCATGGGTCACGCAGGTGAACACCTTGCACAGCGCCGCGCCCTCTGCCCAGAGTGCGGGCACCTGCGCGATGGTCTCGGGAAAAATGTGCGCGGCCAGACCAAAATCAACGACTGATCGATCGGCGAGATATGCCGCTTTGGCTTTCAGATCAGATGCTGTGAGGACGGGATGGCTGTGGGTATGCTCGATAACCGTGGTGATCCCGCCGACCGCAGCGGCGGCCGAACCATGAGGAAAGTCTTCGCGCGTTGTGTCACCAGGATCCATGAAATGGACGTGCTGATCGACCATGCCTGGCAGAACCACGAGATCCGCCGCGTCGATCACCCGCGCGGCTCCGCCAAGTGGCGTGGGGCTGATCGCGGCAATGTGGCCGTCATGCACCGCAATCGACGCGCGTTGCCGCCCCGCACTCGTCACGACAACCCCATTGATGATTTCGCAATCAAACATCTCGTCCTCCCCCGCGCCGCAGTTGGTCGCAGAATACCACAGGCGGTACTTCGGGAGCTGGATGTCGCTCCGGTGCTCACAACCGCCCGGTCCATTCATAAGTATAGCGTCGGCATGGGGAGCCGTCGTTGTACGACACGACAGGAATCCGCGCGCGATTTGGTGCGGGCGACATAGACGAAGGGGAGGGCAATTACTGAGTTCGGCGCACCTTGGAACGCCGCTCCGCCTTCTTTGGCGCTTTTTGGGGCGTGGGAAGCCGGAGATCACTGATCACGACGACCTGGCGCTCGATGTCAGGTTCATCGCGTAATGCGTAAGGAGTGAGCAAGACGAACTCCTGGCTCCCGCAGGGAAACGGGGCGCAAAACGACCACTGACCTGTCTGTCCGAGGATCGTCAGTGGAATCTCTGGCGCGGGCCAGTGGTTCCAGCGTACCAGATACTCCGGGTCTTGAACAGTCTCCGCTGAAACGGAGCGGCGGCGACGTACAACGGGAAGTGGCGCGGAAGATCCACGTGCCATATCTCGGATGCCTCACTTTCTGCAACATTGTTCAACGTTGAAATATCTTGAATTACTTTCGCGTGCCCACGTCCAGCATGAATAACGCATTAGTATTATAAAACATATGTTCTAAATTTGACAATGTTTTACGCCGGAAATATAACTTGACAATATGATACTCTGCAGGTGTTTGAATGGTTCATCAGTTGAGAGAAGGAGCCATTGCCATGACACAGCCTGCTCTGTCACGTATGCTTGTTGTCGATGACGATGAGGCGATCCGCACGTACGTCACGATGGTGCTAGAAGAAGAAGGCTTTACCGTCGCTGCCTTCAGTGATGGACAATCAGCCTGGGAGCATCTCCTCCTGGAACCGGCCGGGTATACGATTATCTCTGATTATTGGATGCCGCGTCTCGGGGGCGACGGCCTCTTCACGCATTTGCTGGCCGATCCGCCACTGGCTCGCAATCAGCGCTTTATCCTGATGACCGCGGCGGGGCGAGTGTTGCCAGCCACATTTTTAGAGCAACTGCGCCAGCACCACGCAGTGATCATGCGGAAGCCTTTCGAAATCGATGAAGTCTTGAAAGTGGTCGCAAATGCCCCATTTTTAGAGATCCTCTGAGGCCCAGGTGAAGCGTGCCCCATGACTAGCTGCAGGGTTGTGTATCCAATCAGAACTGGAGCCACGCAGCACTACCATCGTTGGCACCCAACGCAGCGCCGACAGTGCGGGCACATCCGTCGGTGGTGGGCCATCCAGGACGATAGTCTGGGCGCCCAGATTGAAACGAGTGCTGGCCAGCGGCTGATCACAGAGGTTGCGATATGCCTGAGCCATCGCGGGAGGGCTTGCTACATGCAGCGCGGTAATCCCCACGGCACCGTTGGCGTGCACGGCGGCCGCGTCGCCGGGCACCCGACTCGCGCGCGCCGTCACATCTTCGATGGCAAACGGTAATCCCTGATCGCGGTCGAAGAAGAAGGTGCGCCAGCGCAGTTCCTGCCCATCGAGTCGCTGGCGCCCACCTTCCACCGGCCCGGTCCCGCGGAGTCCACGCTGCCGCCAGACTTCCGCGGCCTCGCTGAGATTATCCACCGCAATCGCCGCGTCGACGAAGCCTTCGCCAGCCGCCAGTCGTGGATACCACCGATGTGCCTGCGGCACATCGGGTGCGAGGAAGGCGATCAACTCGAGATAGGTTCCATCGGCGAAGGGAACGAGCGCGTTCGCGGTTAAGCCATCGGCATGGACGCCCCCCGGAGTGGTCGTGAATCCCATTGCCTGGAAATCCGCGATCGCCTGATCGAGCGCGCGGACCACGATGACGACATGATCCAACCGTATCAGTTCCATGGATTGCTGCCCTTCTGTGCGCCTTATGATTGCGCAGTGCTATGCGTACATCTTACACTATGTAAGGTGAGGACTGTCAGCCACACAATGTCTGAAAGCATGTGTGGGACTCGACTCCTGTCTGGCAGCTTGATGCACAGAGTGCTACGACTGCCAGGCGAGAATTGCCAAGGACAGTGAACGATCGCCCTGTGCCAGCAATGGCGCGATTGAAAGACGGAGTTACAGCACATGCGCGTAGGCTTACAGGTTCCCAACTTCACATGGACAAACGGCAATGGCACCGCCAATCCCAGGACACTTGGACTCGCGCTGGCCGATAAGGCACGCCTGGCGGAAGGCGCGGGCTTTGATAGCTTCTGGGTCATGGACCATTTCTTCCAGATTACCAACGTCGGGCCGATCAATCTGGATATGCTCGAGGCGTATACGACGCTGGGTTACATCGCGGGCGTCACCAACCGCATCCGCCTGGGGTCGATGGTAACGGGAGTCACCTATCGCTATCCGGGTCTGCTCGTCAAAGAGGTCACAACTCTGGATGTCCTTTCGGGTGGCCGGGCATATTTCGGCGTTGGCGCGGCCTGGAATGAAGTGGAGCACCGTGGATTGGGAGTTCCCTTCCCACCCCTCAAGGAGCGCTTCGAGATGCTGGAAGAAGCGTTGCAGATCGCCCATCAGATGTGGCAGGATGGCGGCGATTTCGAAGCAGCCAAGCCATTCAACGGCAAACATTACCAGCTCGAGCACACCCTGAACGTGCCGCAGAGTGCGCAGCGGCCCCATCCACCGATTTTGATCGGTGGGACCGGTGAGACCAAGACGCTGAAGTTTGTCGCGCAATATGGCGACGCCTGCAATCTTTTTGCGCGGCTCGGCCAGGAGGCGCTGGTCCATAAACTGGACGTTCTGCGCGAACATTGCGACGCGTTCGGTCGACCCTATACTGATATCGAGAAGACGACGCTGGACAATATCCACGTCACCAAAGATGGCGGCAATGGCACCGTCACCGCGCAACAGGCCATCGATCAGTTTGCCGCTCTGGCGGCGCTGGGTTTCGATCAGGGCATCGTCTCGCTGCGTAATATCGCTGAACCGGAAGCGTTTGGCGTCTGGCGGGAAGTAATCATTCCCGCGGTGATGCAGATCCCCGTCGCCGGTCGCTAAGCCGGTCACACGCGTGGATTGACCAGAGCCCTGGGCCACTTCAAGTGCCCGTCGGCTCTGGTCACCATTTGCGGGTACTGTCAATCGCGTGGCGGGAAAAAATAGCAAGGACTTGATCCATGAGGAGCGGCGGCCTATGTGGGCAGCTTTAGCGGGCGGCGTGGGTGGCGCAAAACTGGCGCGCGGGTTGATGGCACTGACACCAGTGAACATCGCCGACCTGCGGATCATCGTCAACACCGGCGATGATTTTACTCTGCATGGTCTGCACATCTCGCCGGATATCGATACGGTGCTCTACACCTTGGGGGGCATCGCCAATCCACAGACGGGCTGGGGTATTGCTGGCGACACGACCAAAGTGCTCGATCAACTGACGACATTGGGCGAAGATCCGTGGTTCTGGCTGGGAGATCGCGATTTGGCAACCCACCTGCTGCGGACGAGGGCGCTCAGCGCGGGTGACGGGTTGGCGAAAGTCACGGCAGATCTCGCGCGACGGCTGGGGATTCCCGCGTGGGTACGCATCATGCCAATGAGCGATGATGTCGTCTCGACCGAGATCCAGACGCCCGATGGCTGGTTGCCCTTCCAGGAATATTTCGTTCGGCGTCGGCACGCGGACCCCGTCAGTGACGTGCGTTTCGCCGGTCTCGCGCGAGCCAGGCCACTCCCAGCCGCTTTAGAAGCGATGCGGTCAGCGGAAGTCGTGGTGTTCTGTCCTTCCAACCCCATCGTAAGTATTGGCCCCATCCTGGCGCTGCCCGGGATGCGCGACGCGCTGGCGCATCGTCAGGCCGGGCGGCGGCGAATAGCCGTCAGCCCGATCATCCAGGGCCAGGCATTGAAAGGCCCTGCCGATCGCATGCTGGAAGGTCTGGGATATGAAGTCTCAGCGCTGGGAGTCGCGCGACTCTACGTAGGTCTCGTCGATGATTTCGTGTTGGACAGTGCCGATGCGGACCTGGCGCCCGCGGTCGCGCAATTGGGGATGCGCCCTCATGTGCTCCCGACGATCATGACGGATGCCGCCGCGAGCCTTGCCCTGGCCCAGGCTATCGCCCAGGTGGTACAGGCATGAGTCTGGCCGCCATCATGCCATTGCGCGACCTCGCCAGTGGCAAAAGCCGCCTCCGACCGATTCTCCCTGATGCCTGGCGTCAGGCCTTACTCATCGCTTTGGCGCGGCGTGTCCTTGACGCGCTGGTTGAATCTGGTGTGGCAACACGCGTTGCCCTCATCGCCCCTGACCCGGCAATTATGGCGCGTGTCAGTGAGAACCGCACGGTCGAAACGCTGCACCAATGCGATCAGGGACTGAACGCCGCGCTTGATGTCGCGACGCAATGGGCGCAATCGCACGCTGCTGAGGCGCTGCTCGTCTTGCCCGCCGATCTCCCGCGGATCACGCCCGCGGCAATTCGTATGCTGGTTGCGGGGATACCGCCCGCGCCAGCCGTCTGCCTTGCCAGCGACCAGATCGGCGACGGCACAAACGCGCTACTCGTCGCGCCTCCCGGCAGCATGCCGTGGTGCTTCGGCGCCGCGAGCTTTGCCCGCCACAGCACAGAGGCGCGACAACGCGGTCTGGCGCTGGCCACGTGTGATCTCCCAGAGTTTGCGTGTGATCTTGATACGCCTGCGGATCTGCGCGATCTCGCGCTCCACTGGTCAGGGGCGGTCGATCTCTGGCGCGCTACCCAGGCCATTGACCCCACCTTTCCACTTGATCTCGCCGCCATGCTGGTGGCGCAGGAGGTGCTGCCTTGACGATCCCCCCACCTATCCAAATCTTCGGCATTCCCGATATTCCTGAGGTGCGGCCCGGCGATGACCTCGGCGCGCTGATCTGGGCGGCCGCACGACCTCTGCCGCTGGTTCCGGGCGACATCCTGGTCGTCACCCAGAAGGTCGTCTCCAAGGCCGAAGATCGCCTGGTAGATCTGCGAACTATCACGCCTTCGGCCTTGGCGATTGATTGGGCCGAGCGCTGGGAGAAGGATCCGCGCCAGACAGAGGTCGTGCTCCGCGAGTCCAGGCGCATCGTGCGGATGGATCGGGGTGTGCTGATCTGCGAGACGCGACACGGGTTCATCTGCGCCAATGCGGGTGTGGATGCATCGAATATCCCCGGCGAGGAGACCGTCTGCCTCCTCCCGATTGATCCCGACGCCTCGGCGCGGCGTATCGCCGACGTGGTAAGTGCCTGGTGCGGCTTCGCTGTCCCCGTGATTATCACCGATAGCTTTGGTCGCCCTTGGCGCAATGGCATTACCAACATCGCCATCGGTGTCGCCGGGATGGCGGCGTTGGTCGACTATCGTGGCCAGCCCGACACCGAAGGCCGAGAGATGCATGTCACGGTGCTGGCCATCGCCGATGAGCTTGCCAGCGCCGCCGAGCTTGCCCATGGCAAGGTCAATCGTTGTCCCGTCGCCGTCATCCGCGGCTATGCCGCCCCCACTGGCGCGGGCCAGGGACGCGATCTCGTCATGGATCCCACGCGCGATCTCTTCCGTTGAACCATTCATCTACGCAGTAAGGAGCATATCATGACCACAGCACCACAGGGCATCCTGGGGTATGCCGCCATGTTCGAACAATTCCACCCGACGGAACTGCTACGCTATACTAAAATGGCGGAAGATCACGGATTCAAAGCTGTGATGGCGTCTGATCACTTTCATCCGTGGACGCCGAGCCAGGGGCAGAGCGCGTTCGTCTGGGCCTGGCTTAGCGCGGTGGGCGCCACCACCAATCTGCGATTCGGCACAGGCGTCACGGCGCCCGGCTTCCGCTACCATCCGGCGATCCTGGCGCAAGCGGCAGCGACCCTGGAAGCAATGTATCCGGGGCGGTTTTACCTTGGCATTGGCGCTGGTGAGGCACTCAACGAACATATCGTCGGCGAGTATTGGCCCGAAGGTGGCGAGCGCTCCGAGATCCTTTTCGAAGCGATCGAGGTCATCAAGAAGCTCTTTGGCGGCAAGGTCGTCAAATACCATGGCAAACATGTTCAGCTGGAGAGCGCCAAGCTCTACACGTTGCCAGCCGCGCCACCGCCGATTATCGTCGCGACCGCCGGCCCACTGAATAGTGAAAAGACCGGCAAATTCGCGGATGGCTTCATGAGCGTCGGTGCATCCGATGAGAAGCTGGGGATGTTGCTGGAGCGCTTCGAGCGCGGCGCGCGCGACGCCGGCAAAGATCCCGCGACCATGCCGCGTGTCATCCAGCTTCATGTCTCGTGGGCGGATTCACGCGAGACGGCCATGGCGCAAGCCGTGAAGGAGTGGCCAAATGGTGGGATGCCCTTCCCCAAGGCCGACATCCGGAACCCCGAAGATTTCGCGGCGATGGCCGCTTTCGTGCGACCTGAGCATTATACCAACCGCGTCCTGGTGACGCCAGATCTCGGTGAGCATGTCGCGCATATCCAACACTTCATCGACATGGGATTCACCGAAGTGTATGTTCACAATGTCGGTCGTAACCAGGAAGCATTCCTCGCGGCGTATAGCCGCGAGGTGCTGCCTAACCTGCGCTGGACGTGAGAAGAGCGCGCCCCCTGATCTGGACGCGCCGTCGTGGCACACAGTTGCTCTCTGTGTGCCACGACGGTCATGCAACTGCGTGCCAAAAGGGCGAGCAGGTCACACGCTACCACATGCCGCGGTCACGAGGACCCTGGTATTCACGCCCTTCGAGCCGGTTAAGGTCGGCGAGGATGCCAAGCATGATCGGGACCTGCGTCAATTTCGCTTCGATCAGCATGTCCCGCGCGCGCTGCAAGTGCGCTCTAGCTGCTTCAAATGCCCGTGGGAATCGCTCGGGATCGCAATATTCGCGATCCGCTTCTATGATCCCCTTCAACCATTCCAGCCGCGCCGCAATGACCCTGAAAGGCGGTGTAGGCTCTGCCTGAGCTTCGCGCTGTAGTTTCTCGATGCGACTGAGCACTATGGGTGCCTGCTCAAGTCGATTCTCACCCAGGTAGTCAATCCAACTGCGTTCCAGTTCCGCGATCTGGAGGGCCAGGTGATACGCACGTTGATCAGCGTTGTCTTGCAGCGGAGAATAGAGCTTCGCGGCATCATCTAGAAACCCGTCGGCAGTAAAACTCATAATGTCGCGAACTTCCGCGTTCCTTGCAACACGGCACTGATGATTCATCAACTCCGTCCTCAGCGTGTACAAGAGCGGCAAGGCGCTGGCAAGCTCGGTCTGCGATTCCGCCCACGAGATGCAATCCTGGAGCAGTACATCAGCATCGATGTAATCCGCGGATAATTCCTGCTCATGATATGTCCAGACCTGTTGCTGGATCGTATTCACCAGTTGCCACGGAACATAGAGGCGTAATGCGCGCCAGTTGATCTCGCTTTGAGCGTTGGATGGCGGGGCGGAGAATATTTCAATATGCTGGTTTAACAGCGGCATGGCAAAGTCGACTAACAGTTCGCGAGCCTTTGTGATGTTACCCAGCTGCAATAAAACCTGCGCTCTCATGCGATATAAATTGCACAAGAATGCGTCACCATCCTCCACCAGACAGTCCTCGCGGAGAGACACCGGAGCTTTGACCCAAAGCTCGATCAAACGTGCGGAGTAGTCATTCGATCGCTCGAATTCATGCGCGCGATGCGCAGCTAAGTCGCGATAACGGAGCAGCACGATCTCGTCAATCTTATCAGCGGGATCTCGCAGCGCTTCGGCATGCTCGAAGGCTTTCAGCGCATCATCGAAGCGGTCGAACTTGTAGAGCATCTGACCGCCCAGGTAAAACGTTGACCTCAGGTCGGCGGGCGTGTAGTTGGTCAGTGCGCACTGACGCTCAAGATCTTGAAAGCGAAAAACAGCCTCAGGGCGATGATCTTCATCGTTAACCCAAGACAGCAACTGCAGCAAAAATGGATCACTGCTCTGGCCGATTGACTCCTCAAGCGGTCCCAGAAAATGCCAGCGGATAGGATCCTTCATGGATACCCCCCCTGTATCATAGCCGATGATAACAAGCTTAGAGCATACTCTATCTCGAATCATATCACGAAGTGCAAGGGGGCACCCAAGGTCCATTTCACTCGAGTCCTACATGTGATCGCCACTGGCATGGCGACATGGAGGGCGGTTGGCACAGGGCCACCCTCCATGTCGCTCAGGCTCTGCTCAGTTGCACGGCGGCGAGAGGGTACCGTCGCAGGCCAACTGACGCACATGCGACGAATTCGTCGCGGTGGCGAAGTGGCTGGCAATGGGGGTTGCGAAGACTGCAACACCCAGGCCGCAGGCAGTCAGGGTTGCGATGGCGAAGAGTTGAATGCGCCGTACCATGTTCATGGGTAAATTTCCTTTCAGTCACCATAGCTATCGCTCAGCGATATGAGATGGTATACTGAGAGCACGAGCGCTCTCAGATGGCCGACCGCGATGGTCGTTGTTTGGGCAGTTGCTTGGTGCGGACCGCCGGTCATCTTTGCTCGAGTCAGGCGGGCCGCGCGTTTTTTCTAGGTTGTCGCGGAGATCTGTGCGTGGCGTCTGCACGCTGAGAACAAAAGCTTCTTTACCCCCTCTGTCTGCTGGTGGAAGCACCCCTGGAAGTCGATGCACTGGTGTACTTCACATTTTTATCGACAATAAACACGGTGTGCAATCTGTTATATATCACAGTCACATACAATTATTATAAACAAATTGCATTGATATTTGTCAAGATATATATTGATGATTTTGTCGATATTGCCCGTGATTTATGGATATTCATGGGCATAACCGGGGAATGCACGAGTTATTTCTACCTGGTTGGTTGATAGGGGTGATCTAAGTGTTGGTGGCGCTGGCTGGGCCAGGACGCCGCGAGTGTTTACGAGCATTGCGGACGACAACGCCACGACGTCGGCAGGTGGGCCTGCCGACGTCGTGGCGGGAAAGGTACCACGTGCAGTGCTCATCGTCAGGCCGCGTTTCGCAGCCCATCGCGGGCTAGGCCTGGCCAACGAAGCGCTCATGGGGGGAGGTGGCGCTCCTCAGCCCGCAGGCGTTGTAGGCTCTGCGGGAGCTAAAAAATCTCGTCGACGATGACAATCTGGAGTTGCGCAATGACGAACTCGTCGGCGGTCAGGCGCGGGGTATTCAGCAACATACTAGCTTGGATGCTCATCATGCTAACAGCATACATTTGTCTGGAACGCGCGACGATCGACCGCAACGCAAACGAAGGGCCTGATGCCTCCGGCAAGCCGATGACATATTCGGCCCCGCAGTCTGCATGCTCGGCAGTATTTCACTCGTTAGACTGCTGTGGGAAGGTGAACCGAGAACGTTCAGATGCCCATGAACTCGATGCGCGAGCAACAAATACATTTCTTGGAGGCATCAGTGCTGCTGAAATGAGGCGTCAAAGCTCTGCCCGGCCGGGGGAAAATCCAGCTTACGAACGAATGCGGCGGCCTCAATCGCGCCATAGGCACGATCCATCCCACTGTCTTCCCATTCAACTGAGAGTGGCCCCTGATAGTCGATCCGATTGAGGGCGCGAATGATCGGCTCGAAGGCGATGTCGCCGCGCCCCGGCGTCCGGAAATCCCATCCGCGCCGTGTATCACCAAAATTGAGATGCGAACCCAGGATGCTGGTGCGACCGGTCAGATTGCGGGCAGTGTCCTTGATATGCACATGGTAGATGCGGTCGGCGAACGTCTCCAGATAGAAAGCGGAATCGATAAACTGATGGGCAAAATGACTGGGATCAAAATTAATGCCGAAGCCAGGGCGGTGGCCAATGGCCGCCAGGGTCTGCTCGGTCGTGACGAGGTCATAGGCGATCTCGGTTGGGTGGACCTCCAGGGCGAAGCGTACCCCTTCTTGATCGAAGACATCGATAATGGGATTCCAGCGGTCGGCGAATTCACGGTAGCCAGCGGCGATAACTTCCCAATCATTGGGAGGAAATGAATAGAACAGGTGCCAGATCGGGGAACCAGTAAAGCCATTGACCTGCGTCACGCCAAAAAGCCTGGCGGCGCGCGCGGTGCGCTGCATCTCCTCGGCGGCGCGACGGCGGACGCCTTCGGGTTCGCCATCACCCCAGACATGGGGCGGCAAAATCGCTTTGTGGCGGGCGTCGATGAAGGCATCAGCGACAGCCTGGCCCACGAGATGGTTGCTGATCGCCCAGCATCCTAAACCATGCGCTTCCAGCAAGTCACGTTGATTTCTGACGTACGTCGGATCCTCTAGAGCGCGACTGACATCAAAATGATCGCCCCATCAGGCTAACTCCAGACCATCGTAGCCCCAGGATCGCGCGAGCGGCGCCAGTTGAGCGAGAGGGAGGTCGGCGAATTGACCGGTGAAGAGCGTGACTTTGCGAGGCATAATCTGGCTCCTGGCTTATAGCAGGACTTCTGGCGAACCTGGCTTGCGCTGATCCACCAACCTGCGATTTATTCCTGAGTATATGGCGCTGGCCGGTTCGAGATCAAGAGAGCCGACACATTCACGCTTGCCTTGCCATGCCGAGGTAGCTCGCTGTCCCAGACACGAGCAGCGCGGTGGGATCGTCGGCCAGCGTGATGCGCTGATCTACGACAAGGCCACACGATCCGACCCGGGCGGGGCTGGTCGTCAGCACCACCTGATCGCCGGGGACCGCTGAACGGAGATAGTGGAGCGTCATCCGGCGCGGCAACAATGAGCGCTGACAGATCGCCCCCAGCGCGTCGTCGCGGGTACGCCACTCCGCCATCGCCAGTGACGCCGCTTCGTGCAGCCAGTCACTATAGACACAGTTATTGATGTGGCGCAGGCGATCAGCTTCGTAGATGCGAGCGCGCCAACTCGCCGTCGCCAGTGGGGCATCGATTATCGCCATCCCCCATGCCGGGCGATCGGGCAGACATGACCGATCATACAGAGGTATATTCGTCAGGATCTCCTGAGGAATGCGGCGCGGCAGGAGACGCGCGCGGTCGATGTATGCCCAGGTCGTGGCGGCACGAGCGACCGTCGCGCCAGTCGCGGCGAGACGCAAGTGATAATTACGTTGGGCCGAGACCCGCGTATATGACTGAACCCAGGTGTTCAATTCCAACAGATCAGCGGTATGAGCGGGCGCCGCTAATTCGAGCGTCTGGCGATAGACCACCCATCCCTCGCCGCGCCCCACATACCATTGGTCGCCAAATCCAGCGGCGGTGGAGGCCGCATTGGCAACCAATTCACAGTACCGCAACAGATTCCCTGGACCCAACCGATCAGAGAGGCCCGGCTCATACGCCCGCACGTGCTGGTGCCAGGTAAAGATCCCCGCGGGACTATAGCTCCCCAGTGCTGGTTCAAACATGTCGTACCTCAGCGCGCGATACATACGGCACGCGCAACCCATGGCAGAGATGACGCGCCAGGGCCTCGGCGCGCATGGGATCGAGCGTCTCGCCTACGTCAGCTTCCATCTCACTGATCACCTGTTGGACCTGCATGATAGCGAATTGCTGGATCTGGCCGATGTGTTCAGGCGCCATCCCGCAGGCGCGCAGCGCGTCATCACAGAACAGATCAGCGGCAATCCCCAGGGTCGGCAGCGCTAGCTCAGCAATCGCGCGGACGAGTTGTTCGCCCATACTCATCGGGCCATAGACGACGTAATCGTCGGCCAGCAACCGCGCCGCGACCTCGCGACAGCGTAACCGTCCCCACCCCAGCATCTGAGCTTGCGCGTCAATCTGACGGTAGCCATCGCAGAGCGCCAGGAGGTGGCTCGCGGGGTCGCGCTCATCTAGCGGGGAGGGGGAGGCGCCAGCCTGTGGCGGCTTGGGTTGCAGCACGGCTCGCAAGGTGGGCACCAATGATCGAGCCACATGCCACTGGTGCATGCGATTGACGCCGCGAAAGACGAGGGATTGTGATTTATACAGACTCTCACTACCATCGACCTCCTGAGTGATGTTCTCGGGAGGAAGATCGTTCGGTTGGATGGCGTGAAACACGAAGAATCCCGCTTCCCAGAGAAAGAGATTCTCCGCCGCGGCCTGCCCAACGCGATCGGCGACAAAAGCCGCATGTGGCAGGCCTTCGCGAAAGAAGATCTGGCCTGTGGGGATCTGCGCGGGACGATGACGTCTGGGATACAGCGGCGTCAATTCCAGCACGCCCGTACGATCGCTCAATCCAATGAACTGGATCAGTTCATGCAGTTTAATCTCGTGCAACAAACCCCTGGTCATCGGCACTCCCGTCCGACTTCTGCCACCATCGTCTGCTCGCGATGGCGGCGCTTTCAGCATCCTCACCCAATGCCGTCATGTGGCCCATTGCCGACAAAGTATACCAGTCAACTACCACTGGATGTGCAGGCGCCATTCAGAGCCGCGCCATCACCAGGCGGCAAGCGGTACGCAGTGTCGGGAAAACCCCCTCGCCGCGCAGCGCCACCGCTTCGAAGCTGGGTGCCCCCCGTCGATTCAGATAATGTTCCAGGACCGCAGCCGAAAGCGCGTCCGGCATATCGCGCTTATTCCACTGCATGACTAGCGGGAATTCGGCCATATTCCGCCCGATCTGTTGCATGAAGGCTTCCAGTTCGATGAGACTGCCATAATTTTCTTCCAGGCGATCGCGTCGTGAGTCCGCCACATACACGATGCCATCCGCCGAGCGAAGGATCGCCAGCCGGGAGCGCTCATAGCGCACCTGGCCAGGCACAGAATACAGATGAAATCGCACATGAAAATTATGGATCAAACCCAGATCGAGCGGCAAGAAATCGAAGGTCAGAGTCCGCTCCTCTTCAGTCGCAACGGAGAGGAGTTTGCCGCGTGAAGTTTCGGGAGTCTGCGCATGAATATACTCGACATTGGTCGTCTTCCCCGATTTGCCGATGCCATAATAGACGATCTTGCATTGGATCTCACGATTCGCGGTGTTGATCAGGGCCATCATGCGCCTCCAGTGGGCGTGGACAGATCATCCTGAAAGATGCGGTCGAGAGCATCATCGAAATCAGCGCGGAAAGCCTCGCTGGCGATCACGTCGCGCGCGTCATCGGTTTCCGCATAGGGCGCGAGCAACGGCGCGAGATCGCCAGCGGCCTGTGTTGCCAGGACCTGCACCAACCCAACATGGGCCTGACGATCGAAAGCGGTGATAAAAAACCAACGATCGGCAATTGCCAGGGTAAACACCCCTAATTGCGCGCCCTGCTGGAAGATCATCTGGCATTCGCTTTCCCCAAACAGCGCCGCCAATTCCCGTGCCGCCGCGAAGGTGCCGGCCGCGACCGCGCCTATCGTCACTGGCTCCATCGTCTCACCCGGACCGGTCGCCGCACAGATGACAAATCCACCGCGATCCAGCAGCAAGACCTGCCGAGCACCCACCTCGTCCGCGTATCTCGCGAGACGATCGCGCACCCCATCAGTCGGTATCTGGTCACCTGGCATCCGCTTCACCGTGCAGCCGCGCCCATAACAGTGATATGAACGCGTGCTCCTTCCGGGCAAGTATTATAAAGGGCAAGAGGGGAACTTATCAATAGCGGGAGCGTGTATTGCCTAAAACCACCAGAGCCAACGCGTTCTCCTCACTATCTGGCCACAATCTTGAGAGGGTCTTGAATCAAGACTTCACTGCGTGGCATACTTTGAGGTGGCGCGATGATCCCATATGATGGGTGAGCGCCGGTCGCGAGAGGAGCTCTACAATGGAAGAGGATGTTCTTGGGACATTACGGACAGTGACGCGCACTGCCATCTTCGTACACTGCTCACGTTGTGGCAAGATGACGCCACGCTCGCAAGCCCGTATCGTCGACACCGACGTGCTCGAAGATACACATTCGGAGTTTTCCTATATCTGCCACGAGTGTGACCACGCCATCAAAACTGGCGAAGTCGAAGCGACCGGATGGTCCGGCGCCACCACTGAGGTCTGAATTGCTGAAGATGAGGCCACCCTATGCGATTGCGCTACCGAACAGTGTTATTCCAGCTTGAGGGAGCAGAGACGCTGCATCAGCACTATCAATATATGGTAGATGATTTCGTACGGCAAGCGCATGGTGGGACGACGATGGGTATGAGCATGTCGCGTCGCCCCGCTGCCTGGCGGCCGCCGATGGATATCCACGAGGCGAGTGACGCCTACATCGTGCGCATTGAAATCGCGGGTATGGCGGAAGACGCCATTGAAGTGACGCTCTACAATGATGCCGTCGTGGTCAGCGGCACCCGCGAGGATGAGGTGGAGGAGGGCGTGAGCTTCCACGAAGCCCAGATCCGCTACGGTCCCTTCGAAGCGGTCATCCGCCTGCCGTACCCGATCGATCGCGACCAGGCGCAGGCCAATTATCATAACGGCTTTTTGCGCCTGCATCTGCCAAAACATATTCCTGATCGCTTGCGCGTGCAGCCGGGACCGGCGATTGACGCGCGCCATCGCGAGGCGATATCGTTGTCAACCGATGCCTCAGGCCCTGAGGGGCCAGAAGAAACACCGCTGCCTGAAGGCCAGGGAGGCGAAAGCGATGCCTGAAGAACCCACACACGATCGCATGCCATCCGATGAAGAATCAGGCGGCCAAGCAGATCTTCCTCCAATTGATGTTGAGATTCCCATTGAAGACCCATCGTCGACCACGGAACACGTCGTGATCGACGATGAGGGTCAGGCCGTACGCGACCGTGTGCCCATACCTGACATCCTCCCGATTGTGCCGTTGCGCGGACTGGTCGTTTTTCCCTTTGCTGTTGTTCCGCTGGGGGTCGGCCAAGAACGCTCGATCAAGCTCATCGATGATGCCATGCGTGGTGATCGCTTAATCGGACTCTTCGCGCAGAGCGATCCGGAGGTTGAGCAGGGCGGCCCAGATGATACCTATCGGGTTGGCACCGTCGCGCGGATCGCGCGGCTCCTGCGCATGCCCGGTGGGACGATGCAGATCGTGGTCCAGGGATTGGACCGCATCGCGATTGATGAATATGTACAGGCGACGCCATATCTGATGGCACGCATTCATGTCGCGCCAGAGACCATCGAACACGGGGTGGAAATTGAGGCGCTGCAACGCAACGCGGTCACGCTCTTCCAGCGCCTTGTCAATCTCGTGCAGGACCTGCCAGATGAATTGTCGATGGCGGCGATGAACCTGGATGATCCACTGCAGATCGTCTATCTCATCGCGACAACCACCCGCATGGATCTGCACCTGCGCCAGGAATTGCTGGAACTGGATTCCACACGTGAGAAGCTGACACGGCTCAACCAGTTCCTGACGCGTGAACTGGAAGTGCTGGAAATTGGCAAGCGCCTCCAGAACGAGGCCCAGGAAGAGATGGGCAAGGCCCAGCGCGAATATTTCCTTCGCGAACAACTCAAAGCAATTCAGAAGGAATTGGGCGAAGAGAGCGAAGAACAGGCCTCGATCAACGATCTACGCCAGCGTATTGACGAGGCCGGTATGTCAGAGGAGGCCCTCAAAGAGGCCCGGCGTGAATTGTCGCGATTGGAGAAGTTGCCGACTGCCTCGCCAGAATATTCGGTCATTCGCACCTATCTGGACTTGCTGGTCTCGCTGCCCTGGAACAAAACGACCGGGACGACGATTGATGTGGCCAATGCTCGCCAGGTATTGGATGAAGATCACTACGACCTGGAGAAGATCAAAGATCGGATCCTGGAATATCTGGCGGTACGGCGACTGAAAGATGAGCGTCAGAGTACTGAGGGCGGAGTCGCGGGCTCTTCCCCAGCGCGTGAACCGATCCTGTGTTTTGTGGGGCCGCCGGGTGTCGGCAAGACCTCGCTAGGCCAGAGCATCGCGCGCGCACTCGGACGCGAATTTGTGCGCATGTCCCTGGGCGGCATCCGGGACGAAGCGGAGATCCGTGGACATCGGCGCACCTACATTGGCGCGATGCCGGGGCGCATCATCCAATCGTTACGGCGAGCCGGAAGTCGGAATCCAGTCTTCATGTTGGATGAGGTCGATAAAGTCGGTGCAGACTGGCGCGGCGATCCCTCCTCCGCGTTACTGGAAGTGTTGGATCCAGAGCAGAACCATAGTTTCCGCGATAACTATCTGGATGTCCCTTTCGACCTCTCGCAGGTGATGTTCATCGCCACGGCCAATGCACTGGAGCCAATCCCTGCGGCATTGCTCGACCGCATGGAGGTGCTGCAACTCTCGGGCTACACCGAGGAGCAGAAGATGCATATCGCGCGGCGTTACTTGCTCAACAAGCAGATCGCGGCGGCCGGGCTGAAGCACGAAGAAATTGTGCTGGATGATGATGCGCTGCTGCATGTCATCCGCGATTATACGCGCGAAGCCGGGGTGCGCGGATTAGAGCGCCGCATGGCCGATCTCTGCCGACGAGTCGCGCGCATGATCTCTGAAGAACAGGCGACTCCGATTACCGTGACCCGTGACCGCCTCCGCGAGTTCCTGGGCCGTCCGATTGCGCCCGATGAGGCCCTGGAGCGCATTGATCGGCCCGGGGTCGTGGCGGGGCTCTCCGTGACTCCTTATGGGGGAGAGATGCTCTTCGTCGAGGCAGCGATGATGCCTAGCCACGAAGAGCGGCTGATCCTCACCGGCCAACTCGGCGATGTCATGCGCGAGTCGGCACAGGCGGCGCTGACCTATGTGCGATCGAACGCGGTGATGCTGGGAATTGATCCCAATGTTTTCGCGGGGAAGGCCGTCCATATTCATGTACCCGCGGGCGCCACGCCCAAAGACGGACCTTCGGCGGGCGTCACAATGGTGACAGCGCTGGTCTCATTGGCGACGGGGCGGCGCGCGCGGTCGGATGTGGCGATGACCGGCGAGATCTCCTTGCGTGGCAAGGTCATGCCGATCGGCGGGCTGCGCGACAAAGCTCTGGCCGCGCAGCGCAACGGCATGCGGGCGGTCATCTGCCCGCATGGCAACGAGCCAGACCTGGAGGACTTCCCGGCACAGTTGCGCGAAGGAGTCACCTTCATCCCCGTGCAAGATGCCCGCGAGGCGCTGGAGGCGGCATTGGAGCCAGCGGCCGATGTGGAGGATGGGCATATGCAGCTGAGTGGCGACGCGTCACGCGCAATCAAACAGCCAGTTTGAGGGCGCGACGAGATACATCCTATCACTTGACGAGAGCAGACCCGATCAGGATATGCATTCTGATCGGGTCTGCTCTCATTCTAGATGCTAAGCTTGAAGCGTGATGTTGCCAGTCTGTTGATTGACATTGATCGCGACGGTCTGAAGTGGTGACACGGCTGGTCCCTGGACGACCGCGCCCTGTTGCGAAGGATCAAACGCGGCGCCATGGCAAGGGCAGAGCAGCAATTTATAGCTTGGATCATAGCTGACGGGGCAGCCCTGATGCGTGCAGGTCGCGTCGAAGGCGACGACATTGCCATTGGCGAGCCGCACCACCACGCCGGGGTCCTGATTCGAGGGAATCGTGAAGCTGGCGGAACTATTTGGCGTCAGGCTACTCAGGGTCGCGATGGTCGACCCACTCGCGGCGGCAGGGGTC
>DAIDHM010000223.1 GCA_027459705.1 Ktedonobacteria bacterium | reverse complement strand
GACCCGCCTCGTCCGCGATCTGCTGACGCTGGCGCGCGACACTGGCGATGGCAAAGGCCTGGCTTGGGATGAGATCGATCTGCGCCTGGTGGCCAGCGACGCGGCCAGCGTGGTCCGCGCCGCCGCCGCCGAGAAAGATCTCCGCTTCACCGCGCCGACCGCCACCACTGGCAGCGGGCCGATGATCCACGGCGATCGTGACCGGCTACGCCAGGTCTGTCTCATTTTGCTCGAGAACGCCATTCGCTATACCCCGCCCGGCGGCGAGATTCGCTTGAGCGCCGACCACATCGCCGCCACGCCCCTGCACCCGGAACACGCGCTGCTCAGCGTCGCCGATACCGGCAGTGGCATCGCGCCGGCGGACCTCCCGCGCATCTTCGAGCCATTCTTCCGCGCCGAATCCTCGCGTACCCCTGGTCCGTCCAGCGACGAGACCCACGCCGGGCTGGGGCTGGCGTTGGCTCGCTGGATCGTGCAGGCCCACGGCGGAACGATCGCCGTCCGGAGCGTCATGGGCAAAGGGACGATCTTCAGTATCTCCCTGCCCATCCATCATGGCGATGCGATCGATCTGGACGATTGACGGCAACCACTCCCCCTGCCTGGAGCGACGGCCGAAGTGCATCTCAGCGCAGGCTCTCCAGGAAACTCGCCACGGCAGCGGTGAAGGCCACCGGATCTTCCCAGTTGCTCATATGCCCCGCATGGGGGATCATGATGAGGCGGGCATTGGGGATGCGCGCGCGCATCGCCTCGGCTTCGGCGGGTGGCGTCAGGCTATCTTCGCTGCCACAGAGAATGAGCGTCGGGCTGGTGATGGTTGCCAGGAGTTCGGTGGAATCTGGCCGCAACGCCAGGCCACGGGCTAATCCGGCGATGGTGGCAGGCGCGATGCCGTGGATCATCGCGGTGGCGCGGTCGACGAGATCCTGGCGCTGCTGATAGGTGGCGGGGGCAAAGAAGGTCGGGACCATCGCGCCAACCGCCGCCGCTGGCCCATCGGTCAGGACGCGGTTGGCCAGATCCTCTCGGCGTTCCTTGCCCGCGTCGCTGTCCGCCCCCGCGCGCGTGTCCGCCAGGATCAATCCCACGACCCGACCCTGGGCCTGGCGAAGCAATGCGAAGGCGATATAGCCACCCATCGAGAGGCCGCCCAGGACAAACCGATCGATCCCCAGGTGATCCGCGAGCCCTAATACGTCATGCGCGTTCTCCTCGACCGTGATCGCCGTGGGTCCAGCCGCGGCGGATTCTCCCACACCACGCAGGTTGGGTACGATGACCCGGTAGCCGAGCACATCGCCCAGCACGCGCGCGACGTCGTCCCACATCGCCCCGCTCAGTGGAAATCCATGGATCAGCAACACTGGTACGCCTTGGGTTGGTCCGAACTGCGCATAGGCGATGGCGCGCCCATCGATCTGTGCTACTGGCATTGCTTCGTTCCTCCTGGAATGCTTGGGATCGCATCATTGGCCACCGCCAGGATCGTATCACACCACATGGCGAGCGTTCCCACAATGCAGACACAATTGCGGCGTAGGTGACTGGCGGCGCGCTGGTCCGGCGATGCATACTGATGGTACATGACATGGCGATGTAGCCCGGCGCGATGCGTGCGCCGGCTTCGTGGAAGAAGGACAACATGCACACACTCCCAGCCATCGATCTCAGCGATCTGCGCCAGGTGCAAGCGCCGCGCGGAACCGCGATCTCCTGCAAAGGGTGGCGTCAGGAAGCCGCCCTCCGTATGATTCTCAACAATCTGGAGGTCGGCGAGCGACCGCAGGACCTGGTTATCTATGGCGAGGGCAAGGTCGCGCGCGACCCAGCCTGCCTGGCGAAGATCCTCGCGACCTTGCGCACACTCGCGGATGACGAGACGTTGTTGATCCAGTCTGGCAAGCCCGTGGGAGTCTTCAAGACGCATACGGGTGCGCCGCGCGTCCTGATCGCCAACGCCAACCTCGTGCCGCACTGGGCGACCAAGGACGAGTTCGATGCGCTGGCGCGGTTGGGGCTGACGATGTATGGCCAGATGACCGCCGGGTCCTGGATTTATATCGGGACGCAGGGGATCATCCAGGGGACCTACGAGACGTTTCGCGCCGCCGCCGAGCAACACTTCGACGGAACGCTCAAAGGCCGCACGCTCCTGACCGCCGGGCTGGGGGGCATGGGCCGCGCGCAGCCGCTGGCCGTCAAAATGAACGATGGCGTCTGCCTGGTCATCGAGGTGGACCACGCGCGTATTGCTCGCGCATTGCGGGTCGGCTATCTGGATGAGGAGGCGGAAAACCTGGACGATGCTCTGCGGCGTGTGCGCGAGTATGCTGCCAGGGGCGAGGGCCGGAGCATTGGCCTGCTGGCCAACGCGGCCGAGACACACCCTGAACTCGCGCGGCGCGGCGTCCATTTCGATCTCGTCACGGACCAGACCTCGGCGCACGACGAGATCCGCGGCTACCTCCCGGCCGGGCTCACGCTGGCGGAGGCCGAGGCGCTCCGCACCTCCGATCGCGAGGCGTATAAGACACGGGCGCTAGATTCGATGGCCGAGCAGGTCCGCGCCATGCTGGCAATGCAGGCGGCGGGGTCATTGGTCTTCGAATATGGCAATGGACTACGGCGTCAGGTGACGGAAGATCGCGTTCCCGGCGCGCTCCAGCAGATTCCTGGCTATGTGCCGGCTTTCATCCGCCCCCACTTTGCGGTCGGGCGGGGGCCTTTCCGCTGGGCGGCGCTCTCTGGTGATCCAGAGGACATCTATCGCACGGATGCGGCATTGCTCGAGCTCTTCCCCCATGATGCGGCCCTGGCGCGCTGGCTGCGCCTGGCACGCCAGCACGTGCCCTTCGAAGGGTTACCCGCGCGCATCTGCTGGCTGGCCTATGGCGAACGCGACCGTGCCGGACTGGCTTTCAACGATCTCGTCCGGCGGGGTGTCGTCACAGCCCCGATCGTCATCGGCCGCGACCACCACGATAGTGGCTCGGTGGCCTCACCGACGCGTGAGACGGAAGCCATGCGCGATGGTTCCGACGCGATCGCCGATTGGCCAATCCTGAACGCGCTGCTCAACACCGCCAGCGGCGCGGACTGGGTCAGCTATCACCACGGTGGCGGTGTCGGCATCGGCTATGCGCTGCATTCGGGTGTGGTCATCGTCGCCGATGGCACCGACAGCGCCGCGGAGCGCATCCAGCGCGTCCTGACGAACGATCCGGGCAGCGGGGTCATGCGCCATGCCGACGCGGGCTATCCCGACGCGATCGATGCGATGCGCCAGGGTACTGGCTTCACTATGCCCATGCTCGACGACTAGCGGAGAGGATGGGGATCGCCATGCCAGCATTGCCGCCACCCACCCTCATCCTCCGCCACTGCGGGATGTTGCTGACCATGGCGGGGGACCGCCTCGTGGATGCGCGTGGGCCACTCGGCATCATCGCTGATGGCGTCGTGGTTTGCCATGGCGCGATCATCAGCTTCGTCGGTCCGGATGCCGCCTATGCCGGGCTGGCATGCGCGCCCGGCGATGCGCCGCCACTGGAGATCGATCTCCGGGACCGCGTCGTCATGCCCGGCCTGGTGGATCCGCATACGCACCTGATCTTCGCGGGCGAGCGCGCGGATGAATATCATGCGCGGCTCGCCGGGGCGACCTACGCGGAGATCGCCGCGCGTGGTGGTGGCATCGTGGCGACGGTGCGCGCGACGCGTGCCGCCGCTGACGCGTCACTGCTCGCGCTGGCGCGCGACCGGCTGCGGACGATGGCGCGCTATGGCACGACGACGGTCGAGGCCAAGACCGGTTATGGCCTGACGCCTGAAGCCGAGGACCGTCTGCTCGCCCTCGCCGCCGCGCTCGCCGCCGAACCCGATCTTCCCCAGATCATCCCGACGTTCCTGGGCGCGCACGCTATCCCACCGGAATTTCGCGATGATCGCGCGGCCTATGTAGCGCTGCTCCGGACGGAGATGCTACCGCGCTTCACCGGGCGGGCGCGCTTCTGCGATGTCTTCTGCGAATCGGGGTATTTCACACCCGAGGAGTCGCGGGCAATCTTGAGCACCGCCCGCGATCTGGGCTATCGCCTCAAAGTGCACGCCAACCAAATGGGAGCCAGCGGCGGCGCGGCCATCGCCGCCGAACTGGGCGCCACCAGCGCCGACCATCTGGACTACGCCGACGACCACGATCTGGAGCGGCTGGCCGCGGCTGGGGTCGTGGCGACGTTGCTACCCGGTTGCTCGCTGATGAGCAACCTCCCCTATCCCGATGCGCGGCGCTACCTGCGCCATGGTCTGCGCGTCGCCCTGGCCACCAACCTCAATCCCGGCACGAGCTATACGGAGAATCCGCAATTGATCCTGGCGCTGGCTATCGCGCAGATGGGGATGCCCATCGCTGATGCCCTGCTCGCCATGACACGCCACGCCGCCGCCGCGCTGGCGTTGGATGATCGCGGTGTCCTCGCGCCAGGCGCGCGGGCCGATCTGTCGATCTGGTCGATCCGTGACTATCAGGAGATCGGCTACCACTTCGGCACGAACCTGGTCGAGCAGGTCATCATTGGCGGTCGCGCCCCAGCCTACGAAGACCGTTCGCGCCTTGCGCGCGATTCCCACCACCGCAACGCAGACCGGAGTGTATGAAACTCGGCGTTATGCCATGGCGACGGCGTGCCGTATGCTCCTGTCTGGTGGCCCCGTTCCGCGGGCGTTCCACCATGCATTACTCTGCCTTACACCCGTCGGTCCCGTCCCTCTCGACAGGAGCACACAGACGTGCTACCATTGTCTGGCCTCGTTGGATGCAGTGACCTCGTGATACGGCGTACAATAGAGGTGGCCACACCAACAGCACGACAGGGAGCGGGCAAAGCATCGATGGGGGAGCGGACGAGGGTGGAGAAGCAGCAGCCAGCGACTGGGTTACGGATTTGCATGCTTGCCTATACCGAATACCTCACCGATCCGCGCGTCCGACGTGAAGCCCAGGCACTGGCAGAGCGCGGCGACCAGGTGGATTTTCTCTGCCTCCGCCAACCGGGGGTCGATCCCCACCAACGCTGGCAAACCGTGCAGGGAGTCCATCTCTGCTATCTGCCGTTCGCGAAATATCAGGGTGGCAGCCAGATTGCCTATCTGTTCAGCTATCTCGTCTTCCTCCTCTTGAGCGGATGGTGGTTGACGGGACTCTATCTCCGGCGGCGCTATCACCTCATTCAGGTGCATACCATGCCGGATTTCCTGATCTTCGCTGCCTTGATCCCGCGACTCCTGGGTTGTCCGTTGATCCTCGATATGCACGACCTCACCTCGGATCTCTATGCCGTCAAGTTTCGCGCGCGCTGGGCCAGGCCGATCGTGTGGGGCCTGCGCATTCAGGAGCGATTGAGTGCAGGGCTGGCTCAGCACGTCATCACCGTGCATGAACCCTACCGGCAGGTGCTCATCCAGCGTGGTATCCGCCCCACCAAGATCACGGTGCTGATGAATGTGCCTGACGACCGCATCTTCACGATGGATGCGCGGCCAACGGGCAAGCTCAGCGTCGCCGCCAACGGGAGCGGCCAGGGATTGCACCTCGTCTACCATGGCACCATCGTCGCGCGCTATGGTTTGGATGTCATGTTGCGCGCGGTCGCGTCGCTCCGTTCGCAGATCGGCGGCTTGCGGTTGGCAATCTATGGCAAAGGCGATGACCTGCCGCGATTGATCCAACTGCGGAGCGCGCTGGGGCTGGAGGATATTGTCTATATCCATGGCAAGCATGTCCCGACCGAAGACCTGCCCGGCGTCCTGACGCAGGCGGATCTGGCAGTTGTACCGAATCTCTCGAATCCTTTCACCGATGCGGTGCTCCCCACGAAACTGATGGAATATGCCGCCCTCGGCATTCCCGCGGTCGTGGCAAGGACACCGGTCGTGGCTCAATATTTCGATGATCAGATGGTGCGCTATTTCACGCCCGGCGACGAGCGCGATCTGGCGGCGGCCATTGCGAGCCTGGCGGGCGACCCAGTGGCGCGGCGGACGTTGGCGCGCATGGCGCACCTGCGTTTTACGCAACCCTATAACTGGACGACCGCCAAACGTACTTATTACGCGCTGGTTGATCGCCTCTGCCAGCGCCGCGCAGCCCCCCATGCCACTGCGTCGCGGGGGTTCGCGCCCTATCAGGCAGCGGACCATCCGCTGGGAGCGGGCCATCCGCTGGGAGCGGACCATCCGCTGGGAGCGGACCATCCGCCTTCGGAAACCACCAGGAGTTGAGTATATGACCAGGATCTGTGTCGTTGGTCTGGGAAAGATGGGCTTGCCCGTCGCGGCCCTCTTTGCCTCGCGCGGCCATGTGGTCGTCGGCGCGGATATCAACCAGCGGACGGTTGACCTTATCAATGCTGGCCAGTCCCCAATCGGGAATGAGCCGGGCGTCGAGGAGATGATCGCCACGAGCGTAGCCGCTGAGCGCCTCCGCGCGACGACAGATACCGCGGCCGCCGCGGCCGCCGCGGACGTGATCATCGTTCTGGTGCCCTTGTTGGTGGATCCGCAGGACGCCTACATGCCGACCTATGGAGCGTTGGAGAGCGCGCTGGCAGCGATTGGCCGCGGCATCCGTCCGGGCACCCTGGTGATCCTGGAGACGACGTTACCGGTCGGGGATACGCGCAAACGCATGGGACCCATCATCGAGCAGGCGTCGGGGTTACGTATGGGGCAAGATTTTCATCTCGTCTTCAGCCCGGAACGCGTCCAGTCCAACCAGGTCATCAAGAATTTGCTGCATTATCCCAAAGTCGTCGGCGGCATCGACGCTGCCAGCACTGCCGCGGCGGTGCAATTCTATCGCGAGGGGTTGGCGATCGAGGTGCACCCCGTGGCCAGCGCCGAGACCGCCGAGTTCTCCAAGATTGCCGAGTGCGTCTATCGCGATGTCAACATCGCCCTGGCCAACGAGCTCGCGATGTGCGCCGAAGAGACGGGCGTGGATATCAGCGAGGTCATCCGCGCGGCGAACAGCGAGCCGCTCTCGCATATCCATCAGCCTGGTCTGGGCGTCGGTGGGCACTGCATTCCCGTCTATCCGTATTTCCTGATCAATCGCCAATCACAGACGCGCCTGGCGCAGGAGGCGCGGTTGATCAACGATGGGATGGCTGACCACGCCGTCGCGGTGTTGCGCGAAGAATTGGGGACGGTGGCTGGGAAAACAGTCGTCATTCTGGGGCTGTCGTATCGCGCCAATGTGAAGGAGGCGACCTTCTCATCGACCTTACTCGTCGCGCGCGCGCTCCAAGCGGCTGGCGCGCGCGTCCTCATTCTGGATCCCCTCTTCACGGCTACGGAGATCGCCCAGTATGAGTTGGAGGCGACTGGGCCCAATCCACGCGAGGTGCCGCCGGTCGATGCGATCGTCGTGCAGGCGATGCATGAGGCATTTCATGCGCTCGATTGGCGAGACTTCGCCGGCGCGCGCGTCGTGCTGGACGGCCGCAATACGCTGGATCCCGCGCGGGTGACCGCGGCGGGCCTGCGCTATCGTGCCATTGGGCGCGGCACCCAGTCAGCGCCCGTCAACGTCCCATGAGCACGGCCTCACCACAACGTCAGCTCCGCGTCCTCATTGTTACCGCTGCTTATCCCAGCGCGGGCAGCCATCGCGGGGCCTTCCTCGAGCGTGAAGTAGAGGGCATCCGTCAGCTGGGCGTGCATATCGATGTCGCGCATCTGCAGGGGCGGGCGAAATATGTGCGCGGCCTGCTGACCACCGCCTCGCCAGCGCTCGCCAGTCGCTATGATATCGTGCACGGGCACTATAGTTTCTGTGGCGCGGTGGCGCTCGCGCAATTGCGTCTGCCGAAGATCATCACCTTCTGGGGGTCCGATGTGCAGCGCGACCCGATCACGCCTGATTCGCGCGCCAATCGCGTCAGCCGGGCGATCTCGCCGTGGCTGGCTCGCCATGCGTCGGCCTGCATCGTCCCCATTCAGCGGATGGCGGATCAACTCCACAGTCCCAATGTGGAGGTCGTTCCTCAGGGGATCGACTTCGCGTTCTTCACAACCATCCCCCAGGCCGAGGCGCGCCGCCAACTCGGCCTCTCACCCGACCCAGATCAGCGCTATGTGCTCTTCTGTGCCAACCCGGCCCAGACCCTCAAGGGCTACGCGATCGCCGAGGGGGCGGTCAACCTCATGCGCCACTATGACCCGCGCATCTCCCTGGTCGTCGCCAACGGCCTGCCACACGAGACGGTCGTGACGTATATGAATGCCTGTGATGTGCTGGCGGTGCCGTCTTCGATGGAGAGCGGACCGTACGTCGTCAAGGAGGCAATGGCCGTCAATCTGCCGGTCGTCGCGACGGATGTTGGCGATGTCCGCTTGATTACTGGCCAGACCACCGGCTGTTACATCGCCGAGCGGACGGCCGAAGATTTTGCCACCAAGCTCTGGTTGAGTCTCCATGGACCACGCCGCACGACCGGACGCAGCGATATTGCGCATCTCTCGCGCGAACGGCTGGCGCAACGCATCGTCGCGATCTATGAACGCGTCCTGCGCCAGCACGGACGGCGCAGGAACAAGCGAGGTGAGTAAGCGTGATAGCGATGTTGCCCGAGGACCAACCGATAGTCCCATCGCGCCGTTGGCCTGGCGTGAGGGGCACCGTGGCGCTACTGCTCCTGGCTGTCTCTCTGATTGTCATTATGACCACCCCTCTGCTGGGGAGACCTTTGCTCCACCCCACGCCAGCCGCGCTGCCCACTCCGCGGCCGCTCGCGATCCCGCAGCTGCAGTCCGATTCGGCGGTCGCGCGCGAGAATGCTCTGCCTGGCACCGCTGCCTGGGAGCTTGATCCACATGCGAATGAATTTTTTATTCAAGGCTATGCCGACCAGGTCTCAGCACAACCTGGGGACGAAATCCATCTCTATGTCAGCGCGGTCACCGCGATCACCTACCAGATCCAGGTCTATCGCATCGGTTGGTACGGTGGGTTGGGGGGGCGATTGCTGACGACCATGGATGGCTTGATCGCTAGACCCCAGGGATACTGGAGCTACGGCACTGGTCTGGTGGGATGTGCCAGTTGCCTGATCGATCCGGCGACTCATCTGATCGATGCCCGGTGGCAGGTCTCCGCGACGCTGGCAATTGGGGCGGATTGGGTCAGCGGCGTCTATCTGATCAAATTGCTCGCTGCCAACAATGATGCTTCCTACATTCCGCTCATCATCCGCGATGACGCCTCTTCCTCCGCGGTCGTGGCCAATCTGCCAGTGGATACCTGGCAAGCCTATAGTGTCTGGGGCGATTATAGTCTGTATGGTCATTTCATCCGTCCAAGTTACGCTTTGATCGGCAGTCAACGCGCGACGAAGATCTCATTCAACCGTCCTTATGATCGTGGCGCGGGCACCGGCGATTTTCTGAGCTGGGATATTCATGTCGTGCGCTGGTTAGAGCGGTCAGGTCTGGATGTCAGTTATACCACCGATGTCGATCTCCATGAACATCCCGCTACCTTGCTGCGCCACCGCGTCCTGGTAGACATTGGCCATGATGAATACTGGACGATGACAATGCGCGATGGCATCCAGGCGGCCCTCGATCACGGGGTAAGTCTGGCGTTTCTGGGCGCCGACGACGCCTATTGGCAGGCGCGCATGGAACCAGACGCGGCCGGTGCGCCGGATCGCACGCTGGTCTGCTATAAGGTCGAGAGCGCGCGGATCAATGATCCGACGGCGCGGCCAGAAGTCGATCCGATGTTTCACGTCAATCGCTTACTCACCACCGCCCAGTTCCGCGATCCGATCGTCAATATGCCCGAGAACGCGTTGCTGGGCGAGATGTACTCCAGTATCGTCGAGCGGACCGATGGTGGCCGGGGTTATAAATCGTTTGATTGGGTGGTCAGCGCTGGTCCGCCAGATGCGCTCTTGCTGGGAACCGGACTCTCGCCGGGCGAGCATATAAAAAATGGGCTGCTGGGGTATGAGTACGACCGGACGTTCAATAATGGTGTGACGCCCAATGACCTGGTGATTCTGGCAGCTTCGCCCGTGACTTCCTATCAGGGCGCCAAAGATGTCTCCTATACGTCGTACTATCGTGCGACGTCCGGCGCCCTGGTCTTCGACGCGGGTACCGTCTGGTGGGGGTGGGGATTGGATGACTTCACACCGCCGGACGCGCCACAGAGCAATATCCTGCATGGCAACCAGGCCATCTCGAATCTGACGGCCAACCTGATGCAGGCTATGCTGACGGCCTCGCCACCTCCCGCCATCAATGCGTCCCCGACCCCGGTTGAGGCGCCAACGCCGAGCCCGACGTTGCCACCATTGCCATAGCGCGGGCAGGCGAGAGGGCACGGAGGCCCCTCCTCACGCACAGTTGAGGGCGGGGCACCAGCACCCAGCAGCGTCAAGCCGGCCAGCAAGGCGAAGATGCGTGCGCGGGTTTTTCTCGCCACAGCAGTACGCTGTCCGTTGATCCGATGCGGTACGAATGGGATCTGCGATCATCCCCTCCCATGGGTGAGACATCCCCGCTGCCCAGACCATAATGCCGGAAGCAGACCAGTGGGTTTCTGGCGGTGTGCCAGATCGAGCTTGCATCCCGTCCTACGGCTAGTATGCTTCACTAAGTGCGCGCGCGACCACCTCTGCGTCAGTGGCGAGCAGTGTGGGGAGCGGGCGCGGCGGTGGGGGATCGTCGCGTAGTGGTTGCAAGCTACCCTGCCACCACCCGACATCATGCCACGCTCCCAACTTATAGCCAACCTGGGCATAGATGCCCACTGGCCGCATCCCTATGGATGTATGCAACGCGACACTAGCGGGATTCGGCAGCGTGATGCCCGCGTAGATCTGGTAGATCCCTTGTAGCCGCAACACCGCGCGGAGCGCGCGGTACAGCGCGCGACCAACGCCCTGGCCGCGCCAATCCGCGTGGATGTAGCACGAAATATCGACAGCCCATTGATATGCGGCTCGCTCGCGATGCTGACTGGCATAGACATAGCCGATGACGACACCATCCGCTTCGGCAACTAGCCAGGGGAAACGCGACTGAATTGCGGCGATGCGTTGCGCCATCATCGCGGGGGTCGGGGGCACATACTCAAACGAGGTTGCGGTCGCCTGGACGACTGGAGCATAGATCGCCTGGCATGCTATGGCATCGCCATCTGTGGCGAAACGAATCAACATTATCAGCCCCTCCCTCTGGTGAAGCATATCTGACCGTGAGGGTCCCTGTCATTGGGCAACGTGCACAGCGCCCTGCTCCTGGCACACACTCGACTCATGGCGGCACCTGGAGCTGACGAGGACGCCTGTCCCGTCACTCGGGGACTCATGACCCGCGCGGCGAGGAGGTGAATCAGGTATCTTATGTACAGGCGCCCATATGGGCGGGATCATACCACGCATAAAGAGGAGTTCCGCCATGTGGAAGCAAACGCTTGCGAAGGTCGTTGGTCAAATTGCCCTTTCGGGAACGATTGGAGTCGTGACGGCACTCTCGGCTGGGGCGGCATTGAATATGACCGGCCATCAGTTCAGCCTCCCCATCTTTTCCGATGCCCCGTCCACCAATGTGCAGGCATCGCCGACCGTCCTTCCGCCCATCCTGGGTCCGGCGACTCCCACCGTGGCCGCGACGGCGACGCAACCCCCCGCGACCCCGCCGCCAGCGCCTGCAGCGACGCAACCCCCCGCAACCCCGCCGCCAGCGCCTGTAGCGACGCAACCCCCTGCAACCCCGCCACCTGCGCCTGTAGCGACACAGCCCCCCGCAACCCCGCCACCTGCGCCGACCCAGGGTACCGGGAATGGGGGCAAAGAAGGCTCCGGTGGTGGCGATAACGGTGGCAAAGATGGTTCCGGTGGCGGCGATAGCGGCGGCCATGAAGGTTCCGGTGGCGGGGATAGTGGTGGGAGTGGTGGTGACAGTGGTAGCGGCGGGGATTGACCAGAAAACGGCGGACGGAACCAGCGGGACTCCCCGCACCCGAATCAGTTTATACCCGTTAAGTTGCCTAATGGGCACTGTGTGCAGTCTTTGGTGCGGCACCAGCTGGCATGCAGATGGTGCAGGCCCTGCTGGGCTACCGCGCCTGCCGGTGCGCGGCCCAGGTGCAGCCAGCGGGCCATCGCACGGGTGATGGCGTTGCTGGGGAGGCCGGGGGCGGCTGCGGCAATTGCCCCGGCCTGCACGGTGAGCGCGCGATTGCCGCAGTGCCGCCCATACGCGGCGAGGCAGGGCAACACGGCGTTCCAGATGACGATGGCCGCGCGCGCTGTGCCAAGCGCGGGAGCGAAGATCCGCAACAATCGTCGCCAGCCATCGTCAACGCCGCCCGCCAGTGCCGCGCCACAGCATTGTGCGGCTAACCCCGCTGCCTGGTGATTCTCCAGCAGGTTCGCGCACGCCTTGACTCGCCGCGCGCTGAGGCGATCGAGAGGGAGCTCAGTATGT
>DAIDHM010000208.1 GCA_027459705.1 Ktedonobacteria bacterium | reverse complement strand
TGAACGTTTCGGCGCGTGCCCCGTCCTTCATCGGCCTGTGACGCCAAGGCATCCCCCATGCGCTCCTACTCGCTTAGCGATCTCTCCTCGGCACGTATGACGGCACCCACAGCTCTCTCCCCCGCGAGGCTCTCCCTCGCGTGGTGCTGTGCTCCGTCTCGCTTCTCTTCCCTATTCCCTTGTTCTGGTACCGGCCCGCGCCAGCAGTGCTGGTCTCGGGCGCTCAGGTAGTATCGCATATCCTTTGTGCTCTGTCAACCCGCATGGGACCATGCACATGTGTAGGATGTAGGAAGGATTATGGTTCCGTATCAGGTGGGCCTTCATGGCGGATGCGTTCTACCTCGCGGGCCAGGTCGCTGATATCCGTGAAATTGAGATACACGCTCGCGAAGCGAATATAGGCGATACGGTCCAGGCGCAACAGACGATCCATCACCATCTCACCGATGGAACGGCTCGGTATCTCGGATTTGCCCGATTGCATGAGGTCTTGTTCGACATCGTCTACCAATCGCTCCACTTCGCCGACTGGAAGCGGGCGCTTATCGCAGGCCTTGCGGATATTACGGATCAGCTTCTCGCGGTCGAATGGCTCGCGCCGCCCATCACGCTTGATAATCAGCGGAGTCCGGCCGCCTTCGACGCGTTCGAGCGTGTTATAGCGCTGACCGCAAGCGCGACAACGCCGCCGACGATGGATGCCACTGGCGCTATCACGCGTATCAAGGACCTGAGAATCATCTGAACCACAGGCGGGACAGCGCATGGGGTCACCTCACATGGTTCCTCGCCATGCGAACCACTGCAGAGCATGGGTAGGAGGAACAGACGAGATCTGTAACAAATAGATGCTTTCGATGATCAGCCCAACCAATGCCACTACCACGACGAGACATATCAAGATAATCGCCACGCGTCGTCCTGGCCGCGCGTTGATGCTCGGTACTTCCGTCGGACGGGGATACGACGACCCCGGCGATCCTGGTCGAGAAGGTCGCGAATACGTAGGCGGCCACTCTGCGACATGTTGAGGATGAGAGGGGGGTACAACATCCGTCCGGTGTTTGGTTGTTGGTACTTGATCTTCGGCCGATCTCACCGCATTGCTGGTGTGCACAGTATTCCGTCGCAAAATGAGCAACTCCTCAAACTGAATCGCGCCCATTGTAGCCAAGTTCAACTTATAATGCAACCAACAAGCCAGTTGGGCTAGCGCGATCTTGCTGATGAGGCAAGTCGCGCTACTTTAGCTATTACACCAGTTTTTTGGTGCTTTTGCGTTTGGGTTTTGCCACTGTGTCCGCCAGCGTTGGCCAGCGCGTATGATAATCCGTCACGCGCTCGAAAGCATCCGCGGCTCGTAAAATCGTGGCTTCCTCGAATCGCTGGCCCAGCAACTGCACGCCTACCGGCAATCCTTCGCTGAAGCCACCAGGAATCGAGACTCCACAGATACCCGCCAGATTGGCGGGTATGGTAAAGAGATCCGCCAGATACATGGCGACGGGATCGTCGGTCCGCTCGCCCAGTTTGAACGCTACCGTCGGCGAGGTAGGGGAGATAATGACATCACAGGTGGCGAAGGCCGCGTCAAAATCCTGGCGGATCAGCATGCGGACCTGTTCCGCGCGCTTGTAATAAGCATCATAATACCCCGATGAGAGGGCATAGGTGCCCAGCATGATGCGCCGACGGACCTCGGGGCCAAAGCCCATCTCACGGGTATGCATCAGCGAATCGATGAGATCATCCGCACCTTCGCGCACCGAGAGGCCATATTTGATGCCATCATAGCGTGCGAGGTTCGCGCTGGCCTCGGCTGGCGCAATAATATAATAGGCTGCCAGTCCATAACGGGTGTGCGGCAAACTGATATCCAGAATCTCTGCGCCCAGTTCGCGGTACACTGCGATGGCATCTTGCACCACCTTCACAACGCCTGGTTCTGTTCCTTCGACAAAATACTCGCGCGGTACACCGATCTTTAATCCTCTGACGTCACCCGTCAGTGCCTGCACATAATCGGGGACCGGCACATTGGCCGAAGTGGAATCGGCGGGATCATAGCCCGCGATAGCGCCCAGCAAGATCGCGCTGTCGCGCGCGCTGCGGGTGAAAGGGCCGATCTGGTCAAGCGAGGATGCGAAGGCGATCAGTCCGAAGCGCGAGACACGCCCATAGGTGGGTTTCAAACCGACGGTATTGGTGAGCGCCCCTGGTTGTCGGACTGAGCCACCCGTATCGCTCCCCAGCGAGCCCATCGCCTCGCCCGCCGCCACCGCCGCCGCGGATCCACCACTGCTGCCGCCTGGCACGCGAGTCGTATCCCATGGGTTGCGGGTGGGTCCGTAAGCTGAATTCTCGGTGCTGGATCCCATGGCGAATTCATCCATGTTGACCTTACCCAGTGTGACCGCGCCCGCCTCGCGCAGGCGACGGACGACCGTCCCATCATAGGGTGGGACGAAATGTTCCAAGAAACGCGAACCAGCGGTCGTCCGCACGCCCTTCGTTACCAAGACATCTTTCAGCGCCAGGGGAATGCCCGTGAGCCCTGTTACCCGATCGTCGTGGTCCAGTCGCTTATCAGCGGCGCGGGCGTCTTCCAGGGCCGCTTCAGCGGTTACCGTCAAAAAGGCCTTGACTTGCTCGTCCACTGCGGCGATGCGATCCAGATGTGCTTGCGTCAAGGCAACCGAGGTGATCTCGCGGCGGCGAAGTCGTTCGCCCGCCTCAGCGATCGAAAGGTTCCATAATGCCGACATGGGGGGTCTTTTCCTTCCGTTATGAGCCCAGCGTTAGTCCAACACAGCTTTCACGCGCAGGTACTGATCCTCACGATCTGGCGCGTTGGCGAGCAGGAGGTCGGGGGTATATGAAGGTTGCGGCACATCGGCACGCATGACCCCTGACTGTGGCAATAAGGTCGCGGTGAGGGCGACACTGCTCACATCGGCTTCTTGCAAAACGGCGATATGTTCCAGGATGCCTGAGAGTTGACGAGCCATGACCTGCAGTTCATCTTCAGTCAGGTGCATGCGCGCCAGCAATGCGATATGCTGGACGTCTTCGCGACTGATGCTCATATGGATTGTTCCTCGCTGTGGCGATAGTATCTCCACATCCGCCAGCCAAACCTGGTTGCCCTGGGCGGACGCCGATCTCTTCTCATGATAGCACAAGGATGCGTCAGCGTATCTCGAAGGTGGTCGGCAGATCCGCGCGCGGTCCCCATGCAAGGTGCATCCGTGTGACCTGGATGAGTACATTGCCTTTCTGGATGCTGGTGACGAACTGATCAAGTGCTGGACGCGGCCCGGATGCAACAACTTCAACCGTGCCGTCGTCATCATTGCGAGCGAAGCCGACGAGACCGAGTTGCTGGGCATGCGCCTGGCAAAATTGGCGAAATCCCACGCGTTGCACCCGTCCCGTGACGATGGCGGTCAGTGTTTCACGTGAAACTGGCATGGACATTGACCGTCTCCACCTTTCTATTTCTATGCTATTGTCCAATTTTCGCTGGATCGATGGTTGCATCATATGATCAGGACAATCAGGAGAGTTTGCGGTATCATATCAACACAGCTCAAATGAGCGATGCCGTCAAGCGATTGACCGTCCGCACTGTCAATGGTAGACTACAGATACCATTACGCGCTTGTCATGTGGGATGTCCCACCTATCCACGCACGTGTCGTCGGGAGATCTGTCCATTGTGTTGAAAGGAGCGCAGCGTCGCGCTGGCCGCATGCTGCGAATAATCCGTGCTGAAAGAAGAGAGCCCCTCCAGCGCCGTTCAGATGATTCAAATGCTGGCCGAGCGCGTCATCAGCAATGTCGAACAGGTCATCGTCGGCAAAGACGACGCCGTCCGGCTCACCCTCATAGCCGTCCTCAGTCGGGGTCACGTCCTGATCGAAGATGTGCCTGGAGTTGGGAAAACTGTCCTCACCAAAGCCATCGCCCGATCGATCGGTTGTAGCTTCAAACGCATCCAGTTCACGCCTGACCTGTTACCGAGCGATGTGACGGGTGTCTCGATCTTCAGTCAGAAAACGGGCAATTTTGAGTATCGCCCAGGTCCGATCTTCAGTCAGTTCGTGCTGGCGGATGAAATCAATCGGGCGACCCCCAAGACGCAATCCGCTCTGCTCGAAGCCATGGAAGAATCACAGATCACTGTGGATGGCATCACCTATCGCCTGCCCGATCCATTCCTGGTCATGGCGACCCAGAACCCCATTGAATATGAAGGCACCTTTCCGCTACCTGAGGCCCAGCTCGATCGGTTCTTGATGAATATCAGTCTGGGTTATCCACAGCCAAAAGATGAAGTGAGCGTGTTGGAACGCCAGCAATTTCAGCATCCGCTGGAATCGGTTGCCCAGGTGATCTCCGCTGGGGAATTGCAACAGATGCAGCAAGCCATCCGCGATATTGTCGTCAAGCGCGAATTGGGGCAGTATATCGTTGATATTGTCAGTGCGACCCGCATCCACCCCAATGTCTACCTCGGCGCCAGTCCACGTGGATCCTTGGCACTCTATCGTACTGCACAAGCACTGGCTGCCATGCGCGGCCGCAATTACGTGCGGCCAGATGACATCAAGGCGCTGATCCGCGCGACGCTCAGCCATCGCATCATCATCTCGCCTGCCGCGCGTGTGGAGGGTGTAACCGCCAACGCGATTCTCGATGAGATTATGGGGCAGATTCCGGCGCCCGATACCCCGGCCAATGTCAGGCGGTGATCTATGCGGCCCTGGCAACTTATCCTGCTGACGCTGATTACGGGTGTATCAGCGGTCAGTTCTGGCTGGCGCCCGCTCTACTTGATCTTTTATGTCTTACTGCTCAGTCTGGTGATCTCGTATGTGGTCGCAAATTGGAGCAGCAATGGACTGGCGTTTGCGCGGACCAATCCAGGACGGCGCGTGCAGAAGGGCGCGATGCTGGAGGAGCGATTGCGTCTGGAGAATCGTTCCTCGTTTCCCAAGCTCTGGGTGCAGGTGACGGATAGCTCGACGCTCCCCGGTCATCACGCGGGGTATGTGGCCAGTATCGGCGGTCGCCAGCGCATCGATTGGCGCGTCAAGACGGTCTGCCGACGGCGTGGACGCTTCTTCTTAGGGCCGGTCGTGGCGACCACCGGAGATCCTTTGGGCCTGTTCACGCGGGTCATTCCCCTCTCTAACCAGCGCGAGGTCATCGTGCTCCCCCGGGCGTTGCCGCTGACCCATTTTGCCCTCTTCCCCGGCGTCATGCCTGGCAGAGGTCGGGGTTCGCAACGTTCGCTCCAGACGACGACCAATGCCGTCACGGTCCGCGAATATCTGCCAGGTGACGCGATATCGCGCATCCACTGGCCGACGAGCGCGCGCCAGAGCAAACTGATGGTCAAAGAATTCGATCTCGATCCGACCATCGATGTGTGGATCATATTGGACCTGGATGATATGGTCCAGTTTGGCGAAGGCGATGAGTCCACGGTCGAATATGCGGTGACGGTCGCGGCAACCCTGGCGCAATTTTGCCTGCGCGCGGATCTTTCCGTTGGTTTGATGATGAATGATGCGCACCATACGGTCTTGCCGTTTGATCGAGGTGTTCGCCAATTGGATCGCATGCTGGAGACGTTGGCCGTTGCCGAAGCTAGCGAGACCCAGCCTTTAAGCGACCTGCTGATTGCGCAAGAGGTGCGGTTCATGCGCAACAATTTCTCGATCGTCATCACGTCATCGCCTGACCAGGAGTGGGCTGCGGGCCTGCGCCAACTGGAGCGGCGCGGCGTTAAGAGTTCGGTCGTTTTGATTGATGGCGCCTCGTTTGGGGCGAGCGTGACCGAGGGATCCCCAGCGCCATCCATGGAATCCGCCGAGCGTTTTCTCATCAGTAATGCTATGCCATACCTCGTCATCCATCAGGGCGATTCCATCGCCGCCGCGCTGGAAGTCGGCGCTGTCACGTCCAGAAAGTGAGTTTCCGTATGGCAAACACGCTCAATGCTTCGACACTGCCACCCCCGCCCGTGCCACCCAAGATTCGGTTGAGTCCCACCGAGGGCTGGGCGACCGTGATTCTCGCGGCGGTTGTCGTGCTCATCACCATCGCGGCAATGCAGAGTTTACAGTGGACGAGCGGATTGCAGATCCTCACCTGGACGGCGATCGTCGGCATGGCGTTGGGGTTCGTGATGGCGAAACAGCACATTGTGGCGCAATGGCTGGCCGAGATTCCCGCACAACTCCTGGGCATCAGTTTCGCATGTTATGAGACCGCGTCGGTCGCCTTCAATGGGAATATCCATCTGTTGCTCACGCACCTCGCGATCTGGTTACAGGCAGCCTTCTCTGGACATTCGAGCAATGATGACACGATCTTTCTGCTTTTCCTGGCAGTGCTGACCATGCTGCTCGGGTATGTCAGTATGTGGCTGATCTTTCGTTCACGCAGTCCCTGGCTCGCCGTCATCTCCAATGCCATCGTGCTGATCATCAGCATTGTCTACGCGTCGGACGATCGGCTTCCGTATATCATTCTCTTTCTGCTGGCGGCACTGCTTCTGCTGGTCCGCTGCAATCTGGTGGAACGGATGCGTGTCTGGCGCCGGAAGGGACTGCGCTACGCACCGGAGATTGGCTGGGATTTCATGCAGGCGGGGGTCATCTTCACCATCGTCATTATGCTGGTTGGTGCGTTGCTCCCCAGCAACTATGTCAATACCTCTTTGCTGAACCTCTGGAGCGGGCCTAACAGCCCCTGGAGCCGCATTCAAAATCGCTTTAACCAGCTCTTCCAGGTCAATACGAACGTGAATAGTGTCAATGCGATTGGGTTTGGTTCAACATTGGGGATCTCGGGGAATGTCAACCTGCCAGATGTGACGGTATTCTCTTATACCTATACCGCGCCAGCGGGCTACCAGGATGTCGCGGATAGTGCGTACATGTTGGGCGGCGTCTATGATTTCTTTGATGGTCAGCAATGGAGCCAGGGGAAATTGGCGACTACGACGCTTCCCACCGAGCAGGTCGATCCTCCTGGCACAACGCAGGCCGTCCAGGTGACGCAAAGTATTACGACCATTAATTCACCGAACGGCGCCAATATTTATGCGATTGGCCAACCAGGATCTTTTTCGATGCCGACCACGGCGGCGACGGATGGCGTGACTATTTCTGATAGCGCTCAGTTGCCTTCGTATGTCGACTGGCAGGCCCGACCACCGCTGGTCAACAAACAGACCTACCACGCGACTTCCTATGTCTCGACAGCGACGGCGGCACAATTAGCAGCGGTAGCGGCGCCAACCAGTCCGCAAGGTGATGCCCAATACTCTGCGGAATTTCTCCAACGTTACACCCAATTGCCAGCTGATCTGACCGCGCCGGGGAATCCCAATGGAATTTTACGAAAAACCGCCCTGCAATGGGCGGCTACCGATGTTTCGGGGAAGCCCGTGCCGAAGGATATGTACGATCAACTGGAATCGATCGTAAATCACTTTGGGACGAGTAGATTTCATTACTCGCAGCAGAATCCCAACCCTAATCCCAGCTATGATTACGCGGTGGCTTTGCTCCAGACAGGCACTGGATTCTGCACCTGGTTCGCGACCACGATGGCGATGATGGCGCGCGAATTGGGCTACCCCGCGCGCATTGCGGGTGGCTTTACCCATGGTGACCCCGCGACGGTTGCCGGGAAAGAGACGACCACGAGTTCGTCGACGACACCATATCTTATCTCCGGCAAACAGGCGCACGCATGGGTGCAGGTTTACTTTCCAGGCTATGGCTGGATCAATTTCGAGCCATCGATAGCGGGGGGCGCTTTCACCGAGTTCACGCGCGCCACGGCGCCGATCGCTAACCCTGGCACGAATCCCCAGGCGTCTCCGACGCCCGCCACCACGGCTGTGCCAACGGTGAAACCTCCCACTGGCGTGACACTGCCTAAGACGACCATTGGTAGCACGAGTGGATTCTCGGCCATCGCGAGCAAGATCGCGATCTCGTTAAGTTTATTGTTGGCGCTGGCGTTGCTGGTGTTTCTGGGACTCACGACCTGGTGGCGCCTGATTTTCCGGGCGCTCTCCCCGATCAGCCAGACATTCAGACGTATGGCGTTGCTGGGGAATCTCGTCGGGATCCAGCCACGCCCGGCACAGACGGCCTCTGAATATGGCGAACTGCTCTCTTCCCGCATTCCGCGACATCGGGAGGCAATCGAGGAGATCACAGAGCTCTATGTGCGCGAACGCTGGTCGCCAGATGCACCTTCCCATGCATCGCTCACCACACGCTGGAACGCATTGCGCACGGATATGCTGCGGCATGTCCCAGCGGCACTTCTCGCGCGCCTGCGCCGAATCCGGACGCGTAAGGACCAGTGATTGATTCTGCCTGTCTTGTCTGAACCTTTGACAGGCGGGCAGTGGATCGCTCAATTCAGCTCCTACGTATGAGTTCGATCAGTTGGCTGGCGTAAGGGCCATCGCTGAGCGAAACATCGATACCATGGGCCATCAGCCACGCTCCGGTATACCTGGTTGGCGGCGCGCCCTCGCCGGTCACCACATAGGTGGCCGCTGGATCCAGCCCGCGCAGCCGCACAGGGGGGAGCGCAAAATCAAACGGGTTGTCGCGGCGAAAGACGAAGAGGGCGATGCGCTCTTGTGCGTCGATCTCTGCCAGGTATTGCACAGCAGCCCAGCCATGCTGCCAGCTGGCGAGCCAGTATTGTCGCCCATCCTGGATCACAGGGCGCAGATCGCGGTATCGCGCGATCCAGTGCCGCGCCGCCGCCATCTCGTCCTCATCCCACTCCAGCAGGTTCCCGCCGATCCCCAGTGTGCCGAGCATGGCAACGTGGAAGCGAAAGGCGAGAGGATATTCATGGCGGCGCATCCATCCGGGGGCGTCGGTCACCCATGACGCGACGACCCGGGCGGGCAGGAAGAATGACCACCCTTCCTGGATGGTCAGCCGCGCATCGGGCCGCGTATTATCGCTGGCCCAGACTTCATCCGTGCGGCGCAACATACCGAGATCGGCGCGACCACCGCCGCTGGCGCAGCTCTCGAAGTTTACGCGCGGGTGGCGGGCACGCAAGGCATCCAGGAGTGAATAGACCGCCCGCGCGTGGCGCACCCAGATCTCACGTGCCAGCTCAGGGTGCGCGGGCCATCCCACCTCGCTGAACGGACGATTCATATCCCATTTGATGAAATCTATCGCTGAACGCGACAGCAAATCATCCAACACACGCAACAGATGGTCGCGCACGTCGTCGCGCGCCAGGTTCAATACCAACTGGTTGCGCGATTCGCTACGCGGGCGATCGGGAAAGTGATAGACCCAGTCGGCGTGGGCGCGATAGAGATCGCTGTCCGGGTTGACCATCTCAGGCTCGACCCAGAGACCAAAGCGCATCCCCAGGTGATGGACGTGATCAATCAAGGGCGTCAGACCCCGTGGAAACTTCGCGGGGTCTGGCGTCCAATCGCCCAGGCCAGCATTATCCAGCGAGCGACCTTTAAACCAGCCATCATCCACAACAAAGAGTTCGATCCCCAACGCCGCCGCATGCTCTGCCAGGCGCATCTGCCCTGGTTCATCAACCGCGAAGTAGGTCGCTTCCCAGGAATTGTACAGGATCGGCCGTGGCGGGAGCGGAGCATCCACCGCGACGCGTGGGAGGATGTGCGCGCGGATGTGGCTCTGAATCCGTTGCCGCATGCCATCGAAACCATCATCAGCGAAGCCCAGGACAACCTCAGGGAGGTCAAACGTGTCACCTCCTGCCAACGTCCAAGCGAAGTCATGATCATTGAGACCCAGCGCGAGCGAGGTATCGCCATCGACGGTCGTGGCACAGCGCAACAACCAGTTGCCACTCCAGGCAAGAGTAGCGAAATATACTTCGCCATGCTCGCCAACATCCGGCGGGGTGGCCTGGTGCCACTCCCGCGCTGATATCGCGCACCATGGGACGCTCGCGTGTCCGGCCAGCCCGTGGCGCGCATCGAGGGCGATGATCCCCGGTACGACCGGTTGACGCTGGATCTGGGCCTCCGCTGCCCACGACCCCGCGAGCGTCGTGAGGGTTCGGGGTGCAGTGCTCCGCGGGAGGTATAGCACAGCGGTGAGGGCGCGTTCCAGGGTTACGGGCAGATCACCCCGGTTGGTGATGCGCACGCCTCGGGTGATGATATCGCGCGCGCCATCCAGCTGGTAGGAGAGTTCTATGACGAGGGCAGTGGCCGCATCGCGCAATTGAACGGTGAGGGATGGCCGACCGGATTGCTCGGCAATCGTCGCGGCAACGAAGCGCGCGTCGAGTTCGCGGGTGCCATCAGTACGGGTGGCTTGCAGCGCGGTTTCGCGTAATCTCAATCCGCCCCAGACCGGGTATTCCTCATGCGCCGCCGCTAAGCCCCCTTCCTGGGAGCTACGGCCCGCCGGCACCCGGGGATCTGGCAGGTCGGCAAGCGAACCGATCCGACCGCCCCACCAGAGGTGGCGGACAAAGCCCTCAGGTGTGACTCCCAGCGCATAGGTCGCGCGGTCGGTCATGAGCGCCCATATGGAACGCGCCGGGTCATACTGGATCTCACCAGGCATGCGTGCACCTCACTGCTGTTTTTGCTATTCCGCGGCATAGCATAGCATAGCAAGATTTTCATAGGAAAATGATGAGCATAGAACATCAGTCATTTCCAGTTGCCAGACCACCCTGGAGAATGGTATACTGCGGCGAGTATGGTGCGTCTTGCACCGGCGGCGGGGCCATATGTCCTGGCCGCGATTCCTGCCCCGACCTTCACTCTCTGCCGCTTCACCAAGCGGGGGAGATGAACGATCGGCGCAAACCCAGAGGAAAAGACGTGATCCGAGAGTATGAACTGGGATTGGTCATCAATCCCGATCTCACTGATGAACAACTGGATAATCAGATCCTCCGTATCGGTCAGTCGGTTGAAGGCCAGGGCGGCCAGATCGTGAAGCTGGATCGCTGGGGACGCCGCCGGTTAGCGTACGCCATCGAACATCATCGCGATGGATACTATGCGTTTATGAGCATGCGCGTCGATTCGCGCGCCATCCGGGAGATCGAGAACTTCCTGGGGGTGCAGGAAGGCATTATGCGCCACATGCTCACGTACATCGATCCACGAGTCCTGGTCGAGCGCCGCCGCCGCGAGCAAGAAGAAGCAGCCCGCATCGCCGCGCGCGCCGAGGCGGACGCGGAACGTGCGGCGGCCTTTGCCGCCAACGCCGCTGCCCATGCCGCCGCCGTAGCCGCGCAAGCTGCCAACGTCGAGCATGCCGCGTCAGTCGCGGAAGTCGCTGCCCCGGCCGCGGAAGAATCCGCCCCGGCCGCCCCTACCGCCGTCACTGCTGCTGATGAGGCCCCCGCCGCGGAGACCTCCGCGACGCCTGAAATGCCTGAGCCGTCGAGCACAGAAGAAGCATAACCGCCGCGGATACGTTGGCGGCGGTCCTTTGTCCTGCAGGAGGATGCATCCATGAATAAGATTATGCTGATCGGCAATGTCGGTAGAGATGCCGAACTGACGTATACCCAAACTGGAAGCGCCGTCGCCAAATTTTCTCTCGCCGTTTCACGCCGCTGGACTGATAAAGCGAGCGGAGAGAAAAAAGAAGAAACTACCTGGTTCAACATCATTGCCTGGGAACGCTTGGCTGAAACCTGCGGCCAGTACGTGCGCAAAGGGACGAAACTCTATGTAGAAGGTCGTCTCTCCACGCGCGAGTATACCGATCGCGAAGGGAAATTGCGCACGGCGGTAGACGTCACAATCAGCGATATGGAGTTGCTGACCGCACGTGGTGATAGCGGCAACGGCGGCGGCGCGGCCTCCGCCAGTGGCGGCAACCAGGAAGAGATGGCCGGTGGTCAGGACTTCCCGTTCTAGGGATTGGTCTGTAGCAACCATCATTTGCATCTCGGGGAGGCGCGGCCTCCCCACCCGCGCGTCTCTATCGCGCGAGCGTGCGCCGTATCTGGCGCACCACCCACACCGTTCCGGGCCGTAGCCCGGTAAACCCATACGGAGGAGCATTATTTCCATGGGACAACCATCGACTTCTGAGCGCTCATCGAGCGGACCTCGTTCCTCAGGCGGATCACGTGGCGGACGCCGTGAGTACCGACCGCGTCGCAAAGTCTGTCAGTTCTGTGTAGACAAAGTGCGCGACATTGACTATAAAGATGCGCAACGACTACGCCGGTATCTTTCGGATCGCGGCAAGATCGACCCACGACGTAAGACGGGCACCTGCGCCAAGCATCAGCGCCGTTTGACGGTCGCGTTGAAGCGCGCGCGCCATATGGCCCTCCTGCCATTTACCGCCGAGCATGTGCGCGGCGTCTGAGTGTTCCGTTGGCAGACCGTCCGTCAAGGAATAGATGGACGGTTTTGCCTCTCGATCCTCGTCACCCAGGGAGCCCACTATGAGCAAGCCATCGACACCGACGAAAGCCTCGCCCTCAAAAACGAAAAATACCGCGCCCCCCAACGCCAAGAGGACTGTAACGTCGCGCGGGAACACCCCATCGCGCCCCCTCACCAATGCCAAGAATACCGCAACACAGCGCGGGGATACGCCATCGCGTCCCCTCACCAACGCGGAGCGACATGCTCGCCGCTATGGTCGCCAGAACGGTTTCTTTGTAGGGCGCCGTGATAACCGTCCTGTCATCTTCAATTATGGCCGTAATCTCTCGGCGGCTCAGAAAGATCGCATACAACGTCGGCTCTTCTGGGCTTTCGCGGTCATCTGTGCGGTGGCGGTCATCGGTGTCGCGGCATTTGGCTGGCTGAATTTCAACGTTATCCAACCAGGCCAGGCGATCGAGACTGTCAATGGGGTTCCCATCCAGCAACGTATGTACCGCTACATGGTCGCGTATCTGACGCAGGATAATTATAATCAATTGCAGGGCGACCAGACGCAGACGGCCAATCTGAATGCCGAGCTCGCCAAAGATCCATCGAAGAGCGCCACCATCCAACCACAGTTGACTACCTTGCAAGCGCAAATTCAAGCTCTCAATACCTCATTCACCCAGACGCAGGTCGATCAATTGGCAATCGACCGCCTGACGGAAGATGTCTTGATTCAGCATGGCATCACGCAGTTGACGGCACAGGATCCTGGTCTGGCTGCGACTTTCGCGGTGTCGTCCACCGATGTCAATAATGCGTTGACCACTTTCAAGCAGGCCTTCCCGAGTGGAGAAACGTACGCAACGTTCTTGAGCAAAAACAACTTGACCAACGCGAATATGCAGGACATTTTCCGCATCAACCTGCGGCGCGCGAAGATGGATGCGTATGAGCAGAGCCTCGTCACGTCACCAACCAAGCAAGTTGATGTGCAACGCATACAGTTCGACAACCTGCAAAATGCGCAGAACGACCTGGCCAAGCTGCAGAGCGGAAAAGTCAAGTGGGAAGATATCGTCAAATCGGACTCGATTGATGTCAACTCACGCGATAAGAACGGCGATCTCGGCTACTTCGCGTTGGGCCAGCAAGATCAGGGACTCGAAGCGTACGCATTCGCGCCAGATCGCAAGGTGGGTGATATGAGCGGTATCGTGAAAGAGACCTCCGGCCTCTTTGATATCGCCCGCATCGTCGGCATAGATAACGCGCGACCCCTGGATGCCGCGACGGTCTCCAGCTTGAAGTCCAACGCGCTGTCACACTGGCTGACAGGCGAACGTGGCCTGGCGAAGATCTCGACTCCCAACCAGGATATGTATAACAGCCCCTATAATATTCCAGTCATCCCAACCTACCCGGCAGCCTCGACTTCGACAGGCTCGACTGGAGCGTCTGTGCCGCTGGGCACCAGCACTTTGCCATAATAAGGATCGCTGACGACAACGCTGGCGATGCCTGACCATCCGGCCGATGCGAGCGGTTCAATATGCCGCTCGCATCGGCGCAGTGCGCGTCACATAGGAACTGATCCCCATGTCATCACCTCCAACTGCCATAACCCAGCCCCCTGCCAATGGATTGACCGATCTGGAGACGATCGCACTCTACATTCACATCCCTTTCTGCCATAAAAAGTGCCACTACTGCGATTTCAACTCATTTGCGGGCATGATGGGCTGGCGTCGTCGCTATGTGCGCGCGCTGACGCGCGAGATTGCCCTGGTGGGCGAGGCAGCGCGGCTGGCGAATGGCATGCGTCGTCGCTGCCGCACGATCTTCTTTGGCGGTGGGACGCCCAGCCTGTTGCCCCCTGCCGATATCGCCGCGATCCTTGCGGCGACGCATGCCGCCTTCGCGGTCGACGTCGCCGCCGAGGTGACCCTGGAGGCGAATCCAGCCACGCTGGAGCGCGGCCCGTTACCAGACATGCGTGCGGCGGGGATCAATCGTCTCTCGATGGGAGCACAGAGTTTCGATGCCGATCTCCTGCGCTGGATGGGGCGCATTCACTCGCCAGAAGAGATCATCTCGGCGACCGAGGCCGCCCGCGCGGCCGGGTTCGATAACATCAATCTGGATTTCATCTTCGCACTGCCAGACCAGACTATGGACCAATGGCAGTCGACCCTGGATCGCGCGGTGGCGTTAGCACCTGACCATCTCTCGCTCTATTCGTTGATTGTTGAGCCAGAGACGCCCCTTTTCGATTGGGTGGAGGCCGGAACCGTGATTCCAGCCAGCGAAGATTGCTCTGCCGATATGTATGAATATGCTCAAGCGCGTCTAGCAGGGACGGCCTATGAGCAGTATGAGATCTCGAACTGGGCCAGGCCAGGAAAAGCTTGCCAGCATAATCTGACCTATTGGCGTAATTTACCGTACCTTGCGGTCGGCGCTGGAGCGCATGCTTCGTTCGGCGGCCGCCGTTTCAGCAATGCTAAGCCGCTGGCCGAATACATTGATGGTGTCTCAGCGTATCAGCCGACGGCCGCGACGCTCGGCCTGGTGGGTGGTCCGGTGGTCGAGAGCGAGACGATCAGCCATGCTTTAGAGATGGGGCAGACGGCGATGTTGGCCTTACGACTGCATGAGGGACTTGATCTTACCCTCTTTGCCTGTCGCTTTGGCGTAGAGTTCGCGGATGTCTTTGGGGCGAAAATCACAGATCTCCGAACCTGGGGTTTGATCGAGGAAGTCATTGTAGATGGCACGAGGCGCATCCGTCTCACTGAACGTGGGCGCCTCGTTGGGAATGAAGTGTTTGAACGGTTCTTACCGGATTCCGCTGATCACTGACCATCGCCGATCTCACCGAGTTCGCGCAGATACCGCGCAAAGCGCAGATGCTTTTCGTCCAGTACGCGATGGAGATATTCAGCCTGCTGATAGAGACGTTCGCGCAATCCGGCGAGCTCGTGCAGTTCGTCTTTAGTGAAACGACTGACCAGTAACGCGCTGTGGTGAATGGGCTGGGGGAGTTTCTCCTGAGCCATAATTTGTACGTGGCGAATCCGCACAGATTCGCACGCTCCTTTCTCTGGTGGCTGTTACGAGAAGGCAGGACGACGATGGATTGGTGTCGCAACTGTTCTCTTGCCGGATGTTTTGCAATGTCTGTGCCAGATTGGGTAAGCACTCGCGAAAGTCTGGTCAATTTCATCATAGCCTGGGATGTGAGATCACGCCTGGTCTACTCGAACAACTACTCGCCACTATTTCCTTGAGGATACCGCCGATGAGCTGTTCATCTGCGATCAACAAGTAGAAAGGACGGTTATCAGCACCGAAGTCTCCCTCTTCGTGAAATCTTCTCATCCAGGTAAGGACACGTATGCTTGTGTCATCATAATGGACGGGCAGGCGACAGATATGCTAGGATCAGCTAGAACAGTGGTCCGCCACACCTGATCCCCATGGTTTCACCAGCAGAGGAGAATCCACGTATGTTCCGCTTCTTGACATCTGGCGAGTCGCATGGCCCTTGCCTGATCGCCACCATCGAAGGGTTGCCTGCCAATCTACCATTCGATCTGGCGGCGCTGGACGCCCAGCTCGCCCGCCGCCAGGGAGGGTATGGTCGTGGAGCGCGCATGCGCATCGAGAGCGATCGCGCCGAAGTGTTGTCAGGCATCCGACATGGCAAGACCCTCGGATCACCGATCACGCTACGGATTGAGAATAAAGATTGGGCCAACTGGCAAGAGAAGATGAGCGCCGCGCCGATTGCGGAGGCCACCGAGGCCGTCACACGCGTGCGACCCGGACACGCGGACTTCACGGGGGCGGTGAAATACGCACAGAGCGATATCCGCAATGTGATCGAGCGCTCCAGTTCACGCGAGACCGCGGCGCGCGTGGCGGTCGGTGCCATCTGCCGCCAGTTTCTGGCGCAATTCGGCATTACGCTGCAGAGCCACGTCGTCGCGATTGGCCCGATTACTCTTGACCAGACGACGCGCTCACTCAGCGCGGATGCCTGGGATGACGCGTTTTGGGAACGCGTGGAAGCATCGCCAGTGCGTTGCGGTGATCCGCAACTGGAAGCGGCGATGATCGCGCATATCGACGAGATCCGCTCTTCGGGCGACACAGCTGGTGGGATCTTCGAAGTGGTGGCACTGGGTGTGCCAATCGGCCTGGGAAGTTATTCCCAATGGGATCGCCGACTCGGTTCGCGACTGGGTATGGCATTGTTGAGCATTCCTGCCTCCAAAGGTGTCGAGATAGGTGGCGGCTTCGCGGTCGCGGGGCTGCCGGGATCGCGCGTCCACGATGTCTTGCGTCATGAGGGCAGCGCGTATAGCCATCTGACGAACAATGCTGGCGGACTGGAAGGCGGCATCACCAATGGCGAACCGCTGGTGGCGCGCGTAGCGCTGAAGCCGATCCCGACGCTGGCGCGACCATTGCCTTCAGTTGACCTGGCGACCGGCGAAAATATCGCCGCGACGCGCTATGAGCGCAGTGATGTCTGTGTCGTGCCTGCTGGTGGCGTCGTCGGTGAGGCGATGCTGGCGATTGTCCTGGCTGAAGCCTTCATCGAGAAATTTGGGGGCGACAGCCTGGAAGAGATGCGCGCCCACCTGGCGGCGACGCAGGCCATGGCGACCGTGGCGCAGCCGCCAACGGATTGACAGCGACAGCGCATGCCATCACCCCACCGACGTGGCGCACATCTGGTGCGGCCAGCGCGCTCTGCCGGCGGCATTGCAACCCAACACGCTCTGTAGTTCTCGAATGAGCAGAAAGCAGCAAGAAACAGATTCTGGCGATACATCGCATGCTGATGCATCAACCCAACCCACCGTGAAGAGGGGACCGCTATGCGCCAACCAGGGACAGCCCCAGCTTACCGGCTTCCGCCGCCCCGTCAGCGCCATCGAGGCCGTGAGATTGGTGCGCTCCTCGTGACCGTATTGATTGCCGTCGCCGTCGCGGGTGGCGCGTATGTCGCGAGCAACGGGATCAATCATTTCTTTCCGGGTGGCTTACCTTTCGTGGCCCAACCAACTCCCGTCCCTACGCTCCCAGCCCTCACCGCCCTCCAGCGCATCCAGCAATTGAATCCGCAGAGCACCCTGCAGGTCAATAGCTCGCTGAGTAATGAAGTGGACCTGGAGACATTCGAGGGCGCCGATGGTGGAGTGAGTTTCACCGTGACCACGACGACGCAAGTGCTCTCACTCTATATGCGCGGCTATCCCAATCAACCGCTCTATCGCTGGGTGGACCGTGACGTGGTCAACCAGACTACCACAGTCTATGAAATCCACCCCGATGCCCTGTGGGTGATCACGATGAATCAACAAACGTGCGTCCCCCAGTGGACCGTCTGGTCCATCACTCCTGCCACACTCCTCGCGCGCGGCGCGACAACCGGGAACTATACCACCGGTACCGCACATCATGATGAGGCCGGGGTCCCGACTGGATTCAGCGTCAGTTGCCCGTGAGTAGCTGCCAGGGGCCATCAGGCAAAGGCCCCAGCGGCACGACCCGCCCCTCTGCCGCCAATTTCAGCAGATGCGCCTGCAAAGAGCGCGCGGCCCAGGCATACATCGCGGGTGGCGTATCGCGATAGACGATGGGCACCAATGCAGCGAGGGTCTGGGGAGAGGCAGCATCGATAAGCGCGGTGACCACCTGCGCTTCGCGTTCCAGTCGATGGGCAATGTAGTAGGCGATTCGGTCGGCAGGATCAGTGATGACCGGACCATGGCCAGGCCAGATCAGACGCACCGGGAGCGCCTGGATTCGTCGTAGTGATGCGAGGTAGGCGGCCATCTCTCCTTCTGGCGACGCGATGACCACGGTGCCGCGCCCAGCCATGAGGTCTCCCGCAAAGAGATCGCCGCTGGGCGCATGCCAGAGGCAGCAATGATCAAACCGATGTCCAGGTGTGAGCATGACCGTTAACGTATGCTGACCCGCTGAGATCGTCGATCCCTCTGCCAGCGCCTGGCTGGCCTCTGGCACACCATCCGGGGTCGGCATAGCCGCGAAAATCGGCGCGCCTGCAAGCGCCGCTAAGTCCGTCGCTCCACCGCGGTGGTCCATATGCCCGTGCGTGACGATGATCGCGGAGATTCCTCCGAGGTGGGCGCCCTGCGCCACGACTTCCGCCAGATGCGCGGCATCGTCACAGCCGGGATCGATGACGACGCAACCCGTCGCATCACCAACCAGCATGGTATTGGTCCCCTCGAGCGTCATGGGACCGGGATTCGGTGCGCGAACCGTCAAGACGGTGAGGTCAGCCATCGTTCTGCCTCCAAAGACGCTGTTATGGAATGTCGGGGGACTGAGTAGCCGTCTTCAGAGTAACAGGAATCACACTCCGCGATCAATGGTGTAGCGGCAATGTGAACCAGAATGTCGAGCCGCGACCGACATGGCCCTCCACACCGATCTGCCCGTGGTGGCGCTCGATCAGTGTCGCGCAAATGAATAAACCTAAGCCGAGACCTACGCCCGATCCACTGCGCAGCTCGATCCCAGGCACGCGATAGAAACGTTCGAAGATGTGTGTGCGCGCATCCGCAGGGATTCCCGGCCCACGATCGCGCACCGCGACGAACACGTGATCATCTCGTCGCATGATCGCGACAGACACGGGTTGATCGCTGGCGGAGTATTTCAACGCATTGGTCAAAAGATTGGCGACGACCTGACCGATGCGGTCTGGGTCAGCGAAGATCCGCAACGTCCCGCGCTCCGGAGTCCGAACACGCAGTTCACGGTCTGGCCATGCCATGCGCTGTTCGGCCACTGCCTCCTCGACGATCACCACCAGATCGCACACTTCCATCCGCAATTCAAGCTTATCTACCTGGATCCGGGAGGCGTCAAGCAAATCGCCAACGAGACGATCCAGGCGGTGAAGTTGATGGCTGGTTCGTTCAAGGAGATGATGCAGACTTGGCATCGATTTGAATTGCGGACCGAGTTCCACTATGGCGGGAGACTGGACGAGCGTGCGAAGGCCGCGTTCGGCCATCTGCACGTTGGCGCGTATACTGGTCAGAGGGGTCCGTAATTCATGGCTGGCGATACCCAGGAATTCATCCATGCGTTGGTGCGACTGTTGCAACGCGAGTTCGCGAGTTCGTGATTCCGCCTGCTCGTATAATAGCCGGTTGCGGTCAAAGACGAGCAAGAATAATTGCATCGCAGCCTGCGCCAGGGCAATCTGATCAGGAGTATAGGGCTGAGCTTCCTGGGTGCCGAGTGCGAATACCGCGATACGATGATTGGCTAACCGCGCCGGGACAAGCATCACCGTATGCACGCCGAAATTATTGCTCTGCGGCGTGGGCAGATCACGCACCATATTCAGCTGGATGGGCTGACCAGCGCCAAGGGATGCCAGGACAGCTTGCGCGCGCGCATCCGCCTCGTTCCACCCCCGGGCAATCATCTGAATTTGAGCGGATTCGCGTGGCATGAGACCACTGGAGGCAACCAACTGCATCTCGCCACCTTGGTCTACGATGGCGATCGCTGCTTTATCACCCCTCAAGACCTGGCGCATCAGCTCCATCACTTGCTGAATGGCTGGTGAGGTTGTGGCGAATTGCGTGGTAAGGGGCAGAGTGAGCACCTCTGCCATCTCGAGTAAGGCGTGTAAGGCGTTCTGGGTTTGATGATTGAATTCCTGACGCTCGGTGGTATCACGAAACGTGAGGATGCCCCCAATAATGACACCATCTGACCCATAGAGGGGCGCACCACCGATATTAAAGATCCGTGCACGGCCATCGAGGGTGGTGAGGCGAAGGTCGTCGGTGGTAGATCCCGCCAGGACTGTGCCGTGGAGAATGCGCCACTGCGGCGTCTGCTCCACCTCGACCCGATTCCCTGCCAGGTCGCTCAACTGCACCAGTTTCGTGCGATCGGCACCGCTGAGTTGCAAATATGCATGTGGATCAACATCGCCAATCCCTAATAATATGCGTCCAGCATGATTGAGGTGCTGAATGTTCCCGTTCGCGTCTAACATCATGACGCCGTCGATGATATTGTTCAGCACCGTCTCCAGATCGCGCGCCCGAGCTTCCGCCAGTTGGAGAGCTCGTGCAATCGCAATGCGCGCGGCAATGCGCACCAGTAATTCGCGTGGCGAGAATGGCTTCACAAGATAGTCATTTGCGCCGGCCCGCAATCCCTCCATCGTCGTGGCCTCATCAGCATAGGCCGTCAGCAATATCACGGGTATACCATGCTGGGTAGGGTCGGCGCGGATCGCGGCCAGTAAGGCGAAGCCATCCATCTCTGGCATCATGACATCCGTGAGGACCAGATCAGGTGGAGTACGCTCGATGATCCGCATGGCTTCGCGGCCATGAGAAGCCGTGACCACCTGGTATTGATTCTTGAGCAATTTACGCAAATAATCACGCAGATCCGCATTGTCATCGACGATCAGCACCGTCGTGCTCGGCACTGATGGTTCCGTAACCGGCCAGGTTGGCGCCTCCGTCGAGTCAAGTGGAGATTCGCGGGCGGCGAGGGCAACGGAGATGGCACTGGTCTCATGTCCCATCGCTCCGTCCCAGCTCGCTGCCTCGGCGACATAGGGCGCCGCCGCCAGGGCCGCCACCATGTCAACTCCCCCTGCGCCCACCTGTTCAGGTGGCAAATGCCCGGAACCGAGTGGCAGCGTAATGCGAAATACCGTTCCGTGACCACTCACACTGGTCACGGCGATCGTGCCGCCATGCAGCGCAACCAACTCTCGGACCAGTGCCAGCCCGATGCCTGATCCTTCGTGCGTGCGCGCCTGGGGTGTCTGGATACGGTGAAAGCGATCGAAGATATGCGGGAGAGCGTCAGCGGGTATGCCTATGCCGGTATCGCGCACCTCAAGGAGAGCTGCATCACTGTTTTGATACATATTGATGGCGATCTGACCGCTGAACGTGAATTTATAGGCATTGGAAAGGAGGTTGAGGACAATTTTCTCCCACATCTCGTGATCGACATAGATAGGCGATTCCAGCGGCGGACAATCGACCACCAACTCCAGCCCAGCTCGTTCGATCACTGACCGGAACGTACTGGCGAGATCAGCCGTCAATGCCGCGAGATCGGTCGGCACATAGTGAGCCTGCGTCCGACCCGCTTCGATGCGCGAGAAATCGAGCAAGATATTCACTAGTTTCAATAATCGCAGTCCATTACGATGGATCCGTTCAACCTCTTCACGCAGGTCCGGATCGAGATCCGCACGTTCCAGCAGGTCTGCCAGGGGTCCTAACATCAAGGTGAGTGGCGTGCGAAATTCATGACTGACATTGCTGAAGAAAGCCGTCTTTACTCGATCGATCTCGGCCAGCGCTTCGGCGCGTCGCCGCTCTGCCTCGTAGGCATGCGCACTGACAAATGCCGCTTCGAGATGACGCCCAAGGATATCCAGAAATCCCAGATACTCATCATCTAATGGACGTCGAGGGCTGATCCCGGCGACCAGGATGGCGGTCGCGAGTGTCTTCCCTGGCTCGTGCATCGGAAGGATGACGGCGGTGTGAGGGATGAGTCCATCCTCCACAGTGAAGGCGTGGATCGGGATGCGCGTCGGGAGATCCGTCAATACCAACGGATCTCGCGTCTGTGCCACCTCCACCAATGGCCAGACCGCAAAAGGGGACAATGGAGATATACTTGAGGGAGCCCAAGCCGTATCTGGCAGAATGCCGACCTGTCCACATAATGTGGCAACTGGCATCAAACCATCGCCCTGTTTTGCTTCTTCAATTTGATACAGAAGCAGAAAAGGCAGATCGGCCGTATCGGTTGCCAGGATGGTCAGCGCGCGCTGGCAGATGGCGCTGGTAGAGGGCTCACCGCTGGGCAGCGGACTGCCACCGGACCATCCGATTTCCGCAATGACCGCTGCCATGTCGCGGGCCAGACGGGTTCGTCGCTCATTGATGACGCGCGTGGTCGTCTCGCTGACGGCGGTGAAGACACCGCCGACCTGGCCATCCTCCTGTTCGATGGGGCTATATGAAAAAGTAAAATAACATTCTTCCTGGTATCCATTGCGCTCCAGCAGCAACATTTGATCATCCGACCAGGTGGCATTACCACTCGCCATCACTCGGGCTAACATCGGGCCGATCACCTCCCATATTTCGGGCCAGACCTCGCGACCAGCTTGGCCGAGCGCCCAGGGATGTTTATTGCCCAGCAATGGCGCGTAGGCATCGTTGTAGAGTTTGATGAGATCTGGTCCCCACCAGAGTAGAATGGGATGGCGTGAGGTCAAGCAGATGCGCAGGGCAATCCGTAGGCTGGGCGACCAGCGTTCTACGGGTCCCAGCGGCGATGTGGACCAATCAATCGTACGGAGCAACTCTCCACACGAGCCACCACCATGAAATATGCGGTCTCCGGGGGAATGCTGCGCTGTCGGTACGTAGACATTGGTGGGTTCGGTCAGATGATCCATCTCAACAACACTCCTTCCGATGGCAATGCGAGCCAGAACACCTGGGGGGTGGAGGGCAGATGACGGAAAGTCCTCTGCCCGCCCGTTGCCCTTCCGCTGTCAGTGCGGCCTTGTGACCAACGGGGTGAGCGTTGACGCACAGACATACGTGCGTGTTATGGTCTGGCGCATAGCACAAGGCGCCAGGCAAGGAAGCTGCTGTCGCAGAGTCTGACACGATCGCAACACGTGCTCCTACATCCAATGTTTTGGCTCGGGCTACAAGCTCATCCATTGTCAATGAGCCCCTGTTCCCATAACCGGAAACAATGCAGAGCACCTCCTGTTGATAGTGCTGATATCTTTGAAAAATCCAGCAAGAAAGAAGCCGAGTGCTCAAGTGGACGCGGCATTTTCCATGTTGTATAACCGGTTTGCGGGTGGCGAATCGTCATGGTATACTCGAGGCGCGATCGCGGTGGTGATCGTGGAGCGGGGAGGGATGGCGACGATGGTAGCCGTGGATATTGAGACGCGCGAGGGACTGCGTCGAGTGGACCTGGCGAAACCGCGACTGACGATTGGCCGGTTACCCGGCAATGATATCGTCCTCCCATTCGCGCAGATCTCGCGCCATCATGCCGAAGTGCGCCAGCGCGGCAACGATTGGTGGATCATTGATCTGGGCAGCACGAATGGACTGCGCGTCGGGGGACGCGTGGTCAAAGAGTATCTGCTGCATGATGGGGATGTGGTGATCTTAGCGCCACATATCAACGTACACTTCATCGACGGACGCCGCGCGGCGGAGGTGGTCGAGGGCTCAACCATTCCCCTCAAAGCGGTCACGGGGCCAGTCGCGACCTCCCAGGCACGCGAAAGCCCTGCTGGGGCCATTGCTGGGACGATTCATGCCCCAGCGGCGACGCAGGATCCCGGACCCAGCGCGGACCGGCTGGCGGCCGCGGCGGCTGTGCCACTGCCGCGTCGCAATGTTGGCTGGGTCGCGCCGCCTTCGCTCGTCGCCGCGCCACCACTGCGAGGGGCGCTCCTATCATCCGTGCCCGATCGCCCGACGACGCCGAACTTCCCCGATGCGGGAGGCGCGGATAATTGGCTCAATGACGGCGGCGAACCGGCGCCCCCCGCCTCTGTCGCCGCACATAATGATCCCGTTGAGTTGCCTCTCAGCACGCCTTTCGCGTTGATGCGGCAGAAGGGCGACTCTCTGCCTGCCACGCCACCCCGACCCTTGCTCTATACTTGCTCGATCTGTGGCGAACGCACCGCTCCAGATAGTCCCTATTGCTGGAGCTGTCACTCAACGATCGCGCAACCCTGCCCGGCATGCCAGCTCTACCTGCTTCCCATCCAGGCTAAATGCCCAAGGTGTGAGACGGCTAATCCTCACAACGTCCGTTCGCCTGGCAACTGAACGCCACAGTTTATAGCTTGCTGGCCTTCACTGGTAGCGCGAATCAATCGAGAGCGACTGTTCGCGGATGAAGCGCGCGATGGTTTTGGTTTCTGGCACAGTCAGCAAGCGCGTGGCACGGTCGCGCTGCAAGACAAAATGAAACGCCAGGCGCCGATCATCCAGCGATGTCCAGAGGGGGCGCGCAAAGATCGGTTGCACAATCTCCCACCCTTCCGCCAGCGCGACGCGCAGATCATGCACATGTTGTTGGGTCGCATGCGTTTTCGGCAGGAGTGGGGTGGCAACTCGTGCGACTGGTCGCACCACGGGCGCTTGCGGCTCCGATGGGACTGTTTGCTTGCGTTTCATGCGTTTCCTTCCTGTGATGGAACCTGTTCGTACGACAAAATCTGGCGCACTAATGCTCGCCAGAGGGGACCCGCGGCGGCACCGCCCAGGACAGTCGTACGGGGATGATCGAGCTTGACCAGCAAGACGAAGCGCGGGTGGTTCGCTGGGGCATACCCCAGCACGGAGGCATACGTGATGGTTGGGTCGGACGGGTTTGGTGTTGAGGTGCCTGTCTTGGCTGCCACCGGATACCCGGTGATCAACCCGGTCTGCGCGTCGCCATAGAGGCCAGAATCGACCAGCATCTGCGTCAACGTCGCGGCGGACTGGGCACTGATGACGCGCCGCACCGCTTGGGGCGCAATGGTCTGGGTATGGCCAGCATGCGTGATCGACTGGACAATGTGCGGGCGCATCAGTACGCCCCCGTTGGCAATCGTCGCGTAGACCATTGCCATCTGCAAGGGTGTGACACCAATGCTCTCGCCGAACGCGTTCTCTGCCAGATTCAAGGTATTGAGATCCGCGGTGGCTGCCGGAGGAGGGAGGAGACCACCGACTTCACCTGGCAGATCCACCCCTGTCGGGGTACCAAGTCCAAACGCCGAGACATAGTGCTGGAAGCGAGCGGCGCCTAATTGCTGTGTCGCCACCCACGCCGCACCTACATTGGAGGAGTGTGCCAGCACTTGTGTCATGGTCTCGGTGCCCCACGCGAGGTGGTCCCAGTTATAGATAGTCTGGCCGCCGATCGTGATGAAGCCCTGGTCATCGAGCGTCGTATTCGGGGTGATGACGCCGCTATCCAGACCAGCTGCCATAGTGATGGCTTTCATCGTCGAGCCAGGGTCGTAGACCGCACTAATGGCCGGATCGCTGAACGCACTGAGACTCGCATCGGCATAGTGCGAGGGATCGAAACCGGGAGTGGTTGCCAGTGCCAGAATGGCGCCAGTCGTTGGATCGATGACCAGCACCGTTCCGCCATCGGCCTGAGTCTGTGTGACTGCCTGGCGCAGACCCTGTTCGGCCATCACCTGGATGCCCGTATCCAGCGTCAAAGTGATCGTTGCGCCAGGCAGCGTATTGGCACTCGACGCCCCCGGATCAGCCAATGGATTCCCCCAGACATCAACAGCCTGAGTCGATTGTGCGGCCGTCCCTTGCAACAGTGTGTCATATTGTTGCTCAACCCCATATTGACCATGTCCTGTCTCCTGGCTGACGAATCCGAGCACGGGACCAGCGAAATCGCCGACGGGCGCCACGCGGTTCGTCACGGAGTGCAACACCACTCCCGGCAACTTGCCACTCGCGATTGCTGATGTGGCGGCATCACCACCGTCAGGGCTGAGCAGAACTACCTGCCCCGTCCCATCGGTCAATTGATGGTAGCCGGTGGCCAGCGCCAATTGGGGTTGGATGACCGCCGCGGGAAGTCCCGTCAGCGTCGCGAGCCGATCCGCCATCGCGACCAATGTTCCCGGATGTTGCTGTTCACTGGATTGGGCAATCCAGGGATCGAGGATGATCGTTTGCTCCGTTACCGTGACCGCCAGAATTTCCCCATGGCGATCGAGGATCATGCCGCGCGCAGATGGCGCGGAGATCACCTGTTGTTGCTGAGCGAGTGCCTGGCGACGCAGTGTGGTTCCCTGTGCCAGTTGCCAATATGCCAGACGCGCGGTGAGACCAACCATGACGAGCGCAATCGCTCCACCTAACGCCCATTGGCGCGTCAATGGCAGTGTCACGCGCTGCATGCCGAGTTGGGAAGTGGAGTTGAGAAGACTGCGGCGCTCCCAGGAACGTGTTGTATAGCGAATCATGGTTGCGCTCCCTGGTTGGGATCGCTCCAGGTCCCTGGTTGCATGCCCAGAGCGCGCGCCTGGGCAAAGAGAGTGATCGGTGATTGCAACGTTCCCAGCGTCACCATATTCGCCTGGTGCCGCGCGACAAGTTGCTGGGTCGTTTGCTGCTCGACTTGCAGCCGAGCATTGGCGGCGTCCACAGCGCCAGTCTGGCTCAGGTAGATCCAGGCGGCCAGGCCAATAATTGCCAGACAGAGCCAGATCGGTGTGGGTGAGTTCTGCCCAAGGTGTTCCCCCCGACGTTCCATGCGTGCTTCTCCCTCCTTGCGCCACGACGCTCCATCGCCCAGCATCCGTCACCGGCAACCACGACTGTGGTACCGGCGCGGGGCAGGTTGGGGCGGTGGAGGTCCAGGTCATCATCCTTGTCCCTCATTGATACGTTCGGCGACACGCAACTTGGCGCTACGTGCGCGTGGATTGGCGGCGATTTCAGCCGCGTCAGCTTCCAGCGGGTGATGGGTCAAAACCCTGAGCCGTGGTGCATGTCCACAGACGCAGACGGGTGTGGCTGGAGGGCAGATGCACCCCCGCTCCTCAGCGCGCATCCAATGTTTGACGATGCGATCCTCCAGCGAATGGAAGCTGATGACTGCCAGACGGCCACCCGGCGCCAGCAGGTCCAGGGTCTGGGGCAGGGCGGCCTCCAGCGCGGTCAGCTCGCCATTCACGGCAATGCGGAGCGCCTGGAATGTGCGCGTCGCTGGATGCACACCGCCCGGCCGCCCTGGAATGGCGCGCGCCACCAGGTTGGCTAGCTGCGTGGTTCGGGTCATGCCGCCAGTGGCGCGCGCCGCGACGATGCGTCGCGCGATGACGCGCGACCGGCGCTCTTCGCCATAGCGCCAGAGGATATCAGCAATCTCTTCTTCGCTGGCCGTCGCCAGGATTTCGGCGGCCGAGACACCCGTTGTGGGGTCGAAGCGCATGTCGAGTGGGGCGTCTGCGCTGAAAGCGAAACCCCGATCGCGATCCGCAAGTTGATCCGAAGACAGCCCCAGGTCCATGAGAATGCCCATGACGGGCTCCCAGCTATGGGCCAGCGCGATGGCGCCGATGTCGCGAAAATTGCCAGCGGCAATGACGAACCGCCCTGACGCCACGGCGGATGCGAGCCGCGTTGCGGCGCGCTGGCGCGCCGCCGGATCCGCATCGATTCCGAGGACCCGCGCCCCACGCGCCAATAGCTGTTCGCTATGACCGCCACCGCCTAACGTCGCGTCAATCACCCGCGTATCCGCCACAGGCGCCAACCCATCGATCACCGCTGCGAGCAACACGGAGATATGCACGGTGGCGGAGCTTGCGCCGCTCCCTTGCAGAAGGGAAGCATCCTCCGATCCGCTCTCGTTCGTCCCCACCAGTCCGGCGATGCCGAGGCTTGGCTGTCTCACTGTTGGATCCCTTCCTTAACCTATGGACGTGTCGCATGTGCTGGCGTGGTCCGTGCCCTCAAAATGGCAGGTCCAGCCCCGACAGATCTTCCTGTGCCATCTCATCCTGATAGGCTTCCCAGCGCGCCGCGCTCCAGACTTCGAAGCGCTGGCGCGCGCCAACGATCGTCGTTTCGCCCGCGAGTTCAGCGTAGCGTCGAAACGCCGCCGGTACCACGATGCGCCCCTGCGTATCTAACTCGACCTCGAAAGAGGTGCCGAAGAATCGCCGCTCGACCAAGCGACGCTGGCGCGGATCAAGTTGCACGCTATCTAATTCACGCGCTTTGGCCTCCCAGGTCTCCATCGGGAAGACATAGAGGCAGGTTTCAATGCCCCGGACCAGCACGGCGCCACGATCCAGCCGCCCGCGAAATTTCGCGGGAATGGCCAATCGTCCTTTCGCGTCGATTGTATGCTGGTATTCACCCAGGAACACGCTGTGCCACCTTCCAACTCAGCTATGACGCAACGTGGATGCCATATTTCAACACTCAGCCCCACTTTGCCCCACTCTTCCCCACGATTTTACGCGCTGGCAAGCATGAAGAGCAAGATGCTTATCCACGAGATTTTCCACAAATGGTGGATAAGTGGTGGGTAAGTTGGGGAAAAGGAGAAATGGGCTATATTCCGCACGGGGATGGGATACGCAGTTGCGATTTCGCGAGGGGAACGATCGAGGGGGGTACATAGAGAGGAGCGCTTCCCGTCACACACGGGAAGCGCTCCATGGAGGTGATGTTTCAGTCGTTCTTCGGTACGCGCGCCGTCATCAAGCCTGGGAAAGTATCGCTCACACGGACCTCGTCGAAGCCTGCCTCCGTGAGCCACGACGCGATCTCACGCGCTGAGAAGCAGCGCGCGTCGGGGAAGTGGGCCATCATATTGACGGAGAAGAGCGCGGCACGGCGCGGGCTGGTATGGTTATCGTTTAATAGCACATCTTTGATAGCCACCCGGCCGCCGGGTTCCAGGGATCCACGGACCCGCCAGAGTAGGTCGCGATTTTTGGCAGCGCCTTGCAGATGTAAAATATCAAAGAGAAGTACCAGGTCGAAACCACGCGGTAGTACGTCGTGGTGAAAATCGCCCCAGATAAACGACATGCGTCCATTGAGATTTGTCTGGCGCACCACTTCGTCAAAAACCTGGCGCACTTGCAGGCGGTCGAAGACGGTCGCGGTGATGTTTGGTCCACGCTTGCAGCATTCCGCCGCGAAACGCCCGCCGCCGCCACCGATGTCCAGGACGCGCTTCGTCGATTCCTCGGTCACATCCAGGTCATCGATCACCTTCGCCGCCACGGCCAACGCTTCCATGTCGTACATTCCGGCCAGTTTGATAATCTCTGGCGAAGTCGGCGCATAGATTGATTGTTGGTGGCGGCCATAGCCACGGATGACATGTTCCAGGTCCCCCCAAATATCCCAGGACTGATCGTCGATACGGAGCCAATCACCCATATATTCCGGACGACCCTCCACCAGGAAGTTGTCAGAGACAGGGGTATTGGCGTAGACCACCTCGCCAGTATGGTTATCGATCTCGGTGCGCAACAGTTCCAGCGCGACCAGCGCGTTGAGGAGCACTTCGCACGCTTCGGGATGCAGGCTGAGGCGCTTCGCGAGATCTTGCGCCGAGAGGGGGTGCGCTGAGAGCGCGGTATAAATCCCCAGCGAGACCGAAGTCAGGAAGGTTTTCGTGTCGTAATAATACGCCAGCCGGAAGATGATATCCGGTGATACGCTTCGCTGGCCCTGCGTCGTGTCGTTCGCCATGGCCCGGTGCTCCCCAAACCTCGCGCGTGTAGGCGCGTTTTTTATGATGTTGATGATATTGCTGTCGCTCGGCATTGTGCGACAGGTGCTGCGAAAGGGATCGGCATTGAGGTGCGAGCTTTTGCCAGATCAACCACCAACCCGATCACGGAGAGGTGGCGCATCCTACGTGATGCGCGCTATCGTCGGCACAACGGTACCATAGGTTGAGCAGTCCGTCAAGCACCTGGTCTGTTTCTTTCGTGCAATGCCCTGGGATGAGAAAGTGTGGGAGTGATCCATGCTCATCAGCCCCACCCTACATCACCTCATGCGACATCCTGTGTTTGCTAGTCCTCACACTGGACAATCTCCCCACCGCGCAACAGCGGAAAGTGCAATTGAAACGATGTCCCCTGACCAACAACTGAATGCACCTCAATATTCCCCTGATGGGCCAGGACTAATTCCCGAACGATCCAGAGGCCCAGCCCCAACCCCTGACGCTTGAATTCTTTGCCTCGTGGAGCCTGGTAGAAGCGTTGGAAGATATGCGGCAAGAGTTCTGGCGCGATGCCTGGACCCATATCCACTACCTGGAGCTCAGCCAGTTCTTCCACGCGCTGCAGCCGAATCGTGATGTGGGGGCTGGACGCAGCATAGCGGCCCGCGTTGTTGAGCAGATTCGTGAGGATCTGCTCTAACCGTACGGCATCGCCAAGAACAAGAACCGGGTCCTCGCCGAGTTCCGTCACCAAAGGGAGATTGGGCAAGCTCAACGCGACGGCCGCGACGATATTCGCGACCAGTTCACGCAGATCCAGTGGGCGCATCTGTAGCTGGAGCCTCCCATGCTGCAAACGCTCCATATCCATCAGATCGTTGATGAGTCGTTCCTGTCGTATGGTCTGCCGGTGATTGACCCTCCCCCG